>NZ_JALQDD010000045.1:0-251642 GCF_023631405.1 Caballeronia sp. GAWG2-1
GGTCACATGGAAGATCTCGCGTTCACCTACGAAAAGATCACGTGGACCTACGAGCCGGACGGCATCGAAGCCGAAGATTCCTGGCTTGCTCCGAAGGCCTGACCTTGAAGCTTGTGCGCCGTGGATGTCCCACGGCACGCGTTCGTGAACCATCCCGCCAACTGCCGCCATGACTTCGCTTTCCGCACGACTCGCCAATAATCAGCGCTTCAGCTTCGTTTCCGACGCTTACGCTGCCGACACGTTCTCGGTGGTGCGCATGCACGGACGTGAAGCCATCTCGCAGTTGTTCCGCTTCGAAATGACGCTCGTTTCGGACGATGCCGCCATCGACCTCACGAAGATGTTGCAGAACAACGCGACCTTCGAGATAGGCGCGCCCGACGATCCTTCGCGCACGACGCCTTACTCCGGCATGCTCGCCGAGTTCGATCAGTTGCATCACGCGGGCGGCTATACGTTTTATCGGGCGGTGCTGATGCCGCGTGCATGGCGGCTCACGCTCACGCGCACTTGCGAGGTTTATCTGAACGAGCAGACCATCCCGCAGATTCTTGGCGGCGTGCTGCGCGACGCGCAGCTTACGGGCAGCGCCGTCGATCTCAAACTCACGGGCGATTACCGTCCGCGCAGCTATGTCTGTCAGTTCCAGGAGAGCCACTTCGAATTCATGTCGCGCTGGCTGGAGAAGGAAGGCATGTATTACTACTTCGCGCAGAGCGGCGAGGCGGACACGCTCACGATCGTCGATGACCGCGCCATGCACGCTGCCGATGCGCTGCCCGTGAACTATCGTCCCGCCGACGAACTCGATACCGGTGTCGCGCCGGATTCGGTGCAGAGCTTTATGTGCCGCACGAAGCCGCTGCCCGCGAAGGTGGTGCTGCAAGACTACAACTACCGCAAGGCATCGTTGCCGTTGGTGGTCGAGGCGGCCGTATCCGCGCAAGGCTTCGGCGAAGCGATGTTCTACGGCGACAACTTCCGCGACGCCGACGAAGGCGCGCGCTACGCCAATCTGCGCGCAGAGGAAATTCTTTGCGGCGGCGTGCGCTTTCATGGCCAGGGCACGGCCGTGGGAATGCGCAGCGGCTATTTCATGCAGTTGTCGCATCACTATCGCGACGACTTCAACGGCCGCTATCTCGTGACCGAGATCACGCACGAAGGCTCGCAGGCGGGCGCGCTGCTCGCGGGCATTAAGACGCCCTTCAGCGCGAGCAGTGAAGCGCGCGAAGAGATCATCTATCGCAATTCGTTTTCAGCGATCAGCGCCGATGTGCAGTATCGCGCCCCGCGCACGACGGTGCGGCCGCATATCGCGGGCACGCTGACCGGCACCGTCGATGCCGAAGGCAGCGGCGACTACGCCGAACTCGACGCATACGGCCAGTACACCGTGCAGTTGCCCTTCGATCGCACCGACAAGGCGGCGGCGAAAGGCTCGGCGCGCGTGCGCATGGCGACGCCCTATTCCGGCGATGGCCACGGCATGCACTTCCCGTTGTTGAAGGGCGCGGAAGTGCTGCTCGCGTTCATCGACGGCGATCCGGACCAGCCGGTGATCGTCGGGACGGTGCCGAATTCGGTGAATTCGAATGTGGTGAATCAGATCAACCCGGCGCAGAACCGTATCGCCACCAGCGGCGGCAATCAACTGCTGATGAACGACACGCAGGGCAGCCAGTCGATGTGGATGTATTCCCCCGACGGCAGCACGCACATGATTATCGGCAGTATCTGAGACTGACAGGTAGAAGAACATGAGCATCCTGACCTACACGCTCGGCAACAACAACAATCTCACCTTCGGCAGCGCCTCCAAGGTAACCGCTGGTCTGTCGAACAGCGTCACGATCGGCGCGACCAATTCCGTTTCGGTCGGCACCACCACGAGCCTTTTCGCGGGCGGCACGGTGTCCGCATCGGTAAGCGGCAACGTGAGCTGGAACTATTCCGGCGCGCTCAGCATGTCGGGCGGCAAGACCATCTCGCTCACCGAATCGAGCACCACGCAGGCGAAGGACTCGGTGCAGCTCACCGGAGGCTGCGACCCCGCCGCCACGCTCGCATGGGGCGCAGCCGAAGCCGCGCTCACCAACGTCAAGCTCGCGCTCGGCGGACTACTCGCCACCAACGTGGCGATCGGCGCGACCTCGGCGGGCCTTGCCGCCCCGACGGGCGGGGCGGCCGCAACCACGCCGCAGGACTTTGACAACAACAAGATGATGCTGGACTCCGCGCTGGCCACGTCGACCATCGCGTTCGGCGCGAACGTCGGCTTCGGCGTGCTCATCGGCGTGTTGATGAAGCGCGTGGCCGATGCGCTCGACAAGGTCAAGCAGATCAGCACGCTCAAGCTCGACGCCAACGGCTGCAATCTGTCCAGTTCGTTCTCGGACCTGCCTTTGCCCGCCATCAACAAGGCCTCGCTCTCCATGCCGACGGGCTATGCGAGCCTCGGCCGCACCAAGGGTTCGGCACTCAGCGCAGGACTCTCCGCCGTATATCTGCAGGATAGTTCGACCGCGCTGACGTTTCAGTCCGGCGTGGCGAGTCCGGGCATGCTGACGGCGAGTTCGTCCGCCACCGTGAAGGTGGACAAGAACAGCGTCACGCTCGGGACCACCGGCATTCCCGCGGTCATTCAGGACGGCAGCGCGCCGACCCTCGATACGAGCGGGCCATCGTTCGTCATCTCCAACGGCGCGCAGGCGAGCATCGTCGGATCGCTCGGCACGTCCAGTCCCACCGATAGCTTCAAGCTGTCGGAGGCCTCGTTCCTCGTCAGCGTAGGCGCGGCCCCGGCCAAGAGTTCGCTGTCGCTCGCCGCCACCGGCACGGGTTTGTCGTACCAGGGGCCAGCGGGCACGCAAGGTCTCGTCGCGGACGATCGCGGCGTCTACATCACCGGTCCCGCGACGACGCAGTTCTCCGCCAGCGAAACCGGCATCGCCATTGCCGGCCCGCTCATCAAGCTCGGCTGAACCGGAACCCGCCATGAAAATCGTCAAACCGGACAACCTCGCGGTGTTGCATCGAACCCTGCGTTTCGAGCGGCGCGATCTGCTTGCGATTGGACTGCTTGCGATGTTCCCGCTGGATCGGCGCGGCGTCGCTCATCTCGATAGCGAAAGCGCGTTGTGGCAGTCGAGCGCCCTCGCACTGGGCAACGACGCCTTGCTCGATGCAGGCTTTCCCAAGCCGCGCGGCGAATGGCTCGCATATGGTGCGGCTTTCGCGCCCGGCCCACAGCCCGCGACGCTTCTGGCGACTACGGTGCAGATTGGCGGCGCGCAAAAGGAGTTGTATGTCTCGGGTGACCGCTACTTCGAAGCATTGGGCATCTCGAAGCCCGAGCCATTTCTGCGCATGCCGATGGACGCATCGCGCGCTTACGGCGGTCCCGCTTTTGCGGCCAATCCGCTGGGACGCGGCGCGGCGCCAGTGACGTTGCCCTCGGGTGCGACGCGCCAGCCCTTGCCAAACGTGGAAGCACCGGGCCGGCTGATCGCGCAGTCCGGCGATGTCCGCGATCCCGCCGGATACTGGGCGAAAACCGCAAGCGCGCCACGGCGGGCGGCGTTTCTCGGCGCATTCGACGATCAATGGCTCGCCGCCACGTTTCCGCATCTTCCGGCAGGCACGCAGACCGACTACTTCTGCACCGCGCCCGCCGACCAGCGTATCGACGGCTTCTGGATCGGCGACGAGCGCATCGCCGTGCGAAACATGCATCCTTCCGAAGCGCTTCTGGAGGGTCAGTTGCCGGGGCTGCGCGCGCGCTGCTTCGTCAACCGGCTTTCGGCGGACGGCGCGCATTTCGAGGAATGCGCGGCGCGTGCGGAAACCGTGTGGCTCTTTCCGGAGAGTCAGCGGGGCGTGATTCTGTATCGCGCGGTGGCCGCCATCGCCGATGAAGACGCCGACGATGTCACGCACGTAGTGGCCGCATGGGAAGCGATGAGCGATGCGCCCGCGCCGCTCGCCACCTACCACGCGTGGATGCTGGCGGAAAGCGCGCCACAGGACGTTGCCGCGCCACAAGCCGATACCGCGCAGCAAGCGCCGTCGCCCGCGCCCGCAGAAACGCCTGCGAGCGGGCTGGTTGCCGCGCCGGCCGCCGTGCCTGCCGAGATCCCCGGCCTCGCCGAACTTGAAAAGCTCGGTGCGGAACTCGAAGCACAGTCTCAGGCGCTGATGAAACAGCATGGTTTGAGCGCGAAGGATATCGAACCGTACTTGCCGCCCGAACCGGTCGCGGCGCAAGCGAAGTCATCGACGGGAGGTTTTGACAGTCTCATGAAGGAAGTCGAAACCATGACGAGCGATGTCATGAAGCAGCACGGACTGACGGCGCAAGAAGTGGAGCAAGCCGTCGCCGCCGCGCGCAAGACTCCGGAGCCGAGCGTGACCACCGATATCCGCGCACTCGGCGACGAAGTACGTGCAGCGCATGCGCAAATGCAGGCGAAGCTGGCGCAAAGCGGCAAGAGCTTCGAGCAGCTTGCGGCGCAGTCGAACGACGCGCAAACCGCCGCCGCCATCCGCGATGCGGCGAGCCTCGACATCGATGCCTTCGTCACCAGCCTCGATGCGCTCACGGCCGTTTTGCCCTCAGCCGCCACGACGGCGCCGCAAGCGCCTCAAATGCCACAGACGCCGCCGGACGCGCCCGCCATCGCAGCGCGTCTCACGCGTGAAGACGTGCTCGCGCGTGTGGCCGCCGGTGAATCGCTGGCAGGGCTCGATCTGAGCGAGCTCGATCTCTCGAACGCGCCGCTCGAACGCGCCGATTTTCGCGGCGCGCTGCTCGACGGCGCGCGTCTCTACGGCAGCCGTCTGGCGGGCGCGGACTTCAGCAAAGCAACGCTCGCCGAAGCCGATTTCAGCGATGCCGATTTGCGTGGCGCATCGCTCGCCGGTGCGAGTGCGCGCGGCGCGCTCTTCAAGGCGGCGCGTCTCGATGACGCCTCACTCGAAGCCGGCGATTTCTCGGCAGCCGATTTCAGCGCGGCATCGCTTGCAGGTTCGAACTGCGGCCATGCCCAATTCAACGCGGCCAACATGACGGGCTTGCGCGCCGTGGCCTGCGGCGCGCCCAAAGCGACGTTCGAAGGCTGCACGCTGTCCGGCGCCGATTTCACCGATGCCAGCCTCGCCCACGCAAGCCTCGATGGCGCGGCGCTCGACGGCGCATCGTTCGTCAATATCGACGGCGAAGGATTGCGTCTCTATGCGGTCCGCGCGGCGGGCGCGCGCTTCGACCAGGCGAATCTCGCTGGCTCGCGCTCCGGCCTCGCCGCCGATCTGAGCGGCGCAAGTCTGGCGCGAGCGAATCTGGCGGCGGCATCGTGGATCGGCATCGACATGAGCCGCGCGATCTTCGACGGCAGTTTCATGGAGCGCGCCAACTTCAGCGGCGCGAAGGCAGCGGGCGCGCGCTTTGTCGGCGTGCAGGCGAAGTCGGCGCAATTCGCCAAGGCCGATCTCACGCATGCCGATTTGAGCCGCGCGAACCTCATGAACGCGACGCTGCGGCGCGCGCAACTCGAAGGCGCTCAGTGCGTGCGCAGCAATCTCTACGGCGCGCAGTGCTATGGCTCGAACATCGGCCGGGCGAATCTGGAAGGCGCGAACATCGACCGCACGCTGCTCGCGATTCCGGGCCGCGCGGAAGCGGAGCATTGAGAGACGATCATGTCGGATTCCTTTAACTTTGATCCGTACGGCCGCTCGGTTAGCCCGGATGGCTCCGATCAATCCGCTCTCGACGCCGCCAGCCTCACGCCTGGCGCGCGCCTCGCCGATCTGGACCTCGCGGGTAGTGATCTGCGCGGCCGCGATCTGCAAGACGTCATCTTCGAGCGTATCGATCTGCGCGGCGTCGATCTGTCGGGTGCGAATCTCGCGCGCGCCACAGTACGCGGCTGCGATCTGTCGATGGCGAAACTCGACGGCGTCATCCTCGACGGCTCGCAGTGGTCCGGCAGCACGCTTGCCGGCGGGAGCATCTTAGAGGCGCGCGGCCATACCGCGACCTTCATGCAGACGGTGCTCACTGGCGCCAACCTGCAAGGCGCGCAGTTCGAACAAAGCGTGTTCGACCGCTGCGATCTCTCTGCGGCAAGCTTCGCGAGCGCGCGCCTTTTTCGTTGCGATGCCACCGGCTGCGTCTTCGATGCATGCGACTTCAGCCGCGCCGATCTCACGCGCTTCACCGCGCTTGCGGGCAAGCTCGCGCAGGCCGTCTTCGCCGACACCAGCTTGCGGCAGGCGTTTTTCACCAACGCCGATCTCACCGGGCAACGCTTTCCTGGCTGCGATCTCACGCTTTGCCAGTTTGCCGGCGCGCAACTCGTCAAGGCCGACTTCGGGCGTAGCCGTCTCACGCAGACGCGCTTCGACAAAGCCGTGCTCGGCGGCGCGAGCTTCGCGAGCGCGCACGGCGAACAAGTGCGCTTTTCCGGCGCACAGATGGATGGCGCGGACCTCACGGGCGCGCAATTCGTGATCGCCGATTTCAGCGCGGCGCGCATGACCGGCGCACGTTGCGACGGCACGCGCTTCGTGCAGGCCAACCTGAGCGGCGCGAGCCTGCAACGCGCGACGTTGACGGGCGCGCTATTCATCGATTGCGATTGCTCGCACGTCGATCTCAGCGAAGCCGATTGCGCACGCGCCGACTTCGGCAATGCCGATTTCCACGCACTGATCGACGAGCGCACTCACTGGGGCAACGCGGCGCGCGAACGCACGCGGCCGACCGACTTGCTACGCCTGCGCGCCGAAACATGGCAAGGCTGAATACTCATTCGATCGATACACGGACGAACATCATGGACCACGCATCCCTTTCATCGAACACTGTGCAAGCGAACGCGGGCCTCTGCACCGCCATCGTCACTGGCCGCGCTGACAAGTGGCTGTTTCTCGATGGCTTTATCGAACGCGCGTTACGTGCCGAGAGCTGCCTGCTCGAACCCGAAACCGGCGATCTCGTGCTCGTCTGCCCCGCGCTTCCCGCACTCGCTGCGCTGCCGGATGCGGCGGGCAAGGCCGCATCCATGTGCGTGCCGTATGTGCTTGCCGTGCTGACGCGCGCGCCATCGGCCATGGCCACGGCCACGCTGACCTTGCCCGGCGGCGCACGCTTGAATACCGCCGATGGCGAACTGCGCGTGCATGCGGCGCGAATCGCGCTGGATGGTAGCGAATGCGTGAGCGCACGGACGCGCGCACTCAGCTTCGAAAGCGTCACAACCGAACTCGTCACGCAGCAGGCCACGACACGCATCGGCGTGCTGGATGCGGGCATCGGCCGCATGACGATGGCGGCGAAGTCGCTGGTATCGACGATTGGAAGGCTCTTGCAGCGCTCCCAGGAAAGCACGCGCTGGGTCGAAGGCACCGATGAACTGCGCACGGGCAGTGCGCGCTGGCGCGTAGAAGGCCACGCCCACTTCCACACGCGCCATACGACGATGCAGTCCGACGAGATGACGCGCATCGACGGCTCGAAGATCGAGCTGGGCTGAACCGAACACTGGAACACGCGGAGAAAACATCATGTTTGCAGTGACCATAGGCGGCGGGCAGTTGATGGCCGAACCCGATGTCTGTCAGACGCCGACACCGGCTGGCCCGGTGCCCACGCCATACCCAAATATAGCGATGCCCACGATGGGCACCCCGCCTGCCGAGACCGTATTGATAGGCGGCTCGCCCGCGCTCAACTTGAGCGCCGAGATCCCGATGACCAATGGCGATCAGGGCGGCGTGGCGGGCGGCGTCAGTTCCGGAATGATTATGGGACCGGCGAAGTTCACCCAGGGAAGCGAGAAAGTGATGATCGCCGGCAGTCCTGCCGTGCGCCTCACCACGCCCACCTCGCAGAACCAGAACAACGCGATGGGGGCCGTGCTTGCGCCGAGTCAGACCGTCGTGATGATTATGAGTTGAGAGGGCGTCGGCTTCTTATCGTTCTCTTTTATCGACCGCATCGGCATTGTTTTAGCCAACCATAACAAGATCATGTTCAAACGCACTTTCGCCTTGCTTCTCACCGCCTGCGCCACGCTTCCCGCAACCGCGCAACAACCCGCCGACGATAGCGCCGCGATCCGTCAAGTCGTCGATACCTACCCGCAGCCGCTGCTTACTTCGCATCAGGCGGCGGGCGCGATAGTCGGCGTGTCGCTGCGCGGCAAGCGCTACTACTACGCATACGGCACGGCCATGACGACGGCTCGCCGTTTACTGCCGATACCATCGTCGAGATAGGCTCGTGCACGAAGGTCTTCACGACGACCTTGTTCGCGCTCGCCGCCGCTCGGCATCAGATCGAGCCGGATGCGCCGATGCAGCGCTACATGCCCAACGGCGTCACCCTGCAACCCGCCGCGCAGAACGTCACGCCGCTGCAACTCGCCGACTTCAGCTCGGGCATGCCCGACAATCCGCCCGACGCGCCGCGTGATCTGCGTTATCGCGGCATCGACCATTACACGTCGGCGGATTTCTTTCGCTGGGTGTCGTCGTGGTCACCGGACGGACCGCTGCCACGCCCTTATGAATACTCGAATGCGGGCATCGGCGTGCTCGGTGCGATGCTTGCGAATGCGACGGGGCGTGCGTGGAACGAACAGCTATCGGCGGACATTCTGCAGCCGCTCGGGATGACGAGTTCGTTCGTGGGCCCGGTCGATGTACCGGGACGCACGGCCGAGGGCCATTTGCGCAACGGCCAGCGCGCGCCGCAATGGCCGCTCTACGCGTGGTACGCGGCGGGCGCGATGCGCTCCACCGCCGCCGACATGCTGCGCTTCGGTGAAGCGAATCTCGGGCATAGCGAGATCGACGGGCATCCCGTCTCCGCCGAGTTGATCGCCGCCATGCGCGATGCACAGAAGCCGCGATATACCTTGCCCAATGGCGTGGCGCAGCAAGGCATGGCGTGGGTGACGAACAATGGCAACGGATCGCCGGGATTGCATCCGGAGATTTGGAAAAACGGCGGGACGGCCGGGTTCAGTTCAGTGATCGTCGTGAACCCGTTCAAGGACGCGGCGATTTTTATCGCGGTCAATCAGAACGATACGCCGCCCGCGCCGGTGGCTGTGGCGATTGGGCGGCATTTGCGGTGAGGGGTCGAGGGGACCTACCCCCTCACTCCGCCACCCCCAACCGCTCACACGTCGGCAACCCGCCCTTCGGCACCTGTGTACACCTCAACCGATACCCGCCATTCGCCAGGGCATGGTCCGACGCCAGCACGATCTGCCCCATCACCTTCGACGTAGCCTTAGTGGCCTCCGACGGACGCTGCCTGATGACGAGATCAGCCAGTTCCGGATTCACCCGCGCCGCTTCCGCACCGATGATCCGCCGCACATTCGACACGCTCGACCGATACCAGCCGAAGAACGGGCGATAAGCCGGTCCCGCATGTGGCTGTCGATATTCATGTAAGGATCGAGGCTGGTCAGCGCGGCCTGCACATCGTCGTTCTTCGGGATATACGCGAGGTCGCCGCCAAGGCGCGAACCCGGCTCGCCGATTTGCGCCGGATCGTAACGCCAGCCTTCCGGACCATTGCGCAGTTCGGACCACTTCTTGCCCGTCCACGTCACGACATGCGACAAGCCAATGGTCGTGTTCGCCGTCAGGGTCGTACCTTCGTTTGCCATTGGAGCATTCTCGGATGACTCGGAGTGGCGGAAAGTCAAATTCATCGTCGCTCATGGTCTGCGTCCGCAATGTGGGTTGCGGACGCAATCGTCGCTCTTAACGCCCCTCGAAGAAAGGTGTGCTCGTATTAGCGGTTAAAACAATTGGATCGAGGACTACTACAATCGAGAACGCCTGCACACCTCTATCGATTTTGCACTCCAGTCGAGTACGAGGCTAGGTTGATCGCTGCATGATTTGCTTTACGTGGAAACGAGGCAGGGTCATTGCCGACGGTGTTCTTTAAGTTATACATTTTGAAAGCGTAAGAGGCATTCGTTCTTAGACGGCATTCATTTTTGCCGAACATGGACGGTTCGAGGTAGCAATCCCTCGTGCAGTCAAAACGCCGAAAGCGGTGCCAAAAAGAGCCCGCCACCGAGGGCGGGCGAAACCACTGAGAGACAGCAGCCGAGGCGCTGCATCCTCCTATCAACGGCACCAACATTACAAACTTGAGCAGCTCGTTTTACAGTTTCAACGGATCGGCTTCAACCTGAACGAGACGCCACGTTCAGACAGCGAAAGCGCCGACGATTGGCCAACCCGTCGCTGACAATGTCCATTGACCAGCTCTGGTTCGGTCCCGTTGGCACCGGCAGCGGTTTGCGCTACCGCCGAAGTCAATGCACTCGCATACTCGCGGACTAATGTGTCAAAATCGAGCAGAGCTTCATGCGCTCGACAATGCACAGCGCCAACTATAGGGCGGTGGACCACGCTAATAAGCTGAAATGTTATGGTAGAACATCCAGGCGAGAGTAGTTTAGCCGACTGACAAGACATGCTGTCGGAGCAGAAGAGAACCCGCTATTTTGCTAATATTTTTGCCGCCTCCTCCAGTACCTTTGCGGCTCTAGGCGACGAGTGAGCAACGTAATTAGCCCTCATCTTAAGCTGCGCGATTAGCTTTGGACGGTTGTAGGTTTGGCCTCCACTTTTCCACGGGTCTAAGTGCTTTATAGCGTTTTCAGCAAGAATGGCGATTAGCTCGGAGACATCTTCGCCATTCTCGCCTTTTGCGGCGAGCCGTTGAAACTCAGCGATGTAAAACTTCAATGCGCTGTCTTCGCGTTCGCTCGTCATTACTTCTCCAATAATGCAACAGCACAGGCTGACTTTCCAGACGAGAGCGCAATCGCGATGCCTACGCAACTGTTCGGCCGGCAGCTCTACATGTGATGCGACGGCTATGCTATGAACTGAAAAAGCTTCGCGAATGAACTTAAGCTATCCTAAAGATTTTTTCTAGACAAGGACGAACAATCCACGTGGAGATTGCTACTCACGCACTCAGTGATTGTTGAGCGCCGCGATGAATGACGCCCGCGAGATGGAGGCGGGCGTACATCCGTCCTACGTCAGACATCCATTACGGCGTCGACCTATCGTTGGCCGCGTCCTTAAGATCTTCTTTGGCGTCGCCTACATCTTTGCGCACTTCGCCTGCTGCTTGCTGTGCGTCGCCTTTCGCTTCCTGGGCTGGATCATTCGTCATTTTTCCAATGCCCTCATTGATTTTGCCCTTCACCTTCTCCCCCACTCCCTTGACTTGGTCTTCATTCATGGCATCGCTCCTTTTCGCCGGCAACATGCGGGCATCCATTCTTAGCAAGGAAAGTGCCTCCCACTTTTCACTTTCGAGTCTCAACGAGGATTTCCGCGATGTCGTTACCGTCTAAAGTAAGCACATGATACTTCTCCCAGAAGCGGTCCGCCATTCTCCATGACGCGTCCGGCTAAAATCATGCAGTCGACTTTAAAGGCGCTAGCTGCAAAATTCTGGATAGAAGTTAATTAAATTTATATCTGAATCGATAAGTTGAATTGGATGGCGGGCCCGTTCAATGCCGAATATATCAAAAGGCGCCTACGACATGAACGTTACAATTACAGCACATGAATCGGTCAGTGCGGGTGATCCGGAATGCCACGGATTCCGGTTGTCCGCGGACGCGCGTGTTTTGGGCTCAAGTTTGGGAGTTCCACAGGATTGGCGCCATAATGCACGCGATTGTTGCAAACCTTGCCGCCGTGTACGACGACTGTTGAACTTCATTAATTTTTCTAACAAGGTGCGCTATTCTGCTGACGGGTGGATTTGACAAAACCGCTGATTGGACTGCCAAACTCGGACTCATCGGGTGAACCAACCTCAATACACCCGCGTAACATTTCACTGGGTAATGCTCGCTAATTCAGCTAATACCCTTTAGTGGTCCATTAATCTTACTAACGTAAGCTAAAGAGCAATTCGGTTTATCTTGCCCAAGAGCGGTGAGAACCAGCCGCAAAGAGATCCTGTCGCCAGCGCGGTCCAGCCGCGCGAGCGGAGTTCCAAGGCAAAAAATGACCGCTTGAGTATCCGTGCTGAGATCATCGACGAGGTGTTCACAACCTACCTTCCTAACCAAAGCGGATGGGCTAGTTGCTGCGGGACGGAACACGCTCGCCCGGCAGCGTACTGGTACACCTTGAGGCCGACATGTCGCCCCTTGCGAGGTACACCGAACAACACTCGAGCAGTTTTCAGCAGCAATCGCGCGACTATCACGAGACATGGATCGGTTGCTTATCCTGGTGAGCGAATCGGGAAGAACCTCCAAATCGCGCGACCTCCGTGTACTAGCAGAATTAGTGCACCCAGTAGCAGAATAAAGCACTTCAATACGTGTATTCGCGATGTAGGCGCAACTTCGCAGTCAGCGACGCCCTTCGTAACAGCATAGATATCGCCCTTGGCCGGCAGCGCATGTTTTCTGGTATGACGTTCCTTAGTGAAAGAACGATACGGCATCCGTAAGTTTTCGACCCTGCCCATCCAACGACTGCGCAGCAGCGGCTGCTTCTTCGACGAGGGCTGCATTCTGTTGCGTCACGAAATCCATCTGCGTAATGGCAAGATTGACTTGCTCGATACCTTTACTCTGTTCGGACGAAGCACTGGCGATGTCCCCCATGATGTCGGTGACGCGTCTCACGGCGTGCGTGAGTTCGGTCATGGTCACGCCGGCGTCGTTCGCATGGTCTGCGCCATCAGCGATTTGTGCGACAGACGTCGTAATGAGATCCTTGATCTCTTTCGCGGCGGTCGAAGAACGCTGTGCGAGCGTTCTTACCTCACCTGCTACGACTGCAAAGCCGCGGCCTTGCTCACCTGCGCGAGCCGCTTCGACGGCCGCGTTGAGGGCCAAAATGTTGGTTTGAAACGCAATGCCCTCGATGATGCTAGTGATAGCAGAGATTTGCGACGAGCTCGAGCTGATGGCACTCATCGTTTGAACCACTTGGTCAACGGCTTGATTGCCCTTATGCGCTATGTCTGATGCGTGTGCGGCAAGCGAACTGGCCTGCTGCGCATTTTCAGCGTTTTGCTTCACCGTCGTGGTCAGTTCATCCATGCTGGACGCGGTTTGCTGAAGCGCCGATGCTTGCTGTTCAGTGCGGGAGGACAAGTCGATGTTACCCGTGGCGATTTCACTCGAACCGGAGGCGATGTTGTCCGCCGCTGACCTGACCTCACCAATCATTTTGACGAGGCTACCCTGCATGGTATGCATGGAAGACAGCACGCTGCCATCGACTGTTTTATGAGCGCCGTCGATCGCGTGTAAGTTGCCCTTCGCAACCCGTTGCGCGATAGTAGCAAGCACGCCAGGCTCGGCGCCCAGCGCGCGCAGAATACTGAGGGTGATGATCGCACCCGCAAATATTGCGATCGACAAAGTCGCAATGGAGAGTACTACCAGCAGATTACGCTGATGCTCGAATCGAATCTGCGCCTCGTTGACCATCTCTACCGCGCGCGCATGGGTTGCGTCGGTGTAGGCGTTGGTAGCGCGTTTCAAATCTGCCAAGAGCGGACGACATTTGTTGTTGATGGCAGCAATGGCGGCCTCACGTTGACCGTCCATGGCAAGTCGGACAATCTCAAGAGCGACGGGCCGGTAGAGCCCCTCGATGCGAGGAATTTCAGTGGCGAGCTCATGAGCTTGCGCAGGCATGTCTGTAGCGCCAGCAACCATCCGATTGAATTCGGCGAGACGAACCTCGATTGTCTGCTCTGCCTTCAGGACAGCCTGGTGCTCAAGCTCAATGTCCGCAGGTGTCGTGACAAGCGCTAGATTGCGTACTGCCTCTGCGCGGTCATCGACTGCGGCGCGGATGGCCGTGGCCATTTCCGCACGAGCATTGATGCCGTTGATAAATCCCTCGAATCGCGCGTTCGCATCGTTAAGCGAGCTTAGGGCCATACCAGCGATCACAAGAACGATCAGACTCAGAGTTCCGAATGACGCGGCCAGCTTTGCCTTGACCGTCCAAGTTTCTTTTTTCATTTTTTTCCAAAATGCATGAGTGGAGAACAAGGGTCATTCGGCACAAAAGCACCCTGCACTATCTGCTGGCTTAACGGCGATAAACGAAGTTTCTTGAGAGAGGCGTCGCCATCCTGTGACGGCGTCTTTTTATTATTGGAAATGGGACATGCTGTCGGAAAGAAATACTGCCAAGAAAACACTCAACTAACGCAAACTTCGCGTTTTCAGTATCAGCTTCAGAAAGTATCGGTCGTTAAGCATATTCGGGTACAGCCGCGGGCCGTATTGCGAGAAAGTGGCAAATAACCACCTAGATTAAGTATTTTCCCTGAGAGAAAAGATGCTCCACAATCTAAGCGTCAAAAGTAAGCTGGCATACGCGTTCTCGGTTCTGGCTGTCATGGTGGTCTGTATTTCGATCAACTCCATTTACGCGCTCAATCAGTCACGACAAGCATTCGAGTCTTATTTGGAAGGTGTTAATGCGCGCGCAAACGTTGCCGCACAACTACGCGCGGCGGTCGACCGACGCGCCATCGCCGCGCGCAATATTGTGTTAGTCACCACCGCGTCTGATCTTGCACTGGAGAAGACGGATGTCGTCGCGGCCCATTCCGACGTTCAGGCACATCTGACGGAACTCAAGCGGCTGGTTGCGAGACCCGATGCATCGGATCAGGCCCGCGCACTCGTTGGCCGTATTGATGAGATTGAGCAGGCTTATGCCCTTGTCGCTACTGCGATCTTGGAGCTTGAGAATGCAGGTCGTCGGGACGCGGCGATTGCGAAAATGAACGCAGAGTGCCGCCCCTTGCTTGCCAAGCTGACCCATGCCACAGACGAGTATGCGGCGCTCACGCGACAAAAAGAAGCTGATATCGCAGCCGATTATGATCAGCAGTACGTCCTGACCCGCAATATCCAGCTCGGCGTTTGTCTCGCCGCCATTCTGCTGGCGATCGGTGCAGCAGCGGCCATCACCCGCTCGATTGTCGAGCCTCTTAAGCGCGCGGTTCAGACGGCCAACGCGGTCGCGCAAGGCGACTTACGAACGACCTTGCATGTTTCAGGTCGCGACGAGACGGCGTCGCTGTTGCGGGCGCTCCAACAGATGAATGATCGATTGACCGCAACAATCGGCCAAGTACGAGAAAGCAGCACCGCTGTCGAATGCGCTGCAAGGGAGATTGCCACCGGCAACACTGACCTCAGCCAACGCACCGAGGAGCAGGCTGCATCGCTGGAAGAAACCGCTGCCAGCATGGAACAACTAAATTCGGCCGTTAAAAGCAACTCCGAAAGCGCCTCACATGCGGCATCGCTCGCGGGCAACGCTTTCGACATCGCTCGACGAGGGAACGCAGTGGTTGGCCGCGTGGTTGAAACGATGAACGGCATCAGCGACAGCTCGACCGAGATCGCCAACATCACCGCAATCATTGAGGGCATCGCATTCCAGACGAATATCCTGGCGTTGAATGCGGCAGTAGAAGCGGCGCGTGCCGGCGAACAAGGGCGCGGCTTTGCGGTCGTCGCCAGCGAGGTTCGAACACTCGCTCAACGCTCGTCAAGCGCCGCCAAGGACATCAAGACCTTGATCGAGAACTCGGTCCAAAAAGTTCAGGACGGAGCGCTCCTTGCAAGCGATGCGGGGCGGACGATGGCTGAGGTGACCGCTGCTGTGACCAAAGTGACTGACATCATGCAGGAAATTGCTGCGGCGTCAGGCGAACAAAGTCGCGGCATCGAACAAGTGAATCAGGCCATCGCGCAAATGGATCAGGTCACCCAGCAAAACGCCGCTCTGGTTGAGGAGGCGGCGGCCGCCGCTCAGGCGCTTCATGATCAAGGGATACACCTTACCGGCGCGGTTGCTTTCTTTTCCATCAGCGAGGCCTAAACGGTTTCGGCGCGCCGACTTGCACGTAGACCTCTTCGGTTGGCTTTTGCCACTCGTCCGAAGAAGACAGGCTGACGCACGGTTTAACCCTCAAGTTCCATCCCGGCCTGCCGTCATCTTTTAAGGATGTTCAATTTTCGGCCATGACAACACGTCCGGGCCATCTAACCAAACTAAGGAGCATCCGAGGGAGCACCGGCGCTATCACCGATCGAAAGTAAGGCAATTCCGATGTCGGGCGAGAGGGCGATACTCCGTTGGCGTGAATAAGCAATGATCGCACCGCCCTACCCTCTCGATGAAGATGCTCGACTAAGAACACTACATTCCGCGTGTGTGCTAGATACACCGCCCGATTCGTTTTTTGACGACATAACTCGCCTTGCCTCCGACATTTTCGACGTGCCGATCTCGCTGGTGACTTTGGTGGACGCGGACCGCCAGTGGTTCAAATCGCGTGTCGGCATGCCAGTGGCCGAGACATCAAGGGAGACATCATTTTGTGCCCATGCGATCTTGTCCCGGGAACCGATGGTGGTGCTCGACACCCATCATGACGATCGTTTTCATGACAATCCGCTAGTAGCCGGCGCGCCGTTCATTCGGTTCTACGCGGGTGCGCCGCTCACAACAAACAACGGCCACGCTGTTGGAACGTTGTGCATCATTGGTACACGGCCCCGGGCGTCTTTCAGTGTTCGGGAGAGGTCCCACCTTTCAGCGTTGGCCAACTTAATCGCGCAGCGCATAGACGCATTGCGCTCGACGGCTTGCCGAGACAAGGTGACCGGACTTCCAAATCTGACACGATTCTTAGATGATCTAGCACTTTTCGATGAGCAGTGCGAAGCCGATGTAGAGACAACTACGCGGGCAGTGCTCATTGATGTATGCACGCTGGACTATATCAACCGCATGGTCATTGCTATCGGGCTGGAGTCCATTAATGCCGTGGCGGTCGATACCACAAAAAGGCTCACGGCCGCGCTCGGCCCAGGCATGACGCTCTATCGAATCGGCTATGCGCGATATGGTCTCGTTACGAAGGCGTCCTGCAAAGAGATTGAAAAACTTCTTGACCGCGTCACCCGCGCGTTCGAACGACCTTTGACCGTTGCTGCGGATCTGCCCATCGATGTCACGCCTTCGATTGGGGTCGTTCGACTTGTTGAAGCCGCTAACCCCTCCGACTTGATCGCTGCGTTGATTTTCGCTGTAGAGCGTGCGCGTGATGAGCAAAAGCAAGCGGTGTACTACGACTCGGAAATGGGCCGTCATCGCAACCGTGCGTTTCTCCTGATTAACTCGTTTAAGGATGCGCTTTCGAAAAATCAGCTGCGCCTCGTCTATCAGCCCCGCATGCGGTTGAGCGATGGAGTCTGCCTGGGCGCAGAAGCATTGGTTCGTTGGCGGCATCCCCAACTTGGCGACATTTCTCCGGGCGAATTTATTTCACTCGTCGAGAACACAGCGCTCGTCAACACACTGACTGATTGGGTGCTCGCAACTGCCGTAAGACAGCTTGCGATGTGGCAATCGAGCCATCCAACAATTCGATTATCGCTCAATGCTGTGGGATCGGACCTGACGCGTGACGGATTCGTTCCGTTGGTCGAATCCACGCTTAAAAGCTTTCGGGTGAACCCTCATCTATTGGAGATCGAAGTAACGGAAGGCTCGCTCATGCGACATTCCGATCGCAGCGCCTTGGCGGTAAGTCAGCTTCGAGAGCTCGGCGTGACGCTTGCGATCGACGATTTCGGGTCCGGATTCAGCAACCTTGCGCAACTCAGCCATCTCGACGTGGCTACCGTGAAGATAGACCAGGCGCTTGTCAGAGCGGTCTCCGATAGCCCACGTGACGCGACCATTGTTCGCACGGTGATCCGTCTCGTTCATGAGTTAGGCTTCACGGCTGTCGCCGAAGGGGTAGAAACCGCCGAAATACTTGGAAAGGTCCGAGAGTGGGGATGCGACGAAGTTCAAGGGTACTTTACTGGTCGGCCAATGGAGGCGGACATGTTTTCGGTGTGGCTTGAGATCGAACAAACTGCCTTTCACCTGTAACATCTTTTGACGTCTGACTCAAACTAAACTTATCCAGCGTGTCGGCGCGACCTTCAGGTTGTCGCGTACGTGGTGGCCGAGAAACGGCTTGTCGCAATAAGCGTCACGTCGGCTATCATGTGACCCCAGCACTACGAACGATTGGACGCTTGATGACGGCTCGGAATCCGGCCTTGGTACGAGACCGATCAAGATTCGCCAGAAGAAGTATCTGAACAATGTTATCGAGCAAGATCATCGGGCAGTCAAGCGACGCACGCGGCCTATGCTTGGCTTCAAGAAGTTCCGTTGTGCCTGGATACTGCTGAGCGGCATTGAGCTCATGCACATGATCGCCAAAGGTCAAATGCAAGCACGGGGCGTCGGATGCTCTCATGCCCAGCAGTTTTACTCACTGGCAACATAAGCAATCCTACTGATACTGTAGTCAATTCGCGATCTCGCTCTGTCCGCGACAAAGCCGTCCACGGTCGTGCACAGGGCGTTGCAAAGGTAACGAGGATGCTTAAGCGAGTGCTCAGATGCATTGCATAGTTTAAGGCTGCATACTTCGCCGGAGAGCGCTGATTCGCCACCTCCGAACAGGTCTATCAGTTTGGATCATCGAGGTGAATAGTTGAATTGCGACGGTTCGCTGCAACCAGTCAGCCGAGCAACGAATGCAGTTCGTACCGCATTAGATCGTGAGCCGACGGCGCAAGCGTTTTGTACGCTGCTTTGAGGTCAACGAATTCTTTGCCCTCTTCAGCATTCGCGAACGCATGCAGCTGCCCGATCGAAACGACGGACAAGAGAATCACTTAATCAACTTGATCAACGACCGACAACATGAATTTTCGGCCGTCGGCCACCTTGCCATTTGCCGCCTGCATCTTTAGCGATCGAGAGTGTTGGCGTCGAAGCGATGTCGAGCGAGTGGTTCACGCGGCTGTCCGTAACATTGCCTGACGCATTACGTCAGCAAGTTCGGCCGCAACAAACTTTGATACATAAGCGTTTGCACCTACCTTTCGCACGTGCTGTTCATTCGCGGATCCCGACAATGAAGAGTGAATGACCACGGGGATCATCTGCAACGCAGCGGCGGCTTTAATTTTGCGGGTAAGCGTGAAGCCGTCCATTTCCGGCATTTCAAGGTCGGTAAGCACTAATGCAATGTCATCCGTGACCTTCCTACCCTCCTTCGCCGCTATTGCGCCTGCCTTCTCCAGCAGTTCCCACGCTTCTTGGCCCGTCTTGGCCATAATCAACGGTACCCCCATTGACTTCAGGCTCTCTTCGATAAGGGCGCGTGCAACGCCGGAGTCGTCTGCGGCAAGTACTCGTGCGCCCGGCGGCAGCGTCAAGCGTCCAGTGTTCTGCTCATTGATCTCCGGTTCGCTTGCAGGCAGCGCGTCGCGAAGAATTTGCTCGACATCGAGGACCTGCGCAAGCCGACCGCCCGCGTGGGCATCCAGGCGCGCGATGCTCGTCACTGCTTTACCGCTGGAGTGACCCTCTGCCGAAAGCACTCGATTCCACTCGAGGCGCACGATATCGTCAACCTCTTCGACGGCGAAGCCCTGCGTCGTGCGAGCGAACTCCGTCACCAAGAGAATACGGCTTCCCTCGCGTGGGGTACATCCCGTGACGCGTGCGAGGTCGATGACCGGGATGATTTCGCCGCGTACGTCCGCCACGCCGAGAATTTTGTTGGACGAGCCCGCCAGTTCCGTGAGCGTCGGCATTGTCACGATCTCCCGAACCTTAAAAACGTTGATGCCATAGAGCTCGCGAGCGCCGGTACCAGGCGTTGCGCCGAGTCGAAAAAGCAGCAACTCGAACATGTTGCTGCCCGCTAAACGGACTCTTTGTTCAATATCATGCTGATCATTGTTCATCTGTTTCCACCATCGACGGTTACCATACATGGCTAACGGCTTCGTCACGATGTTTCTGTAGAAAGCAGTAGTCGCGTTGTCGGTTTGGACAGGTTGAGAGGTAATGTTTACGGTCTGGTGCTCGTCTACAACCGCTACTGTGATCTCCTGGCCTTGCGCCGCGCGCGCGGACCTGGAATAGCTGCGCAAGTCGACGCATGATGCAGCGAGCATGGATTTACACCGAGCATCACGCAACGGGCCGATGACGTGCAATCTGTCCTGGCATCGGTCGCGGCAGGAGTCGGCGTTGCATTCGTTTCTTCGGAGCTCAACATCTGCTCCGTAATGCCGCCGTCCAGCCGCCTCAAAACCGGTTACGTCTCAGTTTGCCAGTTCGTGCGGACTGCGCTGTAAGTCATTTAATCTTTTCTCGATTGTCAACGCTTGTTCCTTGGCGGCAACCTTGATGCCCCGTGGCCGGCCGCTTCTCGCCGCTTGCCGACGTTCGTACCCAAACATCGATCGAGCGCTTCTCTGTGCACGCCCTTTCGTAACCTTTCTGAGCCGCCGCTTCGCGCCGAGGGGATTGTTCGCACAGCTCTCCTGCGCGAGCAGCTTGACTAGTCTGCAGTAGCTGTTGACGTCCAATTCTGCTACTCATGTTCGTTGATAACGCTAATGGGAAAAAAGAAGTCCGGAGGGTACGCACGGTCGTCTGGTGGCTTCGAACCTTATGTGCGGTTGCGCGGCTCGCCGGGAACCGTAGATTGAGCTCCTGCACTGACTGCTGCCTGTGCAACACCTGCCATGGCGGCTGTGAACGGGCGCCGATTGGCTAAAGAGCAACTGATTGCTGAGCGGCGCAGTTAATAGCGCGGTTGAACTTCGTCCAGTGGATTCGTCAATCGACTGTCGCAAGCATCATCTACCATGCTCAACCCTCGCTCGAAAGCCGAGCGATATACCCGATCGATACCCGGTTCGGTAACGAGAGAGAGCGTGGGCAAGTGTTACCCGTCAGCGCTGATTATCCGAAGAAGCACAGGGCAGCGGTTGCCGTCAGCAGCTGGTTGTTCAGTGATGAGTAGTCGATGAAGCCGGTAGCGGATTTCCATTATCGTTCTCGGTTGCAGAAGTAATGCGGCATGGCATCAAACTAGCACGCCGCACGACCGGCCGTCGCGAACAATCCGCTCTACGCATCAAGCTAGAGGCGGAGTGGACAGACCGTCGCGCCGGGTCGACCGGATGATACGTGCAGCGCAGACTTCCGGATGCCACTCCCCGCGAAGTAGTGGAATCTCACGACGCGTCGTCCGCGTGGTACCGTCCTCACAAAGTGTTTCTCCATGTTTCGCGACTATTTACATATAGCTTGCAGGGACTGCTGCATAGGTCTACCAATTCAAAACAGACCTTAGGTCGCTATGATGCAGCACTATGCTCTTTTCAGCGATCTTTCTGCCCGTCGATGGATTCGGCGGTGCCTGATTATTCCAGGCAATCAAAAACGCGGCGAACGCCTCCGCCCGCATTGGCCGACTGATGTAATAGCCTTGAATACTCGTACAACCTTCTGAGACCGCAAAGGCATACTGTTCAGCGGTTTCGACACCTTCCACAGTCACCAGCAAACCAAGACACGTGCTCATCGTAATGATGGCTCGAGCGATCGCGACGCTCTCCGCATCGGACGGAATGCCGCGTACGAACGATCGGTCGATCTTCAATCGATCGAAAGGAAATCTGCGCAAATAGCTGAGGGACGAGTAACCGGTTCCGAAGTCATCCATTGAAACGCGAACACCCATGCTGCGCAGGCGGTTGAGCGTTTCGAGCGTCGCGCCCGTATCGGCAAGCAGCACGCCTTCCGTCACCTCCACTTCGAGTCGCTGCGGAAGAAGATGTGCATCCTCGATAGCCGATGCCACGATCGACGCAATCGACTTGTCGTGAAATTGCGCAGGCGACAGATTGACCGCCAAGCCAATCTCAGGCGGCCAGGTTGCAGCCTCGGCACACGCAGTCTTTAACACAAAAGTCCCGAGCGGCACGATCAGCCCCGTCTCCTCCGCAAGACTAATAAAGGTGGCGGGGGCGATAAGTCCAAGCGATGGATGCCGCCAGCGCACCAAGGCTTCGGCTGACGTAATACGGCCTGATGCCGCATCGACGAGCGGTTGATAATGAACTTCGAGTTGACCACTCGACAATGCTATGCGAAGACCCGCTTCAAGGCTCTGCCGTTCTTGAAGCCGCTCATGCAGGATCTTCTCAAAACGCCGAACCGTCCCCTTGCCTTCGCTCTTCGCGAGATACATTGCGAGATCGGCATTGCGCAGCAGCGACGAGGGGTCGCCGCCGTCTTCGGGGAACAACGCAAGCCCGACGCTTGCACCGATATGAATTGTTCTACCATCGATATCAAACGGCCGCGCACCAAGTTGCTCGACGACCTTGCTCGCAATATCAAACGCGGATACATCGCTGACGTCGCCGGTAAGCATCACGACGAATTCATCGCCCCCGAGCCGCGCGACGATACCTCTGTCTTTGACGAGCGTCGAAAGTCGAATGGAGACGTCTTGCAGCACGGCGTCCCCTACCGCATGACCGAGGGTATCGTTCACTATCTTGAAGCTATCTAGGTCGATGAGCAGTATTGCGAGGCCCTGGTCGGTGCGTCGTTCGGTGCACGTATGCCGCTCCAGCAACTCGGTGAACTTTGTGCGGTTGGGCAAGCCCGTCAGCGGATCGGCAAACGCGAGTCGGCGCATCTTTTCTTCGGTGCGCAGCCTTTCGCGCTGATCGCGCACTGCGATGACCGTCTGTACACTGTGCCCAAGTGGAACCGTGGAGCGCAGCACGCGCACTGGAACGATGATCCCGTCTATGCCAATGAGATTCGCTTCGCGCTCTTCATTCTCTAAAAGCGTGGTGAGTTCGAGCGCCGGCAGAAGCCGGCTGACTTCGCTTCCCGTCAGATCGTCCTGCTTCAAACCTGACAGGCGCTCTATGCTCCGGTTTGCCGCGATGATTATGTTGTTCTGCGTAATTAACAGCCCTTCAAGCGCAACATCCGCGAGATCACGCAACCTCTTCCTGTCTTGACGGATTCTGGCTGTAGCTGCAAGATCGAAGCGCCAGCCCAGAAAAGCAAGCGCGATCAACGCCAAAGAAATCCCTGCAACGATTGGTGTGATCGTCTGCGGCGCAACGGCATCCGACGGAAACTCGATGCTGGGGTCTTGTTGCAAGGTCATCGCCGCCATGCCGCAAAAGTGCAATATGGCGATGCCCAAAAGCATCAACGGCGCGGCACATGTTTGCCATGTCCTATTGCGGCTTGCGATCGCCATCATCGAGAACCCGAAGATCGGCAGGCTCACAATGATCGATGGAATGACCAGAGTAAGATCCCATCTGATCGTTCCTTGCACCAGATACGCGCTTTGTCCTACATAATGCAACGCCGCGACGCCCACGCCAATAATGACTCCTGCTGCGAATTGCCTTGGACCGCGACGGCTGCTGAGAGACACGACTACGCCCCCGCCGATACCTACGACCGCGCATGTCAGCGAGATCGCCGTGAGAACAGGTTCGAACGCCACCCGCATATTAGGCTGATAGGCAAGCAAGACGATAAAGTGCGTCGCCCACGCTGTGCAGCCGCTCGACAGCACGCTCGTCGAACCCCACCGGATGCGCACCGCGCCGCTCGATCGCGCGGCGTGACGTGCAATCGCGATCGACGCATAAATGCCGACGGCGCACACGAGGGCGGCGAGAAGCATCGTGTGGCGATCGTGCGCATCGACGATGCAGTCGAGGATTTGTGCGACTAGGGAGTGTCGCAAATGGTTATGCATCCATTATCCTTATTACTGGTATCGTGAGGCAGAAGGCGCTGTCGCAACCGTGCGTCCATCGCATCGGCCGTCAGGGGTTTGTCAAACAGGAACCCCTGTCCGATCACACAACCACTCTCCGTTAGAAAGTCGCGCTGTTCGACGGTCTCGACCCCTTCTGCAACGATCTGAAACCCAAGTGCGTCCGCCAGTGTGATCACCGCCTTGATGATCGCCTCGCCGCGCGGCGCCACACCGATTGCCTGAACAAACTTCTGATCGATCTTGATTCGGTCGATGTCGAAGCGCTGCAACGAAGCGAGACTCGAATACCCCGTCCCGAAGTCGTCGATCGCGATCGATACCCCGACTTCGTTTAGCCTTTCGAGCGTCTGCTCGACTGTATCGATATCGCGTATCAACGCGCCTTCAGTCAGTTCGAGTTCCAGCCATTGTGGCGGGAACCTGTGCAAGGTCAGTGAGCGCTGAACTCGTTCTAGAAAGCGCGGCTCTTCGAGCTGAACAGGAGAGACATTCACGCCGATGCGCATGGGCGGCAATCCCGCATCGAGCCATCTTCGTCCCTGTTCAAGCGCTTCGGCCAGCACCCATTCGCCGATCGCATGAATCTGCCCGTCGGACTCAGCGATAGGGATGAAAGTCGTCGGGGAAATGCTGCCGAGCAACGGATCGTTCCACCGTATCAAAGCCTCTGCGCCGATGATATGCCCCGAACCCATATCGACTTGCGGTTGATACAGCAACTCGAACGCGTTGATCGATCGGGCCGCCTGCAGGCGTGCGGTGAGATTGAGGCGTCGGGCAGCGGCAAGATGCAACTGCTCGTTAAATTGTACGATGCGATTGCGCCCGCCCGCCTTTGCGGCGTACATGGCGACATCAGCGCGACTCAGCAGCGCCTGAGGATCATTGCCGTGATCCGGGAACGTGCTGATGCCGATGCTCGCACGCACTTGTATCACCTGCCCCGCGAGGGTGACCGGCTGATTGATCACCTCGATGACCTTGCCCGCCAGACCCCTGACGGCTTCCACAGGCGAGCGGATGGACACGATAACGAACTCGTCGCCGCCATACCGGGCGATGTCTTCGGTGGCATCGTCCGTTGCGTCCCGCAGTCTCGACGCAACAATCGTCAAAAGCTGATCGCCGACGCGATGCCCGAGCGAGTCGTTGACGATTTTGAAATCGTCGAGATCGATAAAGAGCACGTTGAGCAATTGACGCTTGCCGCGTTGGGAATCGAGCAGAAGACCCAGTTGGGAACTTAACGTGCCCCGGTTCAGCAAACCGGTCAGGGGATCATGCTCGCTCAGGCTTCTCAATGCTTTCGATCGCTCCGCGAGCTTCAATGCGGTGCGATAACTCGCCAACCCGAGCGCCAAGGGATACACCACGAGCATGGGCAAACAGGCCAACAACGTCGGTGCATCGGGAATCCACTCTGGCTCCATCCGCCCGCCAAAAGCGGCTGCTCCGATCAACGTCCCCAAGGCGCACGACAGGAACCCCTTGGCCAACTGGCGCCAACCCCCTGCTGCTACATTGTTCATCATGAACATGAGCAGGACAAGGGTGCTGGGAAGCCACGTGAAACTCATTGCTGCAACGGACGTTCCGCTCACGAAATCGTCCACATACATGTTGATTCTTTCCGCATTTGCCGGCGTGCGCGACCGGCGCGCCAACAGGTATGCGATGTGTGGCCAGACGACGCAATACACCGCAATATAGGCCTTCACCGCATACGGCGAATGCTCGCGCCAAAGGATCATCTGGACGAAAACCAGCCCAAGGGTGAGTCCTACAGTCCGCAACACATAAGCGCGTCTTGCAAAGCCGCGCCCACGTGCATAATCCGATCTACGAGCATTCATGTGCGACGTCCGTCAGGAGACGAATTTCTGTCGATTAAAAGGTCTGCCATTCGCCCGACGCAGGTCCCGTCACACGAGCCGGTGTTGCGGTAGCGCGAGGCGCGGCGTTCGCGCGTTCCGTACGTTGCGTTCGTTTTGGCTCCAGCTTTCGATTTGTCTCGACTCGAATGCCCACGTCCCTTTGCGGACTGCCACTCAGACGGAACACGGAAACCAGATCGCGAAGCGCACCGGATTGTTGCGCCATCGACTGCGCCGCGGCGCTCGCCTGTTCGACCAGCGCGGCATTCTGTTGCGTCACTTCATCCATCTGCGATACAGCGACATTTACCTGCTCGATGCCCGTATGCTGTTCGGATGACGCGGCCGAAATCTCGCCCATCAGATCGGCGACGCGCTTCACCGACTGCACGACTTCGCTCATCGTCCGTCCCGCTTCTTCGACAAGTTCCGCTCCCACGCTGACCTTGGCGACCGATTCGCCAATCAGGTCCTTAATCTCCTTCGCGGCCGCAGCGCTTCGCTGCGCGAGCGTGCGCACTTCGCCGGCGACGACGGCAAAGCCGCGCCCTTCCTCACCCGCTCGCGCCGCTTCCACGGCAGCATTCAGCGCAAGAATATTGGTCTGAAACGCGATTCCCTCAATTACCGCGATGATCTGCGCCACCCTCGCGGAGCTCGTGCTGATGTCCTTCATCGTATCGACGACACGGCTCACGACCGCACCGCCGCGCGCCGCTACCTCGGACGCGTTCGCTGCAAGTGTGTTGCCTTGCTGCGCGTTTTCCGTGTTCTGCTTCACGGTCGATGTTAGTTGCTCCATACTCGCAGCCGTTTGCTGAAGCGATGCCGCTTGCTCTTCCGTGCGCTGACTCAAATCGGTGTTGCCCGACGCGATCTCGGCGGAAGCCGTCGCAATGTTCTCGCTCCCGTTCCGGACACGGCCGACGATATCGACGAGCCGCTCGTTCATGTTGCGCAGTGCCTGAAGCAGTTGACCCGTTTCATCCTTGCTGTCATCGACGATATGCGACGTCAAATCACCTTGAGCGACCGTCTCGGCGACTTCGAGCGAACGGCGGATTGGCACCAAGATCGAACGCGTGATCGAGAACCCGATCGCGATGCTGAGCGCAATGGCAAACGAGGCAAGGACTGAAGTGACGATCAGCGTGCGGTGATAGTCGGCTGCAGCCGTTTCGGCCGATTCGCGCGCCCCCTTGGTATTGAGCGCGATATCACGATCGATCAATGTCGATACCGCCACAAACAAAGGTGCCGATTCATTCGCGGCAGCTTCACGCGCGGCAGTGAAGTGGTCATCGCCGGCATCGTTCAACGCATTGATCTTGTTGTCCGCGACGAGGTATGCAGCCCAAGCCGTGTTGAAGTCGTCGAAGAGTTGCTTCTCTTCTGCGTTGGAGATCAAGGGCTGATAGGCCGTCATCGCGCGATCGAGCGTCGCCAGACCTTCACGACGCTTCTGCACTTGCGCTGCCTTTTCCTGTGCATTGGTCGCCAGCAGCGCGCCCATCGAGCCGCGTCTTACCGCATTCGTTCCGGAGCGGATATCCCCAAGCGTGAGCACGCTCGGCAGCCAGTCGTTTGCGAGTTCCGCCGTTCCCTTGTAGACCTGCGAGACCTGAAAAAGGGCCAGTCCACTAATCAAGCAAAGCGCCAACAGCGTCAATCCGAAGCCGATGCCCAGCTTCGCCCCAATTCTTATATTTCGTAAAGCTCTCATGTCGTGGTCCGTTTCGTCGTTGTCGTTGTCGCGTTGAAGACTCGGCCCATGCCGGACGATCCTAATACGCGCCATGACTCCCCTTACGGCAGCACTCCGGCGAACTTAAGTTTTTTCCAAATTTTTAACGTTTGCCGGTAAAGTCACCGCTGGAAGCGTACGGTCGATCACTCACGTCGGCTTAAACTACCTCCTAAACTACGCATGCGAACATGCAAACGGTCGACGCGCATGGCACCGAGCGATGTTTCATTTTTGCCAGAATTTCCCTTCGAGCATACGGTTGCATGTTTGCAGAGCTTTCGTTATCTTCGGCGGCAAGAGCTTTGAGTAACGTCATAGACATGGAAAGCGATCCGATCCTAACTACGCGCGAGGCAGCCGAAATACTCGGCGTATCGATTCGCACGGTTCAAACCTGGGTGGAAGAAGGTGCGATCGACTCGTGGAAAACGCCGGGCGGGCACCGCCGCGTCCGGCGAAGCGCCGTATTCGCGCTTCGCGAGCGGCGGCTGGTCTCGCCGGTTCAAACCGCCTATACCGTCCTGATCATCGCCAGCGAAGGCGCAGGCAGGCGATGCAGCGAAAGCTTGGCCAGCGTGCCCGCCGTTCAGGTCAGCGTAGCCAATGACGCGCTGCTGGGTTTGATCGAGGCGGGGCATCAAATGCCGGCATCGGTCGTGATGGAGATCGATCGGCTCGATTGGGAGCGGATCGCCTTGCTCAAGCGGCTCCTTGCATCGCCGAGACTTGCGCATTCGAACATCGTCGTACTGTCCGATTTAAATGCGGAAGAGTTGCGCTTCGATCTCGGCGATACGCGCATGCGTCTCGTGAGCAAGCGCGCTGCACCGGAAGAATTGCGCGCTGCAATCGCGCCGTATCTAGAAGCCGTCGCCGATGTTGCGGCCGCACAGGAGTTGGCGCGCTTGCAGGCGGTTGCCCGCACAAATCTGGTCAACAGTCCGCAGCAGGAAGAATTCGACGAGATCGTTGCGTTGGCGGCAAACGTCGCGAAAACGCCGATTGCATTGATTACGTTGCTCACCGCCAAGGAACAATGGTTCAAGGCCCGCTACGGCTTGGCGACTCAGGAGACACCCAGAGACTACGCGTTTTGTAATTACACCATCGCGCAACCGGACGGATTGATTGTTGAGGATGCGGCCGAAGATGTACGGTTCCGCGCCAATCCACTTGTCACCGGCGATATGGGCATAAGGTTTTACGCCGGAGCGTCGATCATCGACTATGAGGGGTACGCGCTTGGCGCGCTGTGCGTAATTGATCGCGCGCCACGGGCATTTAAAGCACTGCAAATGGCGATGCTGCGCACACTTGCTGCGCTTGTATCGGACAAGATCAATCTGCAGACACGCAATCGGCAGCTTAGAAAAGCGAAGGGCTGAGCTGTGCGGCGTAGGGCTACGCATCGAATTCTCGGTCGTCGCGCTCGAAAGTTGCCCCTGCCGCTGCGGGTAAGTAAATCGATTCGTCAGCTTCTACAAAATGGTAATTAGCGATTTTCCGTTAGTTATCCGCACGAAGCGCGTCGTTCAGCGTCTCACCGCGCGAGCCAGCCGGGTTGTCTGAGCATGGGTGAAACGGTCGTTACTACATCCGTGCTGCCACTCGACAGCGGCGAGGCTTCGCCGATCATCGCCGAAGCGGTTCAGGCGGTCGTAGGCATCTTTTCACATAGCCGCGGACACTCGCTGTCAAGATAGCTTTGGGCGCGGTAAATCAATTGCCCTCTGCTCGCCGCGGGTAACTGCAGTCGTGGTCGAGGGTATCAGTGAAAACTTTTAGTTGAGTCTATCCGACGAATGTCCAGCTTGGAAACCTGGCGTGCCAACTTGCCTTGGGCCTAATGCCGGCTGCCCAGTCCATCATGAGGGACAATCACCGCCCTCCACCACCGCACTCCTTTCTCGCGACGTCACCCGGCAACAGTTCCCGCGTTTCCCAATGGGTGAAAGCGACCCTCAACGGCCCTTCGGGTTGCGGCAGCAACATGCGCGGCGAACGGACGGACTGATCGTTATCCAGGAGATTCAACCGCGCAAACGAGCGGCATCGCACTTCGCCGTCGTCGCGCTGACGAGCCTCGTTCCGATCAGCAGTCGAGCGTCGAATGCCCCGCCCGCGTGAAGGACGCATACCGCCTTCGGGCTGGGTTCGTAGAAAGAAGGAAACTGGCCACGAAGCGGATCGCGCGGAAAATGCCATTTGCCTCGTATGTCGAGGCGAAGCACATCGCCTTTCAGAAAGCGCGTCGCATGCGGCTGCAACGCGACCTCGACTGGAATGATCTCGCCTGCACGCAGCGGCTCGGCGAAACGATGCGTATGAACCGGTTGTACAGAGGTGGAAAGCCGTTCATCGAGTTCACGATGCGCGGCGCGTTGCCATCCTTTGGAGACCATGTCGCCTGAAAAGCCGAATGAGCCTTCGAACTGGATCTGCACGCCATTGCGAAACTTGCGCACGCCCGCAAAAACGAAAACGTCGTCGGCGCCCAGCACTTCAAGATGCAAACGCAGCGCCATAGGTCCGATCACGTCGATATCGTCTGGCACTGTCCAGACGAACTGCGCTGCCCCTCGTCGCGTGTCGAACGATACGGATGTCGCCTGAGCCCGCGGCGCTTCTTCGATCAGCGTTCCGCAGCCGGGATCGAGTGAAAGCGTACGCCACTGGAGATCGCCGGGCGGCCAGTTATGCTCACCGACAACGGCGACCGGTTCCGGCCCGTTATCGTGGATCGCCAGACGAACTGCGGGCTCGCTGTCCCACCCGTTGTCGATGCCCTTGAGCGTGTGATCGAAGAAACGCAGCCGCGCCGCGGAAGCCTCCTTGCCATAGAAAGCGCACCACTTGCCGTCACGATGCGTGTAGAGCGATTTGAGAGCCGAGCCGCCGCGCCGGAAAACCTCGAACGAGCCTTGCGTGTGCAGCGAGTGGTCCGAGAAGCTGCCGCATACCAGGATCGGAACCTCGATGCGCTCAAGGTCAGGAACCGTGGATTCGTACCATTCGTCCCGTTCTGGACGATTGACGATCTCTTCCCGAAATCGGGTGCTAGTCGCGACTCCGCCCCGTTTGAGCCCCTTGTCCCAGACGATCGTGAAGCCGTCCTCGCGAATGCCGCCGGGACGTGCAAAGTCGCGATACAGATCGCTAAACCCCTCCCACGGACAAATGGCCGCAAGATGCGGCGGGCGCAGCGCTGCCACTTTGTATTCGCTGATCGCGAGGTAAGACACGCCGTTGAGCGCCACGCGCCCGGAACACCACGCTTGCGTGCCGGCCCACTCAATCACGTCGTAATAGTCGCGGGCTTCCTGATCGGAGAACAGTTCGCCGATACCTTCGGCGGTGCCTCCGCCGCGCAGGTCGACGTTCACCACCGCGTATCCTTGCGGCACCCAGAAGCCGGGATCTGGCGCTTCCCAGCTCGTCCACTCGGAGATCGCAATAGAATGGGGCTGCGGAAAGAGTCGATATTGCAGGTCGACGGCCCGGCCGCTTCGACTATGCGCGGCAATCATGTCCTTGCCGTACGGATGAGCCGACATGATCACCGGCGCAGGATCGCCGCTCGACGGGCGAAACACATTGACGCGCAGCGTCGTTCCGTCACGAACCTTTACCGGAACATCCCAATCCGCGTGAATACCGCTGGGTATCGCGTATAAGTGAACCTGAGGGCGAAAAGCGTTCCTTATCCGACGAAACGCCAAGGTCAGCGGTCCAATACTCTGTCGTGCCGTATGCGCAGTCATCTTGCTCGCCGTTGCTTTGGTGTTAGAGCATTGTAATAGTCGAAAACGATCGAAAATCGAGAACTAACGCCGAACATGAATGGCGGCCTCGTACTGCCCGCACGAAATGCCGCGCTTGTCGCTGCCATGCTCGCAGTCCACCGGCAAGCGCTGCGGCACGAGCAGTGGCTCACCGCTCAGAGTCCGCCTACGCGGCCACAAGCCTCACTTCACCACACGCTCGGGAAGCTTCTCCAGCAGCGGCCCCAGACCCTCCGCCACGGTCAGATGGGAAATCACGGGATCCCGGAGTTGCGGATACGGGATGCCTGCGACCATCGCCGTTTGCATCGCCGCCAGTACTTCGCCCGCTTCCGAGCCGATCATCGTGAAGCCGAGTAGGCGGTCATCATCCGCGCCGACGAGCACCTTCATGAAATCCTGCGTTTCGTCGGCGCTTCCGTGCGCAAGACGTTGCGCATCGGTGGCATTACAACCCGCACGGCGATCCCCGCGCGCAGTGCATCCGTTTCGTTGAGGCCAACGCGCGCGAGTGGCGGATCGGTGAACAACGTGTACGCAATCAGCCGATCACCCGTGCTGCGATGTCCGCCCGCCATGTTGTTGCGCACGATGCGGAAATCGTCGACGGAGACATGCCTGAACTGCGGGCTCCCTGCGACCTCGCCGATTGCCCAGACATTGTCCGCCGATGTCGGCAGGCGATCTTTCACGGGATAATACCGCGCTCGTCGAGTTGCACGCCGTCCCGTTCAAAACCGATATCGGCCGTGTTGGAGAACGTCCCGCGGCAACCGGAATGTCGCTGCCCGCAACGATCTGCTCGCCCGAAGGTGTCCGCACGACGACGCGCATCTGCGTTCCCGAGCGACCTTCGACGCGGATCGTCTGCGCGTCGAGTACGACGTCGATATCTACCGCCCGAAGGATGCGCAGCATCTCGTCGCCGACGTCCGCGTCCTCGCGCGCCATCAATCGCGCACCGCGCTCGACGGTAGTCACGCGGCTCCCGAAACGCCGGTACGCCCGCGCCATCTCCACGCCGATATAGCCGCCGCCGAGCACGATCAGATGCTCCGGCGCGCGGTCGAGATCCAGCGCGCCGATGTGCGTCATCGGCTGGGAGGCCCGCAAACCCGGCACGGCCGGAATCGCGGCATGCGTGCCGACGTTCACCACCACCTGTTTGCCCGCGAGCGTGCTCGTGCCGCGGCGTTGAGTCGAACTTCGACGGTCTTCGGCCCGACAAGCGCCCGACGCCCATGGCATGACCGCTTCGTTCCGGCGTATTTGCCTAGGCGGGTTGTAGTCCGCACATCGACGTTGACGGGCGGCGTGCAGGGCGAGGCGCTGAATCATTTGAATGGTCTCGTCGCGCTGATGCGAGCGGAGTCGATCGCTGACGGAATATCTCGAGACCGCCCGCGCAACCGGCGAATGTCAGCCGCCGCCAGGGAAGCTACCTTGGCCGTTGTAGGCAGATAATGCATTTTCCGATAGAAGCTGCCTTGCGGGGCCGCGCATCGTCGCCACCAGACACCTCTTTGATCGGTTCATATACGACTGATCTCTGGACAGAGCCGACGCCTGGATGTCCCAGCAAGGAAGCGAGCGAATGACTCTTCGTGGCCGGTAACAGCGTTCGATGTCCGCACAGACGATGAGCCCGGGTCTAGGCGCAGCAATACGACGGCACGCGCGCGCTCGGGTAGCTGATACTGATCACTTCCTATCGCTTCGGGGGGACGCTTCGCCGTCACGTCGACATTTCCAGCAAAGCCGGCCTGCAAGATCCGGTACGCCCACTCTAATTGCTCTTCGTGACTCTTGGGCGGAAAGATGGTCGGCCCGTAGATCATGGCGAGCGCGTTTGCTGCCGCGCCCAACGCTTTGATCGCGGCGAACCGTGACGCCTCTGGGTGGTTTCGCCCGATGGTCAACTAAGAGCGGCCCTAGCTTCTCGACAGGACGGGCATAGGCTAGGCGTCGCGGTTGTCCATGGCGTCATGTTTCACAGTGCGTTCAGCAAAACAGTCGCGGATCGAGCCCGAACGCCTCTTGACGAATGACCTTGAGTTCGCGGTAGTCGCTGTGAAGTGGATTGAGGATGAGGTTCCAGTCAGCCGGACACACTACAGATGGCACTTTCATCGCGACCGACGTTCCTTGCATAAGCCAATGGCGGCCGACGTCTACGGTCGATGCAGGTATTGGCAACGCGGTCCAGTTTGCAGGCAGACCTGGTTCATAGCCCTCGTCAACCAGCTGATCGGGGATTTCTAGTTCCACGAGAAAGAGGTTTCCCGCAGGAGGAATGCCCGACGCATGCACACGGACCTCAAGGACCGCCGTTGCCGCATTTAGACTCGTGTACAGGGCGGGCATTCCGACCGGATTCCAGCGTCCGCCAGCTATTGCAGCGCCATTGCCGCTCAGATCGTCAGCGCGATATTTTCCGGGCTTCTCCTTGGCCAAACGAAAAAGCCTCATACGCCGACGCCGAACTCAATCCGCTGGAGGATTCTCTGCACTTCATCGTACCCGGCCTGCGTGTCTAGCATGGAGATGGGACTTTCGCCGCCCAATTCCGCGTGGGGAGTCTGCATCCATTTTGCAGCAAGCTCGCCGCTTTCAAATACGTCAGCGGCGTGTGCGTGGATCAGGATGACCCTCGACACGCGATCAGACTCTCCGCTACTCAGGCGGTCGCCAGCGGCAAGCTTCCGCGTCACAGTGCTCGACGGAATACGCAGGCTTGCAAGCAACGATTGGACGCTAGTGTTCAAGACCTCGGAAGCGACAAGACCGATGATGTTCGGCTCCAAGCCCAGCCGGATCTCGCGGCTTTGCGCTATGGGGTCGAGTTGAGTAAAGGCGGCCAGTCGCGAAGCGCGTGCGCCGCTTGGCGTGGCCTTGTTGGCCGAGGATCGAGTTGCAGGCATCATAGTCTCCAATTGGGTATGACCATACACCCATTATGGCAACTTGCCCATTTGGTGTCAAGATTACTATCAAATGAGCAAAACGTTACGTCTCCGGCCCTCACCAGTTTGCGATGAAAGGCGCGCGAGAAAAACCTCCGCTTCAGCTGCGCAACAATCCGCTTTCTGTTCACCATGCCTCTGCTGTTCCGGGCAGGCGTGCGCGCCTCGCATTGGGCCGCAACGCGCCGGTTCCGTGCGCTATTCCGTTGCCTTGACAAGACGCTTCTCGGCCAACACTGGTTTCGTCAACGACCCGCTCGTCTATGACGGGTCGGTGAATCGAAGGAACGATCAAAACGCCCGCTCAGGCGTCCACGAACTTAACGAGGTCTGGTTTGAAACAGTCGTTTTCTGCATTGCCGTCCATCCGCCTTTCCGCTCTGACAGCCTTGACCGTCGCCGTGCTCGCCGCATGCAGCGGCGGCTCCGGTTCCTCCGATTCCAACAGCACAGGTGGCTCGAACAACACAGGGAGCCAGAGTGGCACGCCTGCCGCGTCGCAGAAAGCGAGCTTCCTGCCACCCGCAACCACGGCGCAGAGCGTTGCGGCAATGGGAGACCCCATCGCCGACAGCGTCGCGTACCTCAACGCCATACGGCATAACGTCGGCTATGCCCAAGTTCGATGTATCGCTGCATGACGCTGATCGCAGCTTCCATCTTCGAGAAAACTTCCTGTTCCATCTTGTCGCTCCGCAAAAATAGGAGCGACCCTTACGGGATGCGCTCCCGCAAGGGTTAATGGTTGAATCAAATCAAAAGGTCAGCCGTCGCACATTGCGCCTCTTCAAGGCCGTCGTGCGCTGCTGCGAACATGTCGCCTTGACGCGTTGCGCGATCCAGGCGCGGAAGCGACTTCGCATACCGGCTCACGCTGGTACCGTCGAAACTGTCCGCACCGGCGGCCGCACAAATGCGAATGCGCCGAGCCGAGTTCACGCGACCGACGTGCAAGTAGCAGTGACGCCGTCGCGCGAGGGACCCCCACACGTGCGCCGTCTGCTCTTTCCACTCCGTTGATCCGCCGATGAAGATGCCAACCGCAGGGGACAAAAGCGACGCAAGGTCATCGACCTGCATACCGTTCTGAACTGCGATCAGCATCCGGCACGGCATCCCGCGAAGTCGTTCGGGCCACTTCAGCGAGTAGTCGAGCGAGGCCATGCCACCCATGACGATGTCCGGAAGGACAAGCCAATCGGCCCGCTCGCCAAGCCGTTCGACAGCAACCGAAAACACGTGCTCATCGAAGGGCAGGCCCTGCTGGTATGCGGTCCAAGCGCCGTTATCCAATGCGTAGCGATCGAAGCCCTCGGTACGCAACTCGCCCTTGGCCTAGACCAACAAGCGCCAGTCGGCCCCCTTGAGTGCGGCCAGGTTGCGGCGTGTGCCTGTGCGACTGGCGTAACCCACGAGCGGCTGCCGATGCAAGGCGATCCGCTCCTCGATTTCCGGGTCATCGTCAGCAGATCCATCGACTCCGTAGTACTCGGCGACGCCATGAAGGCTTGCGCGTAGCCGGTCTTCTGGCCGCTGGCGTATTGCTCCAGCCAGGGCGGCGTCATTGGCGCACCCCGTTTTGAGGCTGCACTCTGCCGCCGATGATCAGGAAGACCTTGGTATCAACGTTGCGGACCCACGGGCGAACTTCACCCGCGTGCGTCGCTGTGCCGGCGATATAGCCAATCGCCGCTTCGAGGTTGGGAAACCGCTCGGGCGATGCGCCCAGCTTGGCTGCTTCAAACATGAAAACACTCCACACAATGAAAGGCGGGAGCGACCCGAGCGGGCCGCTTCCCCGCAAGGGTTGAGAAAAAAATTGGACAGCGATTTGTGCCACTTACTCGATCAGCTTGACGCGCTGCCACCAGCGACCGCCCGAGGGCAGCTCTCTGACAAACGAGAGTGCCTCCGCCTCATCGCGCGTAAGCTCGATCACCCCGCCCTTCAAAATGGCCATCTGGAGATAGACCACATTCGCGAGGGCAAGCGCGCCGTGCTGCTCGGCGATGGCGGTCAGCGTTTCGACGGCATCCAGCAGTTCGGCATGAAACTGCTTCGCGTCAGCGGCCAGACGAAGCGAAACGTCGGCATCGCCGATCGCGCCCAACACCGCATCGCACTGGGCTTGCGGGTCGTCAGGCCCGTACTGCTCGGGCTTGATCCAGTTGCGGATCACCATGTCATTGAGTACGTCGTCAACGAAATCGGTACAGGAATAGGCCATGGAAGGCTCCAGTCAAGAAGTGAAAGCAAATAAGACGCTGTCAGATGCGACGCAGACGGCCGGTATCGAACGCAGCCGCGCGACGCAAGGACGGCGGGCGCGGCGACTGCGACTGGGCACTAGCCGGTGCAGCTTGCTCCGCAGGCGGCTGGTGAGGCACCGCATTCGAATGAGACGGACTGCCGGCTGCCGCGAGCAGCAGCATCAAAAGGTTTGCCATAGGGTCTGTGCGCCGAGCGGCGCGAGAAAGGAGAGAAACAGGGAACGCCCTTGTGGGGCGACTCCCCACAAGGGTTGATGAAAAAATTAGGCGGCAAGCGCCTGCACGTCGATGACTGCGTCGGCCTCTGCGACTAGGTCGGGCGTCTGCGAGATGAAAAACTCCCGCTGATACCCACCTTGGCGCAACACCTCGCGCTTCATGCGCATGAACTGCACTTTGCGTTCAGGATCCAGCGGGCCGTCTGACTCGTCGCTGAACAAGGTCTGATACGGCTGACCGGTGTTCTGCGCGAGATAGAGCGCGATGCCACGCGTGAGGCACTCGTTGATCCAGACCTTCTGACCACCGGACATGACGGAGACCGACTTGCTGCTGTCGGACTCGGCATCGTGAACGAGGATCTCGAAGCCCTCACGTAGTTCACCGCTCGCGAGCGTGCGCTGCGTGCGGATCTCAACGGTGAAGCGCATCCCGTAGCACGCGAGCAGTAGCTCGTTGACGGTATGCGTCAGCGCCGGGCCCGCGTCATCGATGGTCAACGCGATTACGCCGTCGTTGCCCAGACCCTTAGCCAGCAGCTTCCAATGAGCAATTTCATCGGAGAGGCCTTCGGCACGCGACTGCGTGGCCGAGAACTTCTCCAACTCTACAGCCAGAGCTTCCGCTTCGGCCTGCAACACGCTTTGTGATCGGATGGATTGCTCGATCCGACCATCCAGTGCAGCGACGGTCTCGCGGTTCCCTGCGATGTCGCGATCCAGCTTCGCAATCGCGGCTGTCACATCGACGGCGGCCAGTCGCCCGACCTCCTCGGTAATGCGCGCAAGCTCGGCTTCCATACGGGTCTTCTCAGACTGGTACTTGGCAGTACGTGCGGCACTTTCCTCGGTGATCGAACGCAACTCAGCTTGCGCGGTTTCAAGGCCCGATACGGCTGCATCCAGCAAGGGCTTAGTGGCGGCAAGCTCTGCCGCCGCCTGCAAGGCACGGCGAAGCTGCGCGGCCGCATCGGTGATGGCGAGCATCTCAACGCGCTTCGCCGCCAACTCAGCCGGCACGAGCGCCAAGGCCTCAGCTTGGGCTTTCTTCTCGCGATACTCCGCGCGAAAATTCGCCACCGATACACGCTGCACTTCCGCTTGCTCTCTCGCCTGGAACGCTTGCGCGAGCAGCGGACATTGCGCATGCATCGAATGACCGACGCACGGCACTTGCTCCGCAACAGCCGCCTGCTTGCTCAGCGTTTCAAAGTGCGCGGCTTTCGTCGTGCCCTGGCTCATCAAGCTGGTAAGCGTTGCATCGAGCGTCGTCAACGTAGCGCGTTTGACCTCCAAGTCGGCAATGTCGCGCTGCAAAGGAGCAAACCTCGCTTCCTCCCGCGCAATCGCCAACTCGGCTTCCTCGCGCTTCGCCGCCGCACCGAGAATCGCCTCACGGCGAGCCAGCGTTGCTTGGTGCGTGGTCACTGTTCGACTCAGCACGGAAACGCGCTGCTGGCAACGAACCGCTGCTGCCTGCTCGTCGTCTGCCGCGCTTTTCAAAGCGCGCCCCAACTCGTTGCGGCGCACCCCCAGCTCTCGCAAGCGCGCCTCGGTCGTGGCCGATTCGCTCTGCTTGGCCGCAAGGGTCGCCCGTTCTTGAGTCAGCTTGCTCGCCTGCTCCAGCGCGGCGTCGCGTTGCTCCCGAGCGGCACGCAAGGTGTTGCCGTGCGCGACGATCGACTGCTCAGCGTCTGCTTTACGTTGCCGCTTTCCGGCGAGCGCACCAAGCTCAGACTGGACGCCTTCGAGCGACTTGCCGAGCACCTTCGCGACCTCACCGGCTTTCGCCGACAATGCTTTCAGGTGGTCGATGCCAAGAAGTTCAGCCAGCAGCGTCTTGATCTCGCCCGCACCGTACGACGCGAGCGGCCGTCGGTTCTGAGCAGAGAACACGCTCGTGAAGAACGTCTCCAACGAACCGTTGATCGCCTCGACACAGCGGTTATACGACTCTGCCTTGCCGTCCGACACGGTCCCGTCGGGCAAAGACACCGGCCGCCACGTACCGTCGACGCCGTGATAGGCAAGGTAGTACTCCGCCTTGCCTGTCTTGCCGGGCTTGCGGAACGTGAAGGACGAGCGATAGCGGATGCCGTCGTGCTCCCATTCAAGTTCCTTCAATGCACTGGTGCCACAGATGTGATCCCAGTACGAGAAGGCGTCGACCGACAGCTTTGACGCGCGCGACGGCATGATCGGATACGGGTGCAGGTTGTCCATAAGCGTGGTCTTGCCCGCCCCGTTAGGGCCGGTCAAGGCGATCAGGCCATCAGGCAACGCCTCCAGGTCAAGCGTGACGCTTTCGCGTTTCATGCCATCGCGCACGCCAACGAAGCCTTCCAGTGTCAGTTTTAGAGGCCGCATGACACGTCCTCCGACACGCTCATCGACGCAGACATCGCTGCCATCTGGGAATAGAACGCGTCGTCGTCCTCGTTGGGAAACGGCTCGTTCAGGTCAGCAGAAGCGATGGCACGGGACGGTGCCTGAAGCGTGCCATCGAGCGCGGCTGCTACGTGATCGCAGACTCTGCTGAACTCGCGACGCGCGTTCGTCAAAAGCTCTGACCAGCCGCTGTACCCGGTGAGGCTTCGGATTTCCGCAGCCGACCACTGACTTGCATACCCTTCCTGATACGCCCAGAGAAGGTGCTGCATTTCAACGGTCGGCGTAACGGCGATCTCGCAAGCGCCGGGCGTCGTGGCGACCAGCAACAGCGTCTGACCGGACTGCGCCAGTACCGCGCCTCGGTGTTGACCGAACGGCTGATGCTGAATCGCAGCGGTAAAGCCGGCCAAATCGACCAACGACTTTTGAAGATCACGCGACGAGCAGTCGCCCAAGGCAAAGCTGCGAACCCAGTTCGGGCCTGCGGGATAAAGACCAAACATGATGCACTCCGTTATGGTGGGCGGAATGCGGCCCCGGTAGGGGATCGCTCCCCGCCAGGGTGAAAGAAAAGATGAACTGCTGGAGAAAGGTCCTGCCACTACTAGTCGATGCGTCAAAGACGCGGTGAAACCTCTGTTTCGATAGCGACGATCAAATCGGCTATCGGAACACGGCTCGCGTGTCCAAGCAGAGGAGCCATGCTGGCCTCCTCTGCATGCGCGGCTACTTCATTTGCTAATTAAGCCGCGAACAAATCATCGTTGAGCCACGAAAGCTGACTTGCCGAAGCCGACTCGACGATTTCCAGTGTCGCATCGGGCATCGGTAGAGCGTCGCCGACATCGTCACTCCGAGCTTCTTGGACAGTCACCGGCGAAGGCTCCGGTATGCTCGACAATGCGGGCAGCCCGTCATTTGCCAACGAATGCGTCGGCTCCGCATCGCTCAGTCGAGCCAGCACGCCAGCAGAAATTGCGTCCGCGTCCCCCGTTTCCAGTAACTGCAACCGGTCAAGCAAGGGCGCCGGATCGACATCAGCGTGTTGGCACCAGCGCTCGAGCTTCCGATCAATCGACGTTTCGAGGCTGATGCCTTGCGCGCGTGATCGCACGACCGGAAGAATGCGAGCTTCGACTTTCAGCTCGGCCGCATGGCCAAACAGCGCCGCGATCGCGTCACGGTCCACTGACTGCTTGTGCTCCTCGTCAACCTGCCAACGAACTCGCACGAACTTGTCGGTCGCATCGAGCGCGATTGCAGCGAGGCGCTCCATGTCGGGCGGTCCGTCGAAGTCGACGCAGATCGTCTGCCGCGAAGGCGTAACGACCAGATCGGCGTGCGCGCTTCCGACCTCGACATTCCACATGAGAAAGCCTTTGTCGCCTTCCTCACCGTAGTGGAGCCGCCCGATGGAACCGGGATAGGCCACGACGCGCCCCGCTCGCTCCCACTGCTGCGCTTTGTGGATGTGTCCAAGCATGAAGGCGTCGCACTCGGCTTCGAACAGGCTGCCCAGCGAGAACTCATGATCGAAGCTCGCCATCGTGACGCCGTGCTCGGTCGTGCAACCGTTGACCGTGCCGTGCGACACGCCGACAGTGCGTATCCCCGCCGCTCTGAGCTGCTGGTTGATGCGGCCTGCGGCGACCAAATAGTTGCCGAGCACAGCTTCGAGGCCCATACCGGCTTCCTTGGCACCCACCGCAGCCGCCAGTTGACCCTTGTTGACGGTGGGCAAGCACGTGAACACGACGTCAGCGCCAATCGCGAGGACTTCGCGAAGCTCGTCGTCCGAGAACACCGGGCCGTCTGAGGGGTAGAACCGCCCCTCGTGAAGGCTTACCTGCTGCACGCGTTCCGCAACATAGATCTGATGCGTCGTGGCCATCAGTTCGAAATTGCGTAAGGTGCCCGGCGGTTCATGTGAGAACGTGCCCTGCAGCATGAGAACTGGCATGCTGCCGCTCAGCCCATTGATGCGCCGCGCAAGGCGGTTCAACGACGGCGCGTGTGCATCAAGCCGATGGTCCGTCGCGTCGCCCGAGATCACCGCAACATCGGCGTGTGCGAGAACCGCGTGCTCGGCGGCAAAGCCAAAGCATCGGTCCGACTCTTCGAGATTTCCCGGCGCGTAGTGCAGGTCAGAAAAATGTGCGATCTTCAAATCGCCTCCTATAAATGAAAAAGGCCACCCGAAGGTAGCCAGTATTTGCCGATGCGCCGTTGGGGCGCGCTAAGAAAGGGATCGCGTTGACAGCGTGTCGCGGACTTTCATCAGTGCCTTGCCCAGAAGGTTCTGGCCACGCCACTTCGACTTGTCCGTGATGTCTGGATGATGCTCACCAAGACCCACGCCCCATATCGTGTCGTAAGGACTTGCTTCGACCAGTTCGGTTGGAGCAGTCGCAAGCAACAGCGTTCGCAGACCCGGATGCTGCGCGAACTTCTCACGGCATCCGACGTACACGATCGACTCGCGCTTGGCCTTCCATGTTTCGAGATCGAAACCTTTAACCTCGCGCCCGAGGGCTTTTTGTTCCTTGGGCAGATGCGTGGCGAGCACAGCCTGAGCGATGTCTTCGTTGCCGAACAGCTTGGCTTTCGAAAACATCATGAACTGTTCAACACTGACGAAATCGACGTCGTGATACGAAAAGCGGCACGGATGCCAGTTGCTAAATGCGTCCTCCGCGCCGAAGAACAGCGTGAAGTTGCCGACTCTACGCATTGGAATCTCCTTCGCGCGAACAAGTAGATGGGCCGCCGAAGCGGACGAATTCGATGCGCACGTGTGAGCGCGGTCGAAAGCATTTGAGCAAGCGGTTCTTGCTGAAATGCTCTCATGCGCGAGCGTAGAAGAAAGGATGCCAGCCCCCGAAGGGGACTGGCCAAGGTTAGACGTAGGCAGCTTGTGCAATCGTGTCCTGAATTTCGACGTCGAGCGAGGCGGGATCGTCGAGCGCGTTCTTGAGACGCGCATTCATCGCATCGACATCAGCGATGCGTTCGATCCAACCGCGACCGTACGTCTGGTGCGCGTACTTGCGGAAGCCGTTCTGTCGCTCCGGCTGACTTAGGCCCAGGCGATGCAGCAGGTCCGACATGCGGAGACGCTTATCTTCCAGCGTCTCGTCGGGATCCGGCGAGTCGTCGTCATGACCATCGGCGCCGTCGATGCCCGATGATGCGCCATCGCCTGTCAGTGCGTCCTCGGCCTGCTGCTCTGGCTGAAGGAGCGGATCACCGGTCGACTGTACTGTTCCGTCCGACTCCAGCAGCGCCACTGCACGACTGGCAGCATCGAGCGCCGGTTGAGCCTCCTCGGCGCCATCCAGCAGGGCGCCTAGGTCGATGTCGGCATCGAGCACCGTCAACATCTGCTTCTGACGCACGGCCTGGCCGTTATCGTCAATCCGCGTAATGTCGAACTCTTTCTTCGAGAGCCAGAAGCGCGTGCCGGTGAGCCTGCCGCGCGCCAATGCCACGGTCTGCATCGCCGAATACGCCTTCTGCAGCACGTAGATCGAGTTGGTCGGCAGCTCGATCAGCCCAAGCCCCTTCACGTCGGGAACCGCAAACAAGAAGTTTGCGCTTAGGTTGCACTTCCGGTCCTGATACTGCGGACAGACGTGAGGATCACAGACGCCATCGGGAATGTCGTCGTCTTGTCGGTGAACGACCAGCCGCCCACCGAAGGATCGACGGGCCCGCTGTGCACGTGCGTTACGCTCGACCGGCGCGTACGTCTTGCAATAGCGCTTGCCGTCGCGGTCGTACTCCGAGAAGTACTGTCGCCCGGTTGTCGTGTACGCGGCCATCTGATTGGGCACATTGCGCAGCCAGTCGTCGAACGCAAACATGATCGGGAAGCGGTATAGCCGCAACCCAAGACCGCGATCTTCGCCATACAGCCGCAGGATCTCGTCAGCCGTGTCCGGATTCGAGAAATCCGAGCGTCTGCAGACGAAGTAGTCGACGTTGCGCGGAATGAGCGCGTTGCGCAGCTTCAGCGACGTTTCGAGCACCTTGCCGATGGCTTCGAACGACTCACCCGCGGCCACCATCTCGCTATAGAGCTTGACCGCTTTTTCGTTGGCTCGATGCGCCCGCGTAAGCACTTTGATACCGGGTCGAATCTTGCCGATCGTGGGCGGGCGGATAGCTCGTTCTTCAACGAGGCTGCGCGGCGCGTGATCGAACATCTGAACTACTGCATTCATGATGGTTTCCTTGCGAGAAAGAAGATGGCGTTGGTCCGCAGCGTTTCAGCCTGAGATTGCATCTCTCGGGCTGCCGCACTGCCGCGACGTTCGGTGACATGGGAAATGAAGACAGAGCGCTCCGCGTCGCTGAACATCGCGACTCGAGCGACTTCGCACCGCTCACGCCAAACGGGGGACGCGGTGTCCGCCTGCTCGCGCTCGGTATTGATTTGATGCGTGATGGCCTCGGCGATACGCTGATTGAGGCGGTCGGGCAAAAGCATGGAACAGCACCTCCGTTGAGAAAATATCCGGCCGCAGGAAGCGCCAGACGAAAAAAAAGCCCGCTCCGGTCAGGGAGCGAGCTTCTTGAAATCGATAGAGAGACCTACGCGCCACGTCCCTTCCGGGGACGTGGCGTGCAGGGAGCGGCCGGACAAAGCCGGTGTCGCTCGGTCAGAGAACGTAAAGTCGTTCTCGCACAGCATGGTCACGCCGCGCAACAGCCCTTTTCGGAATTACTTCCGCCGCAGGAATCACGGATCAGCCAACTTCGATCGTTCTACCCAGATCAGGCTCTGGAGAGAGAACACCCGAAAACCCGGGTTCGAACGATGTACCGGCGCAAATGAATGCAGCACAGGGTACGAGTATCACGGCTGAAATTGGGGAGTGTGTAGCGAGCACACTCAGCACAAGGAGATTTCCACACCGGTAGCTATCCGGTCGGCGCATGCCAACGCACGAGGCGGGCACGACTTGCAGAGAAAAGATGGACTCCGGGCTTGGAGTCGAGGTCGATGCGTCGGTGACGCGGGGAATGGAGTTGAGTATCCGGGTTAATGACGTGCGCGTGCGCTCGAAAGCTCACGAAATTCATATAGCTTTCGCCCGTTCGACTCTCGCCTAATCAATGAAAATTAGATGTGAGAGAGAACACAGACATACCGAAAATCTTATGGCCGTGACCGACCTAGAAGCGCCTGACGACGACCCGAAGCAAACTGCTGCGCTTCGCAACGAGACCGCTGCGCAGAGCGGTCTTCGTCCGTTAAACCGACTGACGAACGACAGTCGTCTCGCACGCATCAACGGCGACACGCTGGCAAAAACGGAGCTGCCCTATTACTCGTTGTTCGCGCGTGAATTCCTCCGAGCCGACTTCAACTTCGCGGCCGCAAAGATGACCGTTGCGCGCGGAGGCAAGCTCATCGCGATCGAGTCGGAGTTTCGCACGGCCGAGGCGTTCATGAAGAAGGCGCTCGCATGGGCAGGTAAGTTTCCGGGTCGACGCGCACCGACGCCGCCCGAGATGGTCACGCTTGAGATTAAGCACGCCATGTCCGGTCGCCTTGTGCGGCTCCTCTCGATGTATGACCAGCTTTTCCTCAAGACGATGGAAGCGCTGATGCTGAGAACCATGACGGCTCAAGTACGCCAATCCGCGCTCGAGGCTGCCGAGGCACGCATCAATCAAATCCCTTTCTTGTGCATGCCGGACAACGACCGCTTTGCACCAGAAGGTGTGCTGCTTCCGGACTCGGATCGTACTCACTGACATCGGAATGAAACGTCCCTGCGCCTCGGGTTTGCGCCGCAGCGCTGGACTTGCTCGACCTAACAACGACGGGAGGACCCCGCATGGACTTACGCGAAATTCAACGACTGCATGCGCAGTTCGCACCTGACTCGATGATCATCGATCTGCCGCGGCAAATCGCTGCGCTCCCGGCGCCGGCCGACCTGACGGCAGACGCCAAGAAAAAAACGCTCAAATTGCGGCTTCCGAAGGCCGTGCCTGTCGCGCGCCGAAGCCTTGTGGCTGTCGCCATCGCCACTGTCGTGGCTATGGCGGGTATGGGAGCAGCATCGTTGTACAAGTCGGTGGGCGCGTCCTCCGCGCACGACGTAAAGAAGACCGCCGCTCAGCCGCAATCCAACGGAAGCGAACGGCCAGCAACGGAAGGACCGGCAGTCGCCGCGGCGACGCGCCCGATCGATGCGGAGCCACCTCACCCGGTAGCGCTCGCGCCGATGCTGACCGGAAAAGACGTTGCTGCGGCTTCCCCAATCGGTCTGACGGCTGACCAGTTCAAGAATTCGCTGGGTACAACGAGCGGCCCGGCAGCGAGCGCAGCAAGCACGGCCGCCAGCAAGGCCGTTCCTCCTGTCTCGAACGATGTGCAACGCGCGGCTGCCTCGCCTATTCATCAAACGCGTCGCGAGGCAGAGGTGGCTAGCCAGGCTCCCACTCAGCCCGTGGCGTCAGTGCCGCCCGCGCAAGCTGCGGCGCAGCCTGCCGCCGAGGAACAAGCGTCGCAACAACACGCGACACCGGCCCGTACGCACAGCAACCGTCATCGCTCGCATTCGCGGGATGAGCAGGTAAGCGATGGCGACACCGCGTCGGCTGCAAGCAAGAAGTCAGCGCCTGCGAACCGCGGCGGGACGAACGAAGTGCAAATGTTTTAAGGAATCGACACCATGAAAACCGAACTGAATATCACGCTTATTGCGCGCGGCTGCGCGATCACCGGCGACATGGTCGTGGATCACGGCATTTCGTTCTTCGGCTTGCTCGATGGCGGCATCATCTCGACGCAGGGTCTGCTGCACATCGGCGAAGGCGGACTCGTAAAAGGCTCCGCGCAGGGCGAGCACGTTCGCATTGACGGGCGCGTCGACGGGGATGTGCACGCTCGGGGCTCGCTGGAAATCAATGGCCAAGTCTCGGGCGACATCTTCTACTCCAGCACCATCCGCCTTGGTCCGCGTGCGTCTTTGAACGGCACGCTGAAGCGCGTCGCCAGAATGCTGACGATCGAGGCCGATTCCACACCAGACGAAGGGCCTATCGCCGGTCCGCGCCTGGACGACGTGAAAGGCCACGAACGCGCGGAGTCAAATGTGACAGAGCTCTCCCGCGCAATGGCCTGAGCCTCTATAAGCCCCATGATTTGCCGATAGCGGGTCAAAGTCTCTAAGAACCCCGACCATGAAACCGATTGACCCGATCTTCGATTTCCTCACCGTGACGTGGGACGCGGCGGCCCAAGAGGCTGCTTTCGAAGGCCACTGCTTCTGCATGCTCGATACCGGACGACTCGTAAATAGCCAGTCGATGCCCGTCGACACGCCTCATTGGAATCGACCCGCTTACCAGTCCGTCGCAAGGTATAAACGCGCTCTGCAACGCAAGCGCTAGCAATGTCGACTCCGTCTGCGCCGCCGCTGTGAACTAATGTCGCGCCTCGATCGGATCCAAATCATGGGCTTTTGTCATTGACGGCATGCTGAAAGCGGAAGCGCGCGAGAACGACGCCAACAAGAAGGCCGCTGATGCGAAGGTAGACGCGGCGGAGAAGTAAGAGATTTCAGGTTAGGCACGTCTGCGGCCTTGCCTCTGAATCTTTGTTGCAAGAAAGCCCCAAGGCCCGCCTTGAGCGGGCTTTTTTGCTTTCATGCTGCCGGTCGACCTCGCGCAATAGGAACTGGGAGACGCTCTCCGGAGAGTGTCCCGTTTGATTTGAGCATCCGGCTAGTGCCTTAATTTTGAAGCACAAATGGCGTGTTACAAAGCGTGCCGAATATGCACATCCCCCTTATTCGGCACGTTTTTCTTGATGTGAAAGCCGGCCGAGGCTCGCTTTGTGCGCATCGAGATCCAACCACCCATCGTTCAAATGCGTCCAGCAAACGGGGCTCTGCAGTGTGGAGTTAGGCCGCGATTGCGCTCTGATTGAGCTGCGCCTCAACGACAAACCGGGACTCCAAGTTCTTCGCCGTCCCTGAGATCATGAGCGACTCTCTCGCACGCGTCATTGCAACGTAGAACAAGCGCCGCTCCTCCGGTTCAGTGGACTTCGGGTCCGGCACGATCGACTCCTCGCTGCGCGCCATCCAGACATGGTCCCATTCCAGCCCTTTTGAACTGTGCATCGTCGTCAGGATAAGCGCGCCCGGGGTCGGCTCATTGTTGTCCTGGCGCAGGAACAGCAGCCGCTCAGCGAAGCTGCCTGACAGGCGCGACAAGACGTCGTTCGTCGCTTGAATTGCGCGGAGTGCGGAATCCTTCTTCGCGTACTTCAACATCCACTCGGCGACGCCCGAGAGCGTCAGCGAATAGAACTTGCGATCGCACAGGCTTTGCCATTCAGCGAGCCGCTTCATGAACTCGCGATAGTTCGTCGCCACGTCCTCGGGCAGCCCGAGATCAACCAACTCCGCCCGCCCCTTCTGCGTCAGTTCCGCACCCATGTCCGCGTGGAGGGCGCGTAGCTGTTGGGCGGTAAGCCCGAGGTGCGCCAAGACCGCATCGAGGCCGGTGTCTTTGATTCGCTCAACGATTTCAAGCAGGTTGCACATCAGCGCGCCCTCCGGGCGGCTAAGGACGGACGCGCCCGATGCCCGGTAGTACTTGATGCCATGCGAGCGGCAAACGGACTCGAGCGGATCCAGTATGCGGTTGGTGCGCGCCAGGATCGCGCACGACTGCCCTTTCGCGAGCAACGGCCCGAGCACCTCGACCGCCGCGGTTGCCTCCTCATACTCATCTGGATGGCGAGACGTTTGCACAGTACCGCCGGAGCCCTTTTCCGCACGCAGCACTTTTGCGATGCGGTCGGCGTTATTCCGAATCACCCGGTCCGCTGCGCCCAGAATCTCTGCGCGGCACCGGTAGTTGCTGCCCAAGACGACGGGCTTTGCCGCGAACGACTGGATGAACGACTCCATGCCCCGATAGCCCAGCGCCTCACGAAACGCGTAGATGCTCTGGTCATCGTCGCCGACGACCGTCACGACCGAACCCGCCTTCGCATGAAGCTCGATCCACCGGTACTGCAGCGGGTCGGTATCCTGAAACTCGTCAACGAGCAGATAGGTGAACGCGTATGGGGCAATCGTGCCCTGCTCCATCCCCTCCACAGCGAGGCGCAGCATGTCCTGGAAATCGATCTTGCCGTTACGAGCAAGCGCGTCCTGATAGGCGTGATATAGCTCGCCGTCGGCAGTATCCGGGTCGCACCGACCAAAATTGGTTTTGATCTTCTCGATCGTTGGAATGACGTCTTCTGCCTTTCCGTCGCGGCCGAGTTCCTGCATCACGCGGATCAGCAGGCCAAGCCGGTCGCCATCGGAGGCGATATCAAGTGGCCGCGCGCCAGGGCGTTTCAGTTGCTTGAAAGCGAGCGAATGAAAGGTACCGGCGATCAGCCGCTTCTTCGCCGACTCGCCGGCGGCAGCCAGGATTCGCTCACGCAGTTCGAGCGCGGCGTCCTTGGAGAAAGTGACGGCGCCTACCGTCGCGGCGCTGTCTTGTAGCAGCAGGGCTGCTTTCGTGGCGATCGTTTTCGTCTTGCCCGCGCCGGGGCAGGCGATCGCCACGCAATGCTGGCGCAACTGGGCGACTTCCCGTTGCTGGGGATTGAGTTCGTCCAGCATCGCGCCTCCTTAGTTGCCGCGGACCGTCGTCATCAGCTTCAGGTGCGTCATGTACCCGCGAATGCCAAGCGGGTTGAAGCGCTTGAGGAAGTTGACGGCTTCATCGTCGACGTCCGACTGATCCCGGATGCCGTTCCAGACCATGAAATCGAAGTGATCCATCGCGCGGTCGAACTTCATGATGACGCCCAGCACGCGCATCGCAAAGCGCGAATATGCCTCGACTTCGATGTCCATCGCGGGCATCGGGATCGTCGGCTCGAACACAAATTCCTTGTTGGCCCGAAGCTCCGCTTCCTTTTGCTGGCGGAAGCCTTCGGCTACGCGCAGTTGCTCTTCCACGTAGCTCTCGATGCCCGCGAGCAGCTTTTCGAGCGCGCTGTTGACGACTTCCTTGTCGTTCTCGCCGAACGTCGAGCGGCCAAAACGCTGCATGTTGATGCTCATGCGGTTGATGTACGGCCACCATTGTTCGAATAGCGGCTTCAGGCGCGTATGGTTCAGACGCACGCGGGCGGTCACGACTGCCGCACCGGAAAGCTGGCGGTCCAGCAACTGACGACCGATTTCACGGCGGCGCTTGATGATCGAGATACGCTCAGCGGCAGGCAGATCGCGGAAGAGCTTGCGCGTCTTGGCGACTTCCGCACGCTTCATGTCGGCGTCGTCGTTTGAGATAACGCCTTCCTTCTGAAGGCGGTCTGCGTCGGCCTCCATCTGAGTCAACTCGCGCTCGAGCTCGCCGTCGTCCGCGCCGTCGGTCGTGAGCGGCGCGTCGGCCGTACCTTGTTCAAGTGCGCTAAGCGCGACCTTCTCTTCACTACCGGGTTCGACAACCGTGCTCATTCGCCGTTTCTCCTGGACCGCATCGGTCCCGTTTCATCGTTGGGGATCAGGCAAGCAAAGCGCGTTGCCCATATTCAACATTGTTGCGGCGGTGGCAGCGTGCGAAAGCGCGAAACGGTGGCTATTTAGAGCGCCTTTCACCGAATTATTGGCGCGCTCTAGGCTGGAAGCGAAGACGAAGGCGGAAAAAACAAAGGCAACGCTATCCGGGTAGCGTTGCCTAGAGGGAGATGAAGCAATTTGTTTGTCGAACTGCTAACGAGTCGTGCGACGTTTTCCCTATCTCGACGACTGGAAGGACTCGGCCGCTTTCCACAGGAGAGCTCCGAGGAGCGCAGCAACGGCGACCCAATACCCGACCAAGACAGGCAACGGAACTACCAGCACCGCGAACAGCGTGCCGGTCACGAGCAGCAACCCGTGGCCTGCCAGATGGAAAGACAAGGGACTCACGAAGCCCGCTGCCGACGCTTTGATCTTCCTCCGCGCCGCACCGTCGATGAACATGCCGATCGCAAAAAGCAGCGTCCCGATGATCCACATCTTCATAACCATCGCGCGGAACAGCATCCGGTAAACCAGCAGCCAGAAGTTTTCGGTCCACGTATGTGCGAACGATGAGAACCCGCCGTCGTCCAAGCCGCCTACCTTTCCCGAGGCATTCAGCGTGCGGTGCAGCAGCCCGCTATCGACAAAAGCACGGCGGAACTCGTCGTTGGCGCTACGCATCGCGCGGTCGACCCGGTCCTGCCCGACTGACTCAACGAGAGAATGTGTTTCCGCTTCTGGCACTTCGAATAGCTTGCGCTCCGGGATCGCCGGCATGACGGCGATGGCAAGCACCGGCACGAGCAGAAACCACACCTTGATGTGCGAACCGAATCGACTAGCCATGTAGCACCTTGACTAGCAAGAGGGCGGGCACCGCGACGAGTGCCATCAGTCCGCCCCAGAACAGCGCAGGGCGGAATTCGGCGATTGTCGCCAACGCATAGCACCGGGCGCCCGCGCCGTAAGTGAATTCCTCGGGCACCGCTGCATTGACGTCGCCGTCAAAGGCGGCGGCAGTGTCGCGCGCCCGCTGAGCCGTGCGCGGCTCAACTCCCGACAGCTTCGCTATGATCGTAACGGTGAGCGACATCGTATTCCTCGAAGTAACGGCGGAAGGCTTCTCCTTGAAGCACGCGTGCGGCGAGCTGAAACGCGGCGGTGCGCTCAGTGATCTCGTCCGGACAACGCTCATCGACCATCTCGAACTGGTACTCGAAATGGCGCGCTTCGAACGCGGGAATCGCCTCGACCATCGGGCACCACACCGATACCTTGTCGCCAAACCGCGCGACAAGCCGGCGGGCGTACAGCGCTTTCGACGGTTCGAACAAGCCCTGCATGAACGCGATGTGCTGGTCACCCGTGCGCTTCGCGCGCCGGAAACCATCTAGCGCCGACTCGATCATCTCCGCAGCCAGCGGCCCTTTGTCTCCCATAAACCGCTCCCCGATGAAGTCGGCCACACGCGAGCACGCGAGCTCCAGCTCCGGTGCGACATTGAAGACCGCAACCAACCTGTGCGAGAGCTTGTGATCGCGAATGATGTTTTTATATGCAGCGGACATAACTTGTGTTTTAGCCTTCGATGATAGGAATTCGACCCTGATACACGGCACCGCCAGAGATGCGCATGAAGTACTGCAGATTCGGCAAACTGTGAAGCAGCTTCACCGGAATGAGTGGCACCTTCTCCAACTGAATGGACCGGGACTGAGAGCCACTGAATTCGAGCGCATGCGCCTCAGTCGTGGTATTGGTGCTGTTGGACACGTTCACCACCCGGATAGCAGTCTCTCCGACCTTGTCCGAGAACCACTTAGCTGTATCTGAGTCCTCTAGTCTAAGCACCACCTGGTTATTGAGGTTGCCCAAAACCTGCAGCATTTTCGCTGCGTTTCCGAGTTTCGCTTCGAGGTCCGCACGCGCCTGGAACGCGACGAACGCCTTGAACCCTGCCCCGCGTCCCTTGTTCAGGATTTGAATAACCTGCTCGTTGATGGCCTCGGCGATCTCGTCGATAATGAGCACGACGTCAGGCTTCTCTGCATAGAAGTTGTAGATGGCGCCGCAGACGGCCGCGACGTCCGACAATGCCATGGACGCGATTGCCTTCTGGACGATGTTGTTCGACAGCGAGTCGAGCCCCATGTACAAGACCGCCTTCTGCTTGATGATCTTGTCGATGTCCCATATTTCGCGGTCGTCCTCGAAGTCATCCGCCTTAGGCGCGAGCATCAGGCCGGTTTCGCCTGTCGCGAGCATTTGAAGCAGCGGCAACGCCGACGCGATGATTTTCATGTAGTGCTCGCGGTCGTGGGTGTGCGTGGCGATCAACCCATCGATCGTCTCGTGCCCTCGGTCGTGAGCGGCAAAGCGGTCGAGATACAACTTCACCATCCCGTCAATCATCGAAACGTCGTTGCGACGCTGCGCGTCTTTTACCGTCGCCGTTACGGTCAGTTCTTCCCAATCGGTCAGGCCGTTTTCGATAAAGAATCGTCGGAGCCCACGGTCGAGCAAATTGCCGATGCCTGACTGTGCGTATTTGAGAATCGAGTGCAAATTGGGCTTGTCGCCGACATACAGCTCCCCTTTCACGGCGCGGTCGATAAAGAGAAACGCGAAGTCACGGAACTGGCCTTCTTCCATCAACTGCGCGATGCGCGACGGAATTTCCGACGGCTGCGACCAGTTCTCAAGGGGATTCAGGCGCATCGACTCATGGGGCTTAGCCTGATTGAAGTACAGGAACTTGCGGCCGGTGCGCGCGCATTCCTTTTCCACGCGCTTCTTCCACTCGTCATCGTTCTTCGGGTCAACGATGATCAGGACGTCCTTTGCGTTGTGGATCACCTGCGTGGAGATGACTTCGTAGGTGCGGGTCTTTCCCGCGCCAGTCGTGCCCGCCACCAGCGTGTGACCGCCCATCGCCTTATAGTGAAACGGCACCTCGACCTTCTGCTGTTCCATACCGTGGATCCAGGACGATCCCTGCGGCATGCGGTCGGGAATGCTGTCCCGCGGGCCGAATAGCCGCTCAATGCGCGCCTCCACGGTCCTGCCGGTCTCGGTCTTGGACAGCCACTTCGGCAACGACGGAATATCGGTTACCGGCATCCGGAGGATTTCGTGGGCAATCTGGGTATGCTTCTGCGTCCACTCGTATCCGATGCCCAGATACATCGAGTCAGCTTTTTTCCGCATCGCGTTCTGCGTGGCAAGGAGCTTTTCGATTCGAATCTTGCTCAGCCATTTCGTTGAGATGGCCATACGAAAGCTCAGCGCCTTCCATATCTGAAGCGCGCGGATGGACAGTAGCACCGCGCCGGCTAGCGCAAACGCCCAGCCGTAGGGCATCCCTGAGACTAAGATGCCAACGATGACGATGGGCCAAACGAGAAACGGTCGAAACTCATAGATCGGACGGAAGTGATTGACGTAATTCATGCCGCGGGTCGCTCCACGATGAGACGTCCGGCGCGCTCGACAATGCAGATGTCATTGCCGTGTGCGCGCATGAGGAGGCTGCGCTTCTTGAGTTGTTCGACAAGGGTATCGCTCGTGATGCCGTATCCGCCGACGAGCCGCTTCTTGACGGCCAACCCCTTTTCTTCCCACGTCACTTCCGCCTTTCCGGTCGCCACGTCGCCAGCAAGGGCTTTGAAAAACTCTTTCAGCATGGCAGCGCCGGGTCCCAGGAGTTCCGTCAATTCTTCGTCAGACGGCCCAACCCTGTTTGCATTGGACCTTGCTGGACGCGCTGCGGCAGGGTCGATCGGCGCCGGGCGCGACGCAGGCGTGCTCGGGCCGGTCGAGGGCTCAGCCGCAGCCGCACCAGCGGCCTGTGCTTCGCTGCGCTCCAACGCATCGAGCAACGACTGAGAGAACTTCGGCGCAGAGGCGCTTGCCTGCTGCTCCGACGCGGCCGTTGCTCCAACAACGGCAGACTGCGGCTCTGAGGTAGTCGCCGGCGGTACGGGCGCGACCGTCGCGGCCGTCTGTCCCTGCTCGACGGACGAATCGATACTGGCCGGGGCGGGCGTCGCGACGAACTGCGGCTCAAGCGCGAGCGCGACGTGCACGGCTGAGGGAACGTCATACTTCACCGGCGCGAACACGGCGCGTTGAGCCTTGCGCTCGAAGTCGACCGCAACGTCCATGGCCTGCCGCACTACCTTGTGGACGAGGGGTTCGAACCCTTGCGGGCTGCGCTCGGGATTTATCGCATTGAAGAGGTCGTCCAACACCGCGGTGTCGAACCCTGAGAGCAGCTCTGGCGTGATGACGGTCTGGGCAAACATGGCCGTGCGCATGCGCTCATTCTTCAGTGGCGTCACGCGCCGCTCAACGGCGAACTGACCGGTTCCGATCCACGTGCCGAACGACCCGTGCGCCGCCGGATTCCACTTGGTGCGGTCCGAAAGCCGCACCATCTCGAAGTGGCGAAACGGCTCGTCAAGCAGCGAGCATGCGGCGGCCAGGAACACGGCGTAGTTATATTGCGGCTCGAGCCGGCGACGCTTGTCGGACGTGAGATCGGCCGCAAACTTCTGCCCACCGGCAAGCCGCATGGCATAGAACGTCGATTCAATCGTCGCGCGGAATGCACCGCCGGGCTCGCAATGCAACTCGGGCGTCAGTGGCATAGACGAAAACCAATTCGCGCAGCGGCGTAACACTGCAAGCCACTTACGCGCGAATTCCGTTTCAGTGCTCTCGTTTGCGCATTGACGAACAAGCTCAATGCGCTTCAGGTGCGTAGCGAATAGGTCCTCGGCGAGGATTGCTTGGTGAGCGGCGATCATGGAATGAAACCCTTCGCCAACTTCAGCGCCGCAGTGCCAGTTGCGCTTGCGCCGCCGCCAAAGATCGCCGCAAGCTTCGGAATCTCGAGCGACAACAAAAGGATAAATATCGCCAGATTAAAAACGTACATCGCGTTCACCGTTGTTGCACCACCAACGCCAGACGCCTTCGACACCGCGTCGCCGATTGAGGATCCGACAAGTTTCATCAAGATCGCAACGACGACGACATACATTCCGGCGCTGATCATCCAGTCCAGCCACTTGACAAAGTAGTTGCGGGTGTAGGACGAAAAAGCGAGAGCGATCGCGATTGGCCCCAGCACGATCCCAATAGCCGATTGAATCTGCCCTACTGCCGAGTAGTAGATGAAGACGATCGCCGCCAAGCACATGAAGAACGCGGCGAGCAACATGACCGCCGCATCAGACAGGACCGCTGGAATATTCAAAATCCTAATTGACTTCAGCTTTTCCTTTAGCCCGTCAAAGATGACGCCTGCCAAGTGCGCCATCTGGCCACCCGTCGAGGAATCGGACGCGCCACTGATATGTGCTGCCAGATCCTTGAACCATGTCCAGAACCCGCTCGCACTCGACGTGTAGCCGAGGTAGAGCGCGACGAAGATGCCAAGTACAGCGACCTCCTCGAATAAATTGACCCAGGCAGAGATCGGATGATGGGTGCCGGCGAATCGAACGCCGACGAGGACCAGCGAGATGACGCCCAAACCCCAAGCGAACTTGTTCGCCTCGTCCATCACGCCAGAACTCGCAGTTATCGCGTTGGGTATCAAATTGCCTACTAGCGAATCGATTTGCGTGACGGCCGTCTGTGCGCCCTTGCCGAAGTCGCCGTCCGGACTGGCAAGCGCCGCTGTTCCAGCGTCCGTCGCAGAACTTGGCGAAGCGTTAGCCGCTTGCGCGAACGCGCCAGTCTGGAAGATCACCATGGCGACGATCGTTGCCAGGAGCAGGACAACCGTCCTCAGCGTACCCATTAATGATTGTGCCATCACTGCCCCAGTACTTTTGACGACCCGATTTGAGCGTCGAAGGCAGCGCGCTGCTGGTCCTGCTTAGCTTTGAGAGACGCTTGCGCCGCATTGTTCGCCTGCTGATCTACGATCGTCGCCGAATCCTTCACGGCATCGCTTCGCTGCTTGGCTGCCATCATCGTCAGAAGGTCGCTGTTCTGACTGGAGATGATGTCCAGCATGTGCGTGGTCAACTGTGCGGTGGCTTCCATCGTCGGCGACATGCTCAGCTGGTCCTGAATTTCTTGCCGGCGCTTGGCGAGCGTGCTGACGTGCGATATGACGTCGTTGCCCTGCTGGAAGAGTTGCTTGGCCGTCTTGTCGTTGTTCTGAAGCAGCGTGTTCTGGTCCGTGAACCACTGCTCCGGCGTCTTGCCCGACTGCGTGATAAGAGCCTGGACCTTGCTCGCGTACTCCGCGTTGCTTTGCAGGCCACCGTACAAATCCTTCAAAGCGTCGGTGTACTTGCTGAGGCTCGAAATATCGCTCGTGATGCTTCTGAACTGTGCCAGCATCGCGGACGGATCGAGGTTGGTCGCCTGCTTGAGCTGGTTGAGCATCATCTGGTACTGATAGACGAGGTTCGAATCCTGATAAACCTCACCCTTCACGGCGGCCGCGGCTGTCATCGTGTTCTGAATGAAGTTGGACGCATCGAACACCGGCATGTTCGCGTTGGCGTGTTGCACAAACCCGAGCGTGAGCACGCCGGTGGCTGCGATGCAGCGGAGCATTTTTTTCATCATGGCGGTACCTTGCGGATAAAGCGTTAAGCGTTGACGAGTACGTCGCGCACGTACTCCTCCTGCCACTGTGGGCTGCCGGACTTGACGTGCTTGTCGAGGAGCGCCTGCGCGCGACCATCCGAGCGCAGGTAGGCGAGCGCCTCCTTAGGAAACTGGGCCTGCAGCATTCGGCTTTGTTTCGCCGTCACCCACAGGTAGTCGCGGTTTGGCACCGCGTCGGAAATCATCTTGATCTGGTGCTGCGTCAGACCAAACACTTCGCTGTACAAGCCTTGGTTGTTGATCGCGTCGCTGTTTGGCAGATAGATGATGTTCGGAATGTTCTCTTTCAGAATCTCGAAGTTCGGGACGCGTGCCAACTGCCCAAGCGACTGCGTGGCCATCACCAGCGCCGCGTTGAGCTTTCGGATCGTCACCGCCCAGATTTCGAGGCGCGCATAGAACTTCGGATAGGTGAAGAAGAAGCCCGCCTCCTCGATCTCGATCACCGTGTAGCGCTTGCCGTCGAGAATCTGCGCGATCCGGTAGAACGCGTAGTCCATGAACAACGCGGCGGCCACCGGGAAGTTCTGGAACAGGTCGCCCATCTCGATCGACAGGTCGTCGGATATGGCGAAGCCGTCTTCGGCGTGGTCGAAAAACTTGCCGTTCTTATTGCCTTCCGTCCACACCTGCAACCGCTCGCGCAGATCCGCGGGCAGCAGCGTGATCAAGCTCGACAAGCGCCACTTCTCAGCCGGGAAGCCGAGCGCCAACGTCTTGATCCGGTCGTAGATTTCGGTCTGCTGCTGCGGCGTGCAGGTATAGTCCTCGCCCTCGATGGCAAGCTGCACCCAATCGGCAACGTACGACCAGTGCTTCTGCTCACCGATCAGCGAAAGCGGATTGACCGAGGTTGCGGCCTCGAAGCGCCCCGTGGCATCGATGAACCGGCCGCCGCCGAGCAGTGTCGGGATACGGGTTGATCGGTCCTTGTCGAAGCGGATACGGCGCGCGCCGTGGCGGCCCGTCTGCGTCATCAGGTAATTCAAAAACACCGACTTGCCCGCGCCGATCGGACCAACGACGAGTGTGTGCGCCTTACCCCCCGGATGGTGCAAGTCGAAATACTGCAGGGTGCGATGGCGGGTCGGCAGGCACGTAAGCGGGCCGGTTTTCGTGCCGGACTGCTGCGTCAGCCATTCGTTGACCTTCGAACCCTCGCCCACACTGCAAAGCGGGGCGATGTCGGAGACGGCGGGCGTCTCAACGAACTGCAGGCGCTTTTGCTGATCCCAGCGACCCGGAAGCGTCGCGCTCCACGAGGCGAACAGGTTCGTCTTCTCGAGAATCACGCCAAACCCCGCGTTGCCGATGACGCCGACCACCTGACGCGTCGCGTCCTCACACTCTTCCGGCGTGCTCCCATAAACGACCACCGAAATATTGGCGAAGCCGTACTGCTGGCCTTCGGCGTCTAGCTTTGCGAGCGCGTCACCCGCCTCCTTCGCCAAGATCTCACGGCCTTCGTCGTTTTTCTGCTCTTCCTTCGTTGCCCACTGCTTGAGGATCGCGACGGGATTGAAGGCCGCGACCTTGTAGAAGCCGCGAATTTTTTTGATGTACGCGCTCGCCCGCGACGTGTCGAGGAACCGGAACATCACGCAGACATCCAGCTCCGCGTCCACCTGCGAGAGCACGTCGAGCGCCGCCTCCTGAAAGCCCATCCATTCCTTGATGCCGATGATGCGCGCGTACACCTTGCCGTGCGCCGATTCGAACATCAATTCGGTCGCGCCGATCGTGACTTCCGATTCGGTCAGGTGGGTGTCGAGCATCGTGACCGGATAACGTACGCGGCGTTTTGGCGACGATGGGTTCGCGCGTTGGTGCAGGAACGACAACGCGTTCTGGAGTTGCAGCCGCTTCATCTTCAGGCGCGTGACGCCGCCGACGAATCCGTCGATCACCGACTCGAACCGCTTGATCTCGTTCTGGATCTTGGTCAGGTCGAACGCGAAGGCACTGCGTGCGAGGATCGTGTCTTTCGCCGCTTCGAACATCGCGACAGCCAAATTCTTGCCGCCGACCGTCATGTGATAGCTGATCTTGTCGAAGATCCGCGAGATGCCGGTTTCAGGCGTGAACGCCAGCGCGAGCGAGTGCGAGTTTTTGAAGTACTTGCCGCTGCCAATGATCGCTTGATTGATCGCGTCGACGCGCGCATCGGCTTCGGACGCGAACGTGCCGTCCATGCCTCCGCGCACGCGCCGGTGCGACATGCGCCACCACGCGGTCACGCGGTGATCGAAGTTGCGGCATGCGTGGTCGAGATTGTCGCGGGCGGCCGTGATGTCGCCCGGATTAGGCGAATCGGCGTCGATGCCTTCAAACTCGAACACAGTCAGCAACGACCCGTCCTTATTGAGCACCAGTTCGGGCGTGACCATCGTCGCCCACGGCGCGATTTCCTGCACCGCGCGCTTGGTGAACATCGATTTCAGCATGGCAAGTCCTGGTCAAAACCGTAGGGTCGCTTGAAGCGTGCGCTAAAACGGCTGCTCGGCCCCGGCTCATAGACGTCCGGGTAGCGGTTGTACACCAGCATCACGATTCGCCACCACGGGTCAGTCGAGCTTTTCCAGCGCAAGAACACGTGCACCACCACGCCGACAATGAGAAATCCTGGGGTCCAGCTCGTGTAGGTGAGCAGCGCCGTCATCGTCCCGTTGAAAATGGCGAGTCCCCGGTCTGCGCCGCCCATTTGGCGCGGCAACGACAGGCCTCGACTAACCTTGTGCTGGCGCATATCAGCAGGCGTTAGCCATGTGAAAGTGGCTCTGCATGATCGGCACGGCGACCGACGCAATACCGAGGCCGACCAGTACCACCGAAAACGTCTTGGCGATATTGCTTTCCGAGTTCGCGACTGCGACACCGCCGAGCGTGATCAGCACGATGCCGATGCCGTACAGGTACGGGCCGCTGATCAAGTTGCTGATCGTGCAGATGATGTCCGTCAGGCCCGTCAGGTTGGAAAAATCCCCCGCTGCCATCGCGGCGACCGACACGACGCTTAGCAGCGCGCCGACCAACATCGACTTGCCCGGGCGCAGATGCTTCGCGACCGTGGCGGCTCTATTCATTACCTTCTTGCCCTTCATTTGATGCTCCCGTTAAAAAACGCGTTGTAGGTCGTAATCGTTGTTTTTGAATCCCCGGATTTCGAGGATTTCGGAGACGTGCCGCATCTCGCCGGTGCGCTTGAAATGCACGACGTAGTTGAAACAGTCAGCGATGTTTTTGCGCATGTCTTCCAGCTCCCACCGCGATCCGGTCGGGATGCCGAGCATGGCGAGCGATTCCAGGCGGCTCAACGCAGTGCGCCCGTTGTTCGCGTGAATGGAGGCGAGACCGCCGTCGTGGCCGGTGTTGAGCGCCTGCAGCAGGTCATACGCTTCGCCACCGCGCACTTCACCAACGATGATGCGGTCGGGGCGAAAGCGCAGGCACAGCACGACGAGCAGTTGCGTCGTCACGTTGGTGTCGGCGTTTGAGAGCAGCCGCACGCGGTTGGGCACGTGCAGCTTCAGTTCCATCGTGTCCTCGATGGAGATGACCCGCTGGTCGGACGGAATCTGTTCGATCAGTGCATTGAGGAACGTCGTCTTACCCGCCGACGTGCCGCCGGCGACGAGCACGTTCTTGCGCGACTGAACGAGCGCGACGAGCGCGCGCATGAGCGCTTCATCCTCAATGCCTTCCTCGAAGTGAATGGCTTCCGCGTGTTCCGGTCGCGCGTTGGCTGCCGAGAACGCCCCCAAGTTCACGTAGTCCGACAGCGTCAGCTTCGATTCGCGGTGCTTCCGGATGCTCAGCGCGTGCCCGTCGATCGACGTCGGGCTCATGACCGCTGCGATACGCAAGTTCTGATGACCGGCATTGATGATGCCCTTGTCGCTGCCCGCTTTCGCCGACTTCTCAACGGACGATGCGAGCGAGTGGATTGCGCCCTCGAGTTGTTCGGGGCGCAGGTCGATGTTCTCGCGCGTCATCACGCCGCGACGCTCCACCCAGACGTTGCGGTAATCGTTGATCATGATTTCCGCCAGGTCGGGGGAGTCGAGCAATTCGCGCAGCGGCGAAAGCGCATGGAAGAACATGCGCACGGCTTCAGCTTCAAGGGGGCGCAGCTTTAGGATGTGATTGTCGGCAGACTCGGACATGCGATGCTTTGCGGGCGATCTAACATGTCGGCTATTGTTGGCGTTGGCAAACGTGCGCAGGCAGCGAAAGAGGCGTCAAATTGAGCAGCTTTGCGGCGACTGCGGCGATATCTCCGCGACTGTAACGGAGGAAATCGGGCGCTACTTTTCACGAGGCAGGTGACCAACGCTCTCCGGAGAGTGTCCCGTCTCGGTTGGTCTTTTTCCTAGGTTACTGAAATCAAAGGAAAAAATCTCTGTTACAAAACGTGCCGAATATGCACATCCCCCCCTATTCGGCACGCTTTTTAGATTATGAAACGCCGTGGCTGCATGGCAGTGCATGCCGACTTGCTAATATCTAAGATTCCCGCCCGGAGTTCTCGGCGATGCGCGTCGGAAAACCAGTCAAACCGCTTCCCCACCCCAATTGCGACTACTGCGGCACGCCCGCGACGCTCGTGCGCGCCGGTGACGACGCCTACCCTTACCGCGACGATCACAGCTCATTGTGGCTTTGCGCGGACTGCCAGGCGTGGGTCGGCGTGTTTCCGCGCAGCACCCGCCACGTACCGCTCGGCCGTCTCGCCGACGCCCCCCTGCGCGACCTAAAGGCGAAGCTCCACGCGGCGCTCGAGCCGCTGATTGCGGCGAAGGTCCGGCGCGATGGGTGCAACGTATTTGAGGCGCGCGCCAAAGCGATGAAATGGCTGGCGGCCGAGATCGGGGCGGATGCGGAGAAATGCTCAATCCATACGCTCGACGCGGATCAATGCGAGCGCGCGATCGCTTTTGTCGAGCGTTTCCAGCGCGCGCGCACCGTTAGCCCTTCAGAACCGGCGTGGGAAGATCGTTAATACGGGCAGTCAATCAAACGTTTGCTATGTCTCGCACCCTTCCCTTCCAACGCTCCGCTCAAGCGGCTCGTGCGCGCCTCACCAAGGCGCAACTGCTTCCGATCCCGCGTGCCGTCGCCGATGACCTTGCGCTGCGTGCCCACCTATCGTTGGAAGCGATCCGCGGCGCCTGCGACCACATTGGCCCCGCGCAGCACATCACCGAAGTCGTGTTGCTCGGCAAGTTTCTCAGCGAGGCGGGCCACGGCGAGTTTTCGCACGAATCGCTGCTGGCGGCAGACCGAGCAATGGCTGAAGTGTTTGACGGTGGCCGGCGCACAGGAACGTGGGGTGTGTCGTCCGAGTCAGCCTTCGCGCTGCTGGCTGTGATCGTCACCATGTACGACCGGCAACTGCATAGCGCGACGCTCGGCGCGCTGACCACGGCGAGCGACCGTCTAGAGCGGTTCAAGGGCGGCGAGGCGTACCAGCCGCTGCAGAAACGCCCGGCCTAAGCATGCGCGCAGTCGAAAAAAAGCCCGGCAAAATCGCCGGGCTTTTTTTCAAGGGATGTCCGGCTTAGCCGGGTTCTAGCAGATCACCTCCATCGTCTCGCCAAACGGTGCCTTGCGGGCGCGCGTCAGTGGCGTGGTCGATGCCCACAGCACCGGGTAGTGCGGCGCGACAGTCGGGAAGCGCCCAACCATATCTGTCAGATAGACCAGAAAGGCAGGGTTCATACCGTCTTCCGCGACTCGATTGAACGGGTCGACGAACGCCGTCCCGCCGCCACCACGCACGGGCTTGATCTCCGGTGAGTCGCCTCGCTCGAAGATCTGCACCTGCGTCACGCGCGTGTCGCAATCCATCACGATCAAGCGCGCGGGCTTCAACGAATGGAAGACCGCGAGGATCTCCGCGTCAAACTGCGCCTGCGTCTCGTCGAACACCGAACCGCTCGAGTCACGCACGAAGACCGCGTCGCCGACCGCCGGTGTATGCAGCGCGGGCAGATAGAACCCGAGATGCAGATACCGGCGGTTAGGCGTTGCGAAGCTGTAGTCCGACGGCGACGACTGCTGCGCGAAGCGATACAGCACCGCGCGCCAGTCAACGACAGGCCGCACTGCCTCGCCCGCCATCGCCTGCAGATCGCCGGGAAGCTTGCCGCGCATAGCGGCGGCTTTCGCGGCTTGCGTGACGGCAACCTTCCACTCCGCTTCCTTTACCGGCTTGTCCGGACCGTTGAAGGGCCGCACTTCGCCAAAGGAGCCAGGTTTCGCTGGCTGGTCGGCGGGCGACTGTCCCGGCGCGGTGCTGTTCTCGCCACCAAGCTTCGGAGCCTGTCCGCCGTTCGGCTGCTGCTGGTCTTGCGGACCCGGCTGCGGCTGCAGCGGCGGCTGTTGCTGCTTTTCTTTCGCCTCCTGCGTCAGCAAACCGTAGATCTCCTCGGCCGACTTGCCCGTATAGCGCGGATCGACGAGCGCCCCTTTCGGCAGAACCATGCCCGACGACAAGACGATCGGGTTGATCGCGTAGTCACAGGCATCGTTCCATCGGTCGGGGTCGCGCGCGCCTTGACGCCAGCAGTGGCCATTGGCCACGTGGAGCACCTCGTGCGCGACGACACCCCTGACTTCAAGGTCGCTAAGCGATTCCATGTACTTCGGGTTGTAGCCTAGCGTTTCGCCGTCCACCCAAAACGTCTTGGTCGACGGATCCTCGCGAACGCTCAATCGGAGCGCGAGCGCCCCGAAGAAGGGTTGCGAGAGGACGAGCTCGGTCCGCTGCCGGGCAATGCGCGGATGGACCGCGCTACTGCCCAGTACGACATCGGTGCGGTCCATAACGCCCCCTTACGCGACGAGGCGCAGTTGGCTTGCACCCGCCGATTCAACCTCCGTCGGCTCCGGCTGCATGCCCATGAACGCGGCCATCAGCCCTTCGATCTCCTGTGCCTTGCTGGCCACCTGAGAACGAAGCACGCGTGAGTCCTTCAGCTCCGCCCCCGTGTGCACGGCCAGATGCGTCTTGGCCTGCTCGAGGATGTGCGTGAGCTGCGGGTCGTTCGCGAAGTTGAGCTTCGGCAGCAACGCGCAGAGTTCCCGCACGTTGTTGGCGACGTCCAATCGGACGTTGCCAGTCGCATACAGCCGGTTAGCCATCTGCGACACGGCTTCGTACAGACGCCGAACCAGGTCCTCGTTCGCGGTCGTGATCGAGGCCAGAACGTGCTGGTCCAGTTCGCTCTTGAGCGTGTTGAGCACATTCGCCGGAAGCTCGACGCCGAACTGGCTCGCGTCGGGAAACGGCAGAACGGCCATCTTCACGCCGAACTTCGTGGACAGCTCAGCGAGGGTCGGATAGTCCGCCTCGTTGAAAAGTCCGTTCAGTTCTTCGCGAGCCGCCTCCTTCAAGTTCAGGTAGTCGGTCAGGAACACGGAGACCGCCAAGTCGAACTCGTCTTTCAACGAGCGCATCTTTTCGGCGAAGTTCATGTAGACCATCGTCGGCAGCAGCCGCACGCCCAACTGGTCGTACTTCAGGGTGTGGTCGTAGAAGTACGAGCGGATGCGGCCGGCGAGCGTCACGACTTCTGCGAAGCTCGGCGCGTGCTCGGGCAACAGGCGTTTGTTGAATCTGCCGATGCCCTTCGCGTGGTGCTTGCTCTCGACTTCCTGCGTCACCTTGCCGTCGAAACGGCGGGCGACCCAGGTAGAAATCGTGACGGAGCAAAGCATGACCTTCGATTGAATGGAAGTGATGTCCATGAGAAAACCTCGTAGAAATGGATTGGATGAAGCCAAGAAAAAAGGCCCTGTGCGTCCGAAGACGCGACAGGGCCAACATGGGTGATGCTGAGAAAGGGGTATTGCGTGATTACTCGCCGCGGATGATCTTGCCGATCTCTCCGCCTTGCGCGCCAATGAAGGCATACGAGTTCTGGATCTGCGGCGTGCGCTGAACTGCATCGCGCACCAGCAGCGCCGCGAACTCCCGGTGCCCTTCACCGATCAGACGCTCGGTGTAGCGCACGACGCGATCGAAGTTGTTTTCGTTCGCGCGTGCGGCAAGCGCGGCCGCGATCGCGTACAACGCCGAAGGCGTCGTCGGAATCATGGCCGTGTCGGGCGCGAGAAGAATCGCGTCCGGATTCGGCAGCTCGCGGAAGATCTGGAGGAACGCGACCAGTTCCGTCGCGGCACCCTCTCCCACCGAACCGGCGTAGGAGATGTGCTCCAGGTGCTTGGGGACTACTTCCATGGTTCTCGCCACGAACCCCCAGCTACGCGGGCTCGGTGCATTCTCGATATCGCGCGACGTCTTCTGCACGGACAGCAAGTCCGGACGGAAGCGCAGGAACGCGATGAGTGCCGGCGGGATGTTTTCGCGCACGGCCCACTGCGTCCAGTCGTCGATGGTCGGTTCCAGCTCTACCACCGTGGCGAAACGCGAGATCACCGGATCGAGAATCCCGGAGACACCGGCGTTGTCCGTGCGGCGGTTCGTGGCCGCGAGGAACGTGACCTGCGGCGGCAGAACGTGCTCGCCGACGCGCCGCGCGAGCAGCAACTGCATCTTCGCGGCTTGCACGGCGGGCGAGGCCTGCCCAAGGTCGTCCAGGAACCAGATGAGCGGTCGTCTGGCAGTCATCGCTCGTTCCAAATCCCCGAACGGCAGGAACTTGGCGGTCGCGCCATCGGGCGAGGGAAACGGCAACCCTTTCGAGTCGGTTGGATCCTCGACAACCGGGTGACTGATGAGCAGTTCGTGATCAGTCGCATGCGCGGTCTGTTCGACGATATCGCTCTTGCCGATGCCGGGGCGGCCAGTGATGAGCACCGGCAGACGCTTCGGCACGTACAGCGAGAGGAGTTCGGTGAGTTGAGCGGGCGTGACTTTCATGATGGCTTCCAAAGAGAAGCCCCATAAAGACTACGCCCGTAGGGACGTGGTCCCTGTGGGGCAAGATATGAAAAAGCCGGCTCGTGGCCGGCTGGGTCGATGCGTCAGTGACGCGGGTGATAGATGCAGTGTAGGGGTCGTGGGATCAGTCAATCCGTGGAAAGGTCACTATTTCATAGCGCCTTAAGCCGCCGTGTCTGCGCGAGCGGTGAAAAAAAACCCGGCACGATGGCCGGGTTGGTCGAAAGAGAATCAGCTTGCGCGCTGTTCAAGCGACACGCGCGCGTAGGCGAGCGTATCGTCGTTTGCGCGAAGCGATACCTGCAAATGCCGAACCGGGTCAGCGAGCGCATAACGCACGCTAGTGCCCTGCCGCACGCTCACGATCTCGGAGAAGCCTTCTGCGATCGTCCTGTCCACCCATTGCGCACCGGTCACGACTGCACCGTCTTGCATGCGGATGCGCGACATTTCGGCCGCCTCGCGAGCGCGTGCAACCTCGCGGGCGACGCGCCTTGCCTCGCGTTGCGAGACCGACAGCGCTTCCCACTCTGCCTGCTGCGTGGCGTCCATCCCCGCCAGTTGGAAGATGGCGCGACACCGAGCCGCGGCGCGAACGCCGATGAGCTTGATGCCGAACACCTCGCGGACCGCTTGCTTGGTCGCGCGGTTGGCGTCGTCTGGCCGGTCCAGAATGCTGAGCAGATAGGACATGTCGGCCGTCTGCACTGCTTTCGCAAACTCGTTGGCGAACGTGTGCGTATGCCTGCCGTGGTCGAGAAGGGCCAGTTGCGAGTCGAGCTGGAAGCGGCGTGCGCTGATACTGCCCGACTTGCGTGCTTGCTCCAGTTCCGCCAGCCGGTTGTCCCGCGCGCGGTCGGCGAGCGTACGCCGCAACACTTCCGCGAACTGGCAGGTTGGCAGGCCGACATCGACGGGCTTCAAGTACGCCTCAGGCAAAGGATGCGCTTCGAGAATGCCCTTCGCGTACAGCAAGTCGTCGACTTCGACCGTCGTTGGCGAGTTCGGCACGAGACCCATCAGCATCGCGAGCAGCGCCGCATTGTCAGAGGTGATGGCCTGCTTCGAATGACGCATCACCGTTGCCAGCGGCACGAGCTTCGCGAGCGGAAGCGCCCCACGCAACTCCGGCACCGCTAGAAGCGGCTTGGCCCATTGCAAGTCGGAATCGAACTTCGACAACGAAGCGTAGTCATCGATCACCGCCTGCGCAACGGGCTTTCCCGCGGCGAGCGCGTAGGCCACATGAACCTCGTGCCGACCGTTGCACTGTCGATTGTCCAGCACCGGGCCGGCGTAGCGAAAGCCGAACCGACGCTCGGACTCGCCCTGCAGCAGCTCGAACAGGTCCAGCCCGCGACGGCCGCTCTTAGCCGCCTCTTCGTTGGCTTGCGCCACCTGATCCGAGGAGAACAAATACAGCGGCTCGCGTGCCAGATCAAAAGCCAGATAGAGCAGTTGCCAGTGCTGGCGCCGGATTTGCCACGCTTCGAGCGCGGCGAACGACGGTCTGAAGTAGGCCGCGTCGATCTCGTCGATGAGCGACAGGAAGAGGCTTGTCGCCGTTCCAGGCCGACGAACGGTCAGCGTGCCGTTATAACGAGTGACGATACGGAGTGGCTGACGAACGTAAGCGCGATCTTCGCGGCGTCAACTGCTGCGACGCTCGCGTCGTCTCGCAGGAAACGGAGCACTTCGAGCATCGTACGGAAGGAATGGGCGGAGCGCGAGAAGGAAAGCTGATACATGGCCGATTGCCTCGGAAAAATTGCGGGCAATCGCTCCCTGTCGGGTCGATGCCCGGCAAGGGTTAAGTGCGCCAAAACGGGCGCGGATAAGAGTTGAGAAGCTATTACGCCGCGTCGATTAGACGGGCGATCAGACGCGCGAGCGACCACGCGTGGTCAGTCGAAAACACCTTCGCGCGAAGCAACGGCATGATCGCGTAGGTCCGGTCGAGCGAGTCGCTGAGCTGCGGTCGGCTGACGAAGTCCACATGAACGATCCACCCTTCCGAGTTGCCGATGCACACAGACACGGAAATCCGGTCGTGTGACGACGGCTCGGGCCACGGTCTGCTGTGGCGCGCTCCGTACATGGCTTCGTTAGGGTCGTCCTGCAGGTTCGCGGGGCAAAGCCACTCCGGTTCGAGCTCCGTTCCGCGCACGAAGCGGCACAGATCTTGGAAAACCTGATCGACCGTCTTGCCGTCGGTGTCCAGCCGGGCGACTGACTTGAGATCGACTGCACCATCGGCGGTGATACCGTTGCTAACAGCGCCCGACAGCACATCGGCGTTTGCTTGAGACATAACCAGCTCCTGAAATGAAAAACGCGCCCGAGGGCGCGTCAGAAAAAAAGAAGTCGAAAAAAAACCGCACCCCGGAAGGTGCGGCTTTGTCTTTGGACTCAGCTTGCGCTGCGTCGAATCATTTGCCCCAATCGCGTTCGCGATCGGCTTTGCGGCCGTTGTTGGACGTCCACATGAAAAAAGCTGCAATGGACACGCCAAGCACTAACGTAAAAATTGATGCACCCATTTCACTCTCCTTTCATTGCGTGATAACCCGCGTACCACAATACTACCCCAAGCGACGCGAGAATCGTTGCACCCACGACAGTCGAGAGGTTCCACGACGACGCGGAGTGGACATAGCCTACAGTGCCGCCGATAGACGCAGCCGATAGCGTATGGAGGTATCGCCCGTTTTGCTGGCGTTGATCCTTCGACGGCGTCGCGACCGCATGCAGGATTTGGCGAATTCCTGGGGGCGGGTCCGCAGGAAGAGCAACCACATATCCGCCGTTGACGACGGGCGTGACCGGCAAGACGTGCCCTCTGTACTCCAGGCTGAACGCCGGAGAACACTCAGACTCGTCCTTCTTGCTCAACAGTCCGAGCAATCGCGGAGCCAAATGAACCTGGCCTGTCGCGGGATCGAGCGTCACTCGGTCCACGATAGTGGTTCCGGAGCTGTACTCAATCTTCACTTTCGCCAGTTTCATCGACGACCTCCGCACTTCAAGTCGATGCCACCGGCCAAGCGCAGGCCGTCAAGCATCGCTCGGTAGCCCGCGGGCGTTTCAAGTTGGGTCAGCGCAACGTGGTTCTCACCACCGCCCGTCAGGTCGGAGCGGCCGCGCCGGGTTCTAAAGCTCAGCGCGACACCGGAATCGCCTCGACGCTCGAGCACGTCGACAAACAACGTCTCCGTGCGCAACGACACCCTTACCGCAGCATTGCCGCGGCGCGTATCGGTGACGATTTCGTGCGCATGCGCTGGGAGGCGCAAGTCCTGAGCAACGCGTCGCAGAACGCGCGTCGCATGACGTTGCAGAGCCGCTTTCGCGCCAGCATTGGCGCTGCTGCGGTCTGCATAAAACACTCGGGGAAACTTCATGGTTGCCTCACAGTAAAGACGAGGCAGGTCCCTTGCGGGGGCCTGCCCCGCAAGGGTTCGCGCGGCTTTCACCGCGCTATCGAGATTGATAGAACCGCACGAAGGCGGCGTTAATGGGTGATCCGGTAGCCGGACCCATTCGAGACGAGAAAAACCTGCTGTCCGGGCGCGAACTGCTGGTCATCGACCTGCGTCACGACAACGGTTTGGCCATTGGCGCGGCGAAGGAAAACTTCCACGCCGCTATGGCGAGACATTACGGAACTGACGCGCTGTGCAATCAGCCCCGAAGCGGAGCCTGACAACGCACCTGCGATGTAGCGGCCGCGACCATTGCCGATGACTTGCGAGCCCAGGAAGGCACCCGCTGCTGCACTGACGATCGACGAAATGCCTGACGAGTCGGAATTGCTTTCAATCGTGATCGGACGCACGCGCAGGATGGTCGCCTGCTCGAATTGCCCGATACGTTGAACGTCGTAGCGCTGATAAGTGTTCGGCGAACCGAAGTCTGCAGTGGCGCAGCCTGTCAGAACCGAAAGAGGCAACACGGACCAGAGAAACTTGAACATGGATCACCTGAAATGAAAGCGGGGCAATCCATTCCCAAAGGGCTGGTTTGCCCCAAAGGGAAGAGGAACGAGAAATACGTAGCGGCAAGCTGCGCGAGTCAGTGGGTGACCGAGGCGATTGCCGTCGAGACGTACACAACGACAACGAGAAACGACAGCATCTTTCAGGCTTCGGCGTCCTGCTTGGCGTACCAGGCGAGGCTGCTGAGAGCGTGTTTGAGCATCGGAAACATGGGCAACTCCTGAAAAGGTAGGAGCCGCCCTTGATGGGAGGCTCCCATCAAGGAAAGGTTTGGACCTGAAGAAACGGCGTCCAGCAAACTGCACTGGACGCGTCACTTACGAAGAGCTACGAGGCGGTATGGCTGAGGTGATGCAGTCTGACACGACCGCTTTGCACCAGATGCCGTTCGGCTTGATGGTTGAGCGAAAAGTCCCAATCCACCATCGCCGTGCCGTCGCTCCACACCGAATGAATACGACCGGCGTAAAGCTGCGGCGGACTGGCCTCGACGTCCTGACCGACCACACGCTGACCCCTTGCGGAGGTCGGCAGTGATGGAACAGCGACTACTTACGCAGCGAGCTTGGCCTTGCGGCTCTTCCTCACTTTCTTCACAGGCGGCTTCGGAACTTCGTACCCAAAACGCGCCCACGCGGCCGGGTCCAACGGAATCGGATTTGTGCGCCCCGTTGCGAGGTTCACAAACACGCCCGAGAACGGCACCGCGCCGGTTCGAAACATGGTCCAGAGCATGTTGAATGCTTGGACCGCGATGGCCTGATTGATGACCAGCGACTGCTTGCGCAGCGCCTCGGCCATCGAACAGGACGGGGTCTCGTCTTTTGCATCGAGCTTCGCGTCGATCAGTTCCGGAAACAACTCGCCCACATGCGGCAGCCGTTCAGGATGCTTCAGCGCGTAGCTCTTGCCACAGACTTGACCGATGACGACTTGGCCCCGATCCGTGTCGTTGCCGCAGTCGAGGTAATACGCCCCAGTGTGCTGGGCCGCGCCGACGATTGCAGCTCGAGCGGCACGCGTATCCACGCAGCCGATCACGAGATCGACGTTGTAAAGCGGCTCGCCCGGGCCAAAGCGCCGGGTTTCCGCCCGCCAGTTCGTGCCCATCAGTGCGTTTAGCCGATTGACGATAAGCGAGGCTTTGTACTCGCCCACGTCGTTCGGATAGAAGCCCTGCCGGCCGACGTTGGTTGGGCTGACGGTGTCGTCATCGAACACTGTGCAGTCGATGCTGCCCGGGTGGCCCAGTTCGAGCATCGCGTGGTGCAGCCGTGCCAAGCTCGGGAGCACCGCACTTCCGGTGCCGCCCGCGCCTACAACGACCACATTCCAGCTTCGCTCGAGCATCCGCGAAGGAAGTTGATGTCGGATAGTCCCGTTCATACAACCTCCTCAGCGCGAGCCGCCGCGTACCAACTGCTCGGCACGCGCTCGACGTTCTCGAAGATGCCTTTGGCGCACAGCCGCATCGCCATACTTGGCACCGACGATGCGCAGTTGCCGACGACGAAGGCGAACTTCGTCTCGTGTCGGTCATCTTCGTTGTCTGTCGGCGAGAAGTACGCGGGATGCGCGCCATGCGAGTGGCAGTCGATCACGCGTAGTTCGCTCGCCAGAAGCTCCGGCCGCTCATACTTCAGCGAACCGGTGCCCTGCGACAGCACCTTTACAGGCGCGAGGCGAAACTGCTTCGTTTCGACGTTCCAGACGATCCAAGCACCGGTTTCCAGCGGATGCGCGGCGCGCGCCATCGCGACGAACTCGCCGATCAACTCGGGCGGCACCGCACCACAACGCAACTCGGTCAATTCGGCCACTTTCCCGTACGGGATCGCGGTCGAAACCGTGTAGTGCGCAATGCGGCGAACGACCGAAAGCCACGGCAGGTCGATTTCCAGAAAGACACCGTTCTCGCCGATGAGCAGTCGCTCGCCTGCCGCCTGCATTGGCGCGACCGACTCACGCCGGGGCACCATGACGGTAGGAAACGAGCGTTGAAGCGCGGCATCTGCAGGATTTAAAGCACCAGCATTCATCATCGAACTCCTTGTTTGCCGGCGATCAGCTCAGCGAGGGTAAGGTCCATAGGGACGAGCGCATCTTTCGGGAATTGCTCGCCGTACTTGCCGTCGAGCATTTCTTTCCAGAACGCGAACTCGCCATTCGGATGTGAAACACGTCTCTTGCCGTGGTTCGGGTGTGTGAAGGCCGATTCAAAGAATCCGCCCTCCCAGCCGCTGATCGATTCGATATCGATCCGCTTAGGAACGTGCGCAGAGCCGATGCAGATTCGCCCCCAGTCCCAGGTGTTAAAGTAAGGCGGTTCGTGCAGCTTCGATTCAGGCGTTGGCCGGCTGTCTTCCTGCAGCGCGAACACGGAAAACCCGCTCGAAGCTGCACGGAACACCAACCCCGGATGCGGGACGACCGCACTGCGCCGCCCGATCTCCTGACAGTCGAAGAACACTCTTCGCATCGCCGGTCTGCACCACCACATCACCGCGTCTTGCGACACCGCGAGCACCGTCTCAGGCAAAAATTCCGCCTTCGGCGCCGCGTTCTGAGCCAGCTCACGCAGGCAATCAACAAGCGCCATGCGGTCGATCGGCCTTCCGGCTCCAATCGTCGCCCGGCCGCTCTTGCCCTGCGTCACCGGATGAACGGTTCCGTAGACTGCGCTGCGATCCTGATGACGGTCGTACAGCAAGATGGCGCTGGTCGCCGCGAGCTCGTCGACGCGGTCGGAGCCAATATCAAGCCCTTTCATATAAAACTCCTAGTTATGCCGCGAGACACGCGATGACGCGGTCGAGTTGGCCAAGAATGGATAAGCCCTGCGACCAGTCCGCGTACTGCTTACGGATGGCGTCAGGCGTAGAGGCAAGCGGCGTAAAGCCGAGGTAGGTCGTGCCGTCGCCGGCGCTGGCGAGGTACTCGTAGTGCGAATCGAGTACTTCACCCACGCGGCCGTCGTTCTGCACCGTGAGCGTGGCTGCTGCATACGCACACCGGGGTCGATACTCGCAACCAAAGAGGTCGCGATTACCCACCCGCTGCAGCATCAGCGAGAGCTTTTCAAGCTCCGCGCAGATGCGACGCGTGCGCCCGGAGGTAAAGCGCTGAAGCCGCCTAAGGGCCGCGACGCCAAGCGCCCGTTGAGGCAGATAGCGTCGGCTCTTTGCGTTCCAGCGGTAGACGTCCATGTCGTCGGGACAAAGCTGCGGACGTACAACGGAAGGGAGGTAATGCTCGATCTCCGCTTCGTCGTCGCCAAACCGGTCCGTCAGCATCTCGCGCGCTTCCTCGTCGGTTGCGTTCGAGTCGCCGTCCCAGAACCAAGAGGCGAATTCTCCAAGGAACTCGTCCGGCGTCCGGACCCACATCGTGCGTCCGGCTGCACGATTGATCAGCACCATCGCTGTCGACACTAACCGCGGATGAACGTTGCGAAGCTCGGCGGCACGCCTGCCGATCTCGAAGATGCTCTCCTCTGTTATCTCGATGCCCAGATACACGGGCGAGGTCGGATTGAAATCGCTGCTGTCCTCCTGATATTGGACGACGTCCAATACCGCCTGGACGTCGCACAGTACGAAGTCAAAGCCCAGGCAGTCCAACCGCGGCGTATGACGCTTGGCCCACGCAAAGAAGCCGTGGGCAAGCGCGTCACCCGCGCCTTTGAACCCCGGTACGTCGCGAGGCCTCAGCACACCCGAGTTGAACTGGGCGGCGATGAGGCTGGCGACATCCTTCTCGGCGTTCCAACGCATCACTGCGCGCGTTTTGACGTCCGAGCCGATGGCCGGGAGGCTTAGAAAATCATTGGGAGTTCGACGTCGGGCAGCGGGAGCGCATCGCGGTTGCCAAGGCTCTCCCGAGATAGCGACTTCTGCACCAGACGGGCGAGGATCGAAGAACATTGCTCGATCTCCTTGTCATGAAAAAAAACCGCCCTTCCGGGCGGTTGCTGATGAGAAAGGGCCAAGTCCGGGTCGGACAAGGCTTTAAGGAGGTCGCGCTTACGCATGGACGCGGCAGGCCATGACTGCACCCTTGGCACCGGCCGCGCGCACGAACGTGAAGCGCATGACATCGCCCTCGGTCGTGGGTCCGTCAATCGCCGCGGTCGTCAGCTCCGGGTACTGCGCGGAGTAGAGATCGCGGACATCGTCGGGCGAGAAGGTCGGACCCGGATCGGGGAACGTCACGCCGTTGTAGACGAACTCGCGCGTGAGCTTCGCAACTTGGATAGCCATGTCTGCTCCTTAGTCGAAAAGCGATGCGAGGTTGGTCCCGGTGTTAGCCGGTTCCGCCGATGCTTCCACTGCGGACGATGCGTTTGGGGCGGTGCTCTGCCCTTCAGCGTCGTTACCTGCGTCGTCATCATCGTTGTCCGCATCGGTGCTCGATCTGCCGGGCGCCGGCAATGCCGGCTTGCTTCCGCCCTTAGCCAGCGTCTTGGTCGCTTTGGAGACTTGCGTCGTCTTGGCGGCTTCGAGGATGGCGGTGGTCGCAGCAACCTGCTCGGCGAGCGACGCGTGCGCACCGGTATAGGCTGCGAGCGCGTCGACAAAGCCCGCGTCGAGTTCAGCCGCCATCGCGGTGAGCGCGAGCGGCTGAAGCATGGCGGCGTCTTTTGCCGTGCCTTGCGGCATGACACAGACGACCATCTCGTCGCCCTTCATCTGCAAGGACAACGTGAGCTTCGTGCAGTGACGCAGAAGCGGTTCAATAGCTGCAAACATGGAAAACTCCTGAGAAATATAAAAAGACCGCGCGGAGGCGGTCTATAAAGGGATGTAAATCACGATCGATGCACGGGCGAGCCGCGCGTTAGAACTTGAGCACCATCGGGATCTTGCCCGCGTAGTCGAAGCCTTCGGCCGCCAAAAGCGCGTCGATGACCTCGGACTTGGACTTGCCGAAGACTTTCTTGAAGTTGTCGCCGAGCGCGGCGCGAATGCCCAACTCGTCAGCGACCACCATCATTTCCGACTTCGTGATCAACTCCAGAAACTCCTTGCAGAGCTTCCAGTGCTTCGCGAGATCGAGGTGATGGTGCTTACACAGACGCGTGAGGTGCTGGACGTCGAGGCCTTGAATTGCAGCGACCGTCACGCCGGTTACGGCGTGAGCGATTTGCGCGTCGTCGGCAGCGGTCGATGCCGCAGCCGCTTTCGAGACGTCGCCAGCCGCGATCTGCTCTTGCGTGAGCTTTTCCCAGATGCCAGACAGCGTCTTCTGATCGACGCAGCGCATCTGGTCGGACAGTGCGATCGCAACGAGGTATCGCTGGGCGAGCGCGGGATCTGCACCCACCTCACGGCGCAGCGCTTTACGCCATAACGCCACGCGGTACGCTTTCATCTTGTCCGACTCGGCCACCACCGTCGCCGGCGGATTGCTTGTCGTCGATGCCGCGGACGAACCGGCCGAGCCCTTCGCTGCTGCGGGCGACGCTTTCGCGCCCCCCTTGGCTGCCTCGGGCTTCGGCTGCGTCGCCGCTTTCACCGCCTGCAATTGCGCTGCCACCTTCTTCATGTTGCAGACGGTGCCAAAGCACTGGCCGCGATAGACCTTGCCGATCGAGTCAGGCAGGCCGCTCACCGCGGCGCCGTAGTTCTGGCACGCGTGACACGCCTTCGCCTGCTCTTCACCGACGCCCTTCGGACCGTCGACAGCGAGCTGCACGCGCGTGTGGTTGTCGCCAGCACGCACGATGCGCACGACCGGATATTCGTCGCGCAGGCCGGTGGCCGTCGCTTCGAGCATCTTTTCGGTCTTCTCGTTGTAGCAGGTGCGGTTGGTGCAGTTGCCCGTACCGATGGACTCGCCGAACATCTCGCCCTGCGTGGACGAGTTGTGCGGGCATCCGGCGCAGTCGGCCTTGTCGAAGATCGCGGCCGCCAACGAACAGGCAACCTGTTCGATGGTTTTCTTGACCTCGGCGACCGCCTTGCCTTCCTTGATGATCACCGGCAGCAGCTTGTCCTGCGTCTCTTTTGGGAGCGCAGCAAGCAACTCGGCGTGACCGAGAAGGATCTGTCGCGTGCTGAGCGCATCGAGCACGGGCGTGCTGCAGTTCATCAGCGCGAGACGCTTATCCAGCGTCGCACGGGACCAACCGAAGATGCGCGCAACTTCGTCGCGATCTCCCTTGCACAGCCCAACCTGCTCGGCTGCCGCAATGGCTTCTTCGGCGGGCGACATGTCGGCGCGCTGAATGTTCTCGATGATGGCGAGTTGCTTCGCTTCGACCTCATCGATGTCTCGAACGACGACCGGGATTTCATAGTCTTCGCCGTGCGCCGCGAGTGCCGCCTTGTATCTGCGGCCGCCAGCGACGAGGCTGAAGCCGCCGTCAGCGAGCGTGCGCACGATGACGGGCTGGATGACGCCCTTTTCGCGCACAGACGCGGTCAGCTCTTCCATCTCCGCCGCATCGAAGTACTTGCGGGGATTGACGCTGACCTGAATTTGCTTGAGGGCGAGAGTAGGTTGCTGTTGCATGACAGGGCTCCAGAGAGGGAACCTGCCCCCTTTGGGAGTGGTTCCCAAAGGGTTGAACAACGTGGGCTGACGGAAGTCAGCGCGGGGTCGATGCGTCTATGACGCGGGTGATGGAGTAAAGATAGCGGTTTAAATTGCGGCCACGCAAGGCAAAAGCTCACGAATTCATGCCGTCTTTCACAACCACGCAGGTCTCGGCTCGTTCTCGTCTGCATCCAGCGGCTTGCCCCGCGCCCACGCGAGGCGATGAAGCGAGACGAGGTCCGCCGCTAGCCGTTCTGAATCGGCTGCTGACAGCGCCAGGCCGAGCGAGCAAACATCGCCGACGCCGACCGCAACTTTGACGAACAAGGTCACGTCGCGATAACCCGGCGCATCGAGCTTATTGTCGTACTGGCACGAATGCACTACGTCGTCGTCAGGCAGCGGCGTGTGCGCCGGCTCGTCAGCAAGCCCCCATCGTTTGATCATTGCCTGCAAACGGACCTCGCCATTCGGAAAGTAGCGGTGCACTTCGGTCGCGTGCCGACTGTCCAGCCGGAGAACCTGGATGCAGTGCTCCATCAGATCGTCGTCGAGTCGTCGAAAGTCCGTGAGGCTACATGGAAGTCGTCGCCGTTGTAGAGGCCTGCGAGGAACTGAGCGGCGACGCGGGCCTGCCCTGAGCTTCCCTCCGCCACCTCAACGAGATGGGCGAGTGAGTCCAGGCCCGCGTCGCGATCTTGAGCGCGTATCTCGGCCGCTCGCTGCGCGGGGGTCGTTCCGCCCGCCGCATGCGCCAGGAAGTCGTCAACGGTCTCTTGGAGCGCTTCCGCTAAATGGGCTGGGTCAGTAAAGGCGATGGACCGGGTGCTGGGTGCTTGCGAATCACTCATTGCGTTGTCGTGCGTAATTGACGCGCCAAATCGCGCCCTGTTCGCATGATGCCATGAGTAAAAAAGTGCGCCGGCAGATAGCCGGCGCCAAGACGGCCGGCGCACGAGGGAGACGCCATACCGCGAACCGGAGCGTATTGGCATTGAGGGCCAAATGATGCGGCGCAACGAACACTCGCGCTCGCGATGACGAAAACACCCCGACGCGTGGCCGAACGGTCGTCCGATTACGCGTGCAGGCGAAAAAAAACCCGGCTCGAAAGCCGGGTTGTGATTAAAGGGTATGACGAGCGGCATCCGAGGATGCCGCTAGGTCTCATGCCGCCGCGCCATTCGCGGGCGGCAGCGATCGAGACAGCAAGGTCGTGACTGCTCCTGCCAACGTCCACTCGCCAAATTGCTGCTCGTGGCTTTCATGAACGAGGCGGTCAAGGCACAGCACCTCGACGCCATCGACTTGTACTTTGCCGAGGACGTTCGCGAGCACCGCGCGATTGGAGCCTTCACGTTTAACCGTGACGACGCCCTCCCCGACCACCACATACACGTTTGAGTCTTTCGGCATTTACGCTGCCTCCTTCAAAAATTTGCGCATGTCACCGGACGTTTCCGCCGACAGCAATGCGAGGTCATCGACAAAACGATCTAGCAGGGAGTCCATATGAAGGAAGGTCTCGTCGTCCAGTTCCGGCGTCGCCCAGTCCAGCCCCGCCTGCGTCGCATCACGTTTGTGCGCGACCGTTTGGTCCTGATACTCGTCGATGCTTCCTGGTAAATGAAAATAGACGACTTTCAACACGCCCTTCCGGTTCCATCGCAGCGCGCGCCGCATCGCCTGATACTCGATGCGCCACGTCCACGACGGTCATAGAAGAGGATGTAGTCGGCGTTCGGCAGGTTATAGCCCGCGCGGCCCGATGCCTTAGTGGCCATCAGCCCGGTTGCCAGTCCGCCCAAGAATCGCTTGTCCTTATCGGCCACGCGACGCTTGATCGGGATTTCGCCATGGAACGGGACCGTCTGCACTCCATGCGCATCCAACTCGCGCGCCAGAAGATCGAGCACGCCCGGGTTTTCGGCAAACACGATTGCTTGCTTGCCTTCCGCCGCAATGGCGCGCATGCGCGCGACGATCGCGCGCTGCTTGCTCGTCAGACCGCCGATGTACTCCACGCCCTCCATCCCGAACTGCGGATAGTTGGCAGAGAAGTGAACGGCACGGATACGAGCGAGGATTGTGACCAGATTGCACGCCTTTTTGTCATCGCGCGATGAGCGATACCAGTCAGCGAACTCGTCAGCAGCGCGCAGGTACGCGGCGAGATGCCCGCGATCCCAGTCGACCGTTTCCACCTCAAACTGAGGCGGCTCGATCTGGATGTAGCGCGACACCTCGGGCTCCGCGACCAGCCGCCGCTTGATGTGCGGCGCAAGCATCGCGCGATACAAGTGCAAATTGCCAATCTTCGGCACCTCGCGCTTTGCCCCGTCTTGCAGGCTCTCGGCGAACTGCCACGTCACCCACTCCAGCACCACGAAGTCATCCCTGAATCGATCGACGCCGCGCATCGCGTACTCCACCGAATTGATCCAATTCTGCTCGAGATAACCGACGCGGTAGCCGTACGGCTGCGCTGCCGTTCCATCACCACCGGAGTACGCAATCAACCCGAACGCGTCTCTGGGGTAGTTCGGGATGGGACTTCCCGTCAAAACGAACCGTCGCCGCGCCGAAAGCTGCCAAAGCGCGCGGCTTTGATCGCTTGTCGGATTGGCGAGGCGCTCGCCTTCATCGGCCACCAGCAGGCCAATGCGACGCCGAAGCCGATGGGCATACGTCACCCGCGCGGAAGCGGCCTTATCCACCGGCATGCGCAGGCGTTCGTACGAGATCAGGTTGATTCGCCGGAGGTCAGTGAGATCCGCCGTCGAGTCGATCACCTTCACCTGATCGGTCGCGATCGGCAACTGGGCAATCTCCTTCAACATCTCCTCGATGAGCCGGGACTCCACAACGATGAGGCCGTGCTTCACACCCGAGACGAGGATCAGCGCCAATGCGAGCCGGGATTTGCCGCATCCCTGCTCCCACGCGACGACACAGCCGGTCGGCTTCAACAGCGTTTCGACCAAATCGTCGACCTGAAACTCCCAGTCGAGCCACTGATCGACGCCGAGCGCCTTCACTCGCGAGCGCAGCGCCGCTGCTTGGTCGGGGAAGCGTGCGCACAGACCTTCGTGCACGACTTCCCATCCCTCGCTGACATTATCGACCGCGAACCGCGCATTGAGCTCGTCGACAGACAGGTGATACCAAACGCCGTGCAGCGCGTATCGGTACCGCCCGTCGGCTTCACGATCAAAGTGGACCTCGTCGCCCGCCTTGATGAGCGGACTGGCCCAGCGGGTCGCGTCGACCTTGTGGGTCTCCTTCGCGATGCCAGACACCTGATCTCGCGATCCAGCGCCGGTCGTCCAGGCGACGTGCCGCAGTGGTACCGCCTGTCGCACGCTGCGTCGCATGCGTCTGTTGAAGTGTTCCATGAAGCCGGCTGCGAGTTGCGGCTCGCCACCGACGCTGCGGATTCGATCCAGCAACTGATCGAAGGCCGCGACCGGGTTGTCTTGCACCAGATCCGTTTCCATATCTAGCAACCCTTGCCCCGAGTAACGGAAGCCACGCGGCAGCCGGTGGCCATCGCGCGAGTAGATGCGCTTCACGAGAATCGCGTTAAGCACCATCGCTTCGTTGAAGCCACACGCAAAGGACAAGCGAATGCGCCGGCCATCGTGCGAGACCTTGACCGACTTGTCGCCCGTGACCGGACGCGTGATGAACGGCACGCTGTCATCGAGCTTTTGCAGCCGCAGCCTAGCTTCGCCAAAGGAACGATCCTCGAAGTGCAGCCCGATATCCGGGCCAGGCTTCGCCAGATCGTCGACGACCGCCCGCACGAAGTCAGAGGGACGATCGCGATAACGGTCAAACACCACCACGGCCGTGCGCACGTTCGCGCCTTCGAGCTTAAACGCGTCGCCTGGAAGTTCGAACAGGCCAGCCGCGCGGCGCTTCAAGCGGTCGCCCTGCTCGCCCGCGATCATCGACTCGGCGGTCGTGATCGGCAGGAGCGCGACGACGATGTTCGCCGCCTCCAGCGCCTGATGCACGGCGTAGTCGTGGCTCAACGCGCTGGTGTGCGCGCCGTACCGGCCCCACGTCGTGCATTCCATCGTCTGCAGATGCGGCGACTCGAGATGGATTGAGAACGGCGGATTGATCAGTGCGATATCGAAGCGCGCCGGATGCATGTCTTCCATACCGGCTTGCCGGAACTCGCAATGAAACCCTGCGTCCTCAAACACCTTCTGGCACTGCTGGATCACGTCAGCGTGGACGTCGACGCCGTACACGGCATGGCGTTCCGGGTCTGCGTACTGAAGCAGCCGGCCGGAACCAACCGAGTTATCCAGGATTCGGATAAGCCGATTGACCTTCCAGCCGCTCACGAAGCTCCACATAAACGCCGCAATGGCGTCCGGTGTGAAGAATTGCCCGAGGTGCTGACGCCGTGCCGCTGCCAGTTCGCCCTGATGGGCGATCGACGGCGCCTGCGATCCCAAACTTCTGATTGCGCGCAACGGCTCATACCAGTCCCGCTCGAACGAAAACAGATCTCTCTGCATGAATTGCCTCTAGAAATGAAGAGACCCGCCGAAGCGGGTCGAAAGGAGAAAGCGGTGGACGCCTTAGTACCGGTCGCGCGAGGCGAGATACTCAGCCCCAAACTCAATAATGAAGAGGGACAATGCGTCGCCCACGTCGTGAGCGAACTTGAACTGCCATTTGTCGTTGAACAGCACGATCTCCAGCCCCGTGAACGACAGCTTCTCGCGAGTGGAGAACGTCAGTCGGTGAACGCTGAAGTTGCGCAGTTGCATCGCGAGCGCGCCGAACTGATGCTTCTTCGCGAAGGTCGCCAAGCCGTCGAAGGTTGTGGCGACCGCCTGCTGAGAGGAGTAATAGACCTCGCGTTGCCCCTTCGAATGGAAGCACGACTGAGAGGTGACGCGCTTTTCGAGAATCACCGCGCTGCTGGTGCGCTTGATCTCGGTATCGGGCTTGAGCCAAAAGCCGTTGATGATGGCTTTTGCAGCCTGCTCAAATGCGACTCGCTCGCCAGCTTCGCCGCCGAACGTTCGCTCGAGGTGTTGCCAGAAGCCGTCCAAGTCAGGGACGTTGCCCTTTCTCAGATCCTCGTCGACGTCGAGGCCGCATCGGTCGAGTTCGCGACTCTGGTCGATTTCGATTCTGCCGCCGGCGGGTGCGAACTTGCGACTCGCCTCCATCACAAGCCGCGAGAGCAGCCTTCGGCAGAACGTGCTGAGCTCGCGCTCGGCTTTGTATTCGCTTCGCACTTCCATCGCCGAATACTCGGACAGTCCGGCAGCAAAGACATCGCGTTCCGCTTGAACGACAGCGCCATAGGCTGCTGCTGCCGCGGTTTGTGCCGTCTTAAATTGCTCGATTAATTGCTTGTACATGCGATTGCTCCATGGAATGAGCAGGCGCACGCCCGCGAAGGGGACATGCCCCTGCGGGTTGAAAAAGGAAATTGATTGCGCGGTGAGCTTGCTAGGCTCCGCATCGTCGATGCGCTAGAAGCGCGGGTGATAGTGCAACAGTACATGCCCGAGGTTCCGCCGCTGACACGAAAGGCGATCTTTTCATGGTGTCTTTCGTGCTAAGGCCTGAAAACCTTATCCACAGTTTCTGTGGCTAACCTTGGGGATAACCTCAGCCGCCGCCCGATGTTTGCGATACATCCGCGGTCGGCGGAAAACGCGTGAGCGCGCGCATCCTCCTCGAAAGGCGCAACGATTTCGGTCCCTTTCGCCGGTCCGCCGCTGGCCTGCTGAGATCAGAATTCCGAGGTGCACGCACGTGCGTGCAATCCCTTCGAGCACGTCCATGAAAGTAAGTCACATTGCGACCATCGCGTTCCTTAGTGCCTCAGCCATCGGCATGACCGGAGCGGTCAGCGTTGTCGCGCGCCAATTCACGATCGAACGTTCAGCCGTTCAGGTCGTTGTTGATACCAGCATCGCTGCACGACTCGAGGGCTTGTCCGACGCGATGGAACACGTCCCGGCCGCTGGCCGTCCGTCGCTGCTGTCGAAATACGGCTTCAGGGACGAGACGGCGCTTGCTGCAGCCCTAGCAGCGCAGCGACGTGGCCTGGACTCAGCAGAGAGACTGCGCGCTGCGGAACTCGCTGCCAACGAAAAACGCTTGGCCGCTTTGCTGGCGGCATGTGGCCTCAGCGCGATTGTCGCCATCATGGGAGCCGTTGCGCTCTACGACGCGCACGTGGCTCGCGGCCGAGTGACGCGCGAAGCCGACACCGTTGCCGCCTAGCGCCGTGCCATCCAACCTCGCTTTACCGATACGAGATGAATCTGATCGTTGTTAGCTTCGAGGACTTCACGAAGGACCCCGCCGGCGCGCGTGCTGACTCGGTACCGTCTCCCGGCTTCCCAGACAGCTGGATCGACGCGTTGGTCGGAACGGGCTCCGTTTTCTCGCGTGATGAAGCAGCGCCCGGCGCTGTAAAGACCATCGGCCTTCGCTTTCCCAGCGGCGAGCACGCCGAGCAGTTTTGCCTGAGCGTACGCAAAGTGGCCAATCTCCTCGGGACCCGGGCACACATCCACAAGGTTCCTGCCCATCAGGTGGACCTCACACTGAGCGAGGCCTCAGGACATCGTGCAAGTGTCATTTGACGGACTCACCGTCGCACTCGAAGACGTTCAAGACAACCCGGCGAGGTACGCACGCCAGCTCGAACGCGCAAAGAAGTCACCGGGCTACGCTGTATGCCGCTGCCAGGAGCGCGTCGCGGGCAGACTCTTGCGCCTCGTTGTGCGACGCTACGGCGCGCTTTTTCATCTCGCAAGATGGCCTGACGACGGGCCCAACTACGACGAGATCTCATGTCCGTTCTATGCCGCGGCGCCCATCAAAGATGGGAGAACGCCCGACGCCCTCAGTGCGATCCAGCAAACGCCCGCAGGGCTGAACGTCAAGCTCGACGCCTCGCTATCTGTTCGAACGCTCGAACGGTCGATACGCGCTGAAGGCGGCTCCTCGCTCACCACCACAACTCGCCGCGCCGCACCGCTCCTCGGGTTTCTGCAACGCGTTTGTCTCGAGGCCAACTTGCACGTCTGGCAAGGAGGTTCTACGCGCGGTTGGAGTCATTGCAACGCACAGCTTGTGGCCGCTCTTGGCGATGGCAAGCTTAACGGTAAGCCCATCCACGAGGTCTTGCATGTCATGCGTCGACACGACGAGAACCAAGCTCAATCCATTGTCGCCGAGTTCAATGCGTTTCTAGACGAGATCACGACCACACCTCAAGCTTCTCAACGCCGATTGGTGCTCGGCGAACTCCGCGGCGTGGTGGCCTCGAAGTACGGCTTCGTCGTCGCGCTGCGTCAAACGAAGGGCACATTCTTCGCCTCCACACCCGTTATCGAATCGGCCGCCGCGTCGTTCAGGTCCGCCTGGGCGATGACGGGTAACGCTAGCGCGCGCGTCGTGATTCTCGCCTTGATCGAGCGGACAAGGGACGGAAATCTTCGGATCATCGACCTTGCGCTGCAACTGTGCAGCAGCAGTTTCGTTCCCTGCGATTCGAGCTATGAGGTGGAGATGGCCAACCGGCTCGTTGCCGAGCGCCGACGTTTCATCAAGCCTTTGAGGCTCGAGGCCGGCGACGTCATGCTGCCCGACTTTCAACTGACCGAAACCCGACAGCCGACGGCGATCGAAATTTATGGGATGCAAGGCAATGAGCAATACCTTGCCCGCAAGAGAGAGAAACAGGTGCTGTACGCGCGCGCCGCAACGCCGTGCGTTGAGTGGATACCGCCGGCCGACCTCGCGTCAGTACGGCTTCCTAAACCGTTGACTTGACGGTCGCTCCTTATAGGGTACTTTGAGCGCATTCTTAGTGCTGCGCAAATGATATGGCCTCGAACTCGTTCTTTCTGAATCGTGCAGTCGCGCGTAACGCCGACTGGCAAGTGAACTACCCCGCGCTGGCGATGGCAAGCACCATTGACGCGGTCGACGAACGACGCAAGCAGATCGTTGTTGCTGCGACGGACCAAACGTCCCTGCGCGCGATGTTCTTCAGCTCCCTCGGTGCAATACTCGACTTTCACGCGACTTGGGACGAACTGGAGCAGTCAGGCAAGGGATGGCTCGCTTTTACCATGCGTTGGAACCGGTGGTGGTTGCCCAATGTTGCTCACGTTGCATCGTTGGAGCGGCACGCGTTCGCACCAACCGACCTCCGTTTCGCGAACCGGGACCTGGGGGTCGCGCCCGGTGATACCGCGTCCTTTCGAGAATTTCTCGATGCCGTTGAACTTCACTATCGTCGCGACGCTGCCATCTCCAGTGTGCTGTTTCCGCCCAACGCCAGCACAGCCGTCGATATCTCGCGCATCGATACGCCCGGGCGTAATTTATAACTGCGTCGATGCGCAAGGTCATTCCGTTCGAAAGGCGAGCCGTCGCCACTAACGCGCTCGCCGGTGCTGAGGCGAAGTGCGTACATCGCAACCTCCGACTTGTCGAACGCGGCGGTATCGTCATGTGCGCCGATTGTGATGCCACGCTCAGTCCTTTTTGGGCGCTGTCGATGCTGTCCGAGCAGTACGCATTAGCGATGGGGCACATCGACCGGCTCAAATCTCGCATCCAGCTCGCCGACGCACGGATCCTGGAGCTATCGCAGGAGCTCGATGCGATCTCGCCGGGCGAAAGAAGCCTGAATAAGTCGTCTACCGACACTTGACCAACCGTCGAACAATGGTGCAATAGGGTCACCAACGACTTAGGAATGCACCATGAAACGAAACTTCGAATGCGGTCACAGCGGCAAGGGAAAATACTGCCACGCGTGCGCAGCTGCTGAGAACCAGAAGGCACAGCGCCGTCTCGCGCTCGAGGAGAAGCGCACTGCGAAGCGCCTCTCGACGATCGACGATCCGATCGACCTATCCATGGTGCGGCACCTGTCGGCCGTACAACGAGAGGCAAGAGACCTGCTCGCGAAGGTCAGTAGCGGCGTGCATCCATTCTCGCTCGACGGAAAGTACATCAAGTCCTCGGCTGGCAAGCTGGTTTCCGTGCCGGTCGGCCGATCCTATCGCCTGCTCTTTGACGCCCCATCGCTCGCACCGCTACGCCTCGTCAGTCACGAAGACTACAATGGGATTGCGGCGAACCGCGTAGCGGCATGACGTTTTCCGACTGACGCCTTGCGCCGTTATCCTCTCAAGGAGGTACTCGCGATGAAGGTCCGTCCAGATTTGGCGTTGAGAACCGCGATCAACGCACTACGCGACATCGTCGAAAGTAAGCGCATGCCAAACGGCATCCCGCTAAGCGACGACGAACGCGAGTTGCATCGACAGTCTGCCGATGAACTCGAGAAGCAACTGATGGCACTGGAAAGACCTAGTTGGCCGGCTGGAAAGGTGACTTTCGGCGAGCGCGGTCAGGCGCCCTCACGCCGGTCGCTATAATTCACGGCGGCTTACAAAACTAGAACCGCCGGCGAGCCGGCGACAGGACAGCGCCATGACTGACGAACTTTTTCCCTGCGACCATTGCGGCGGAAAGTGGTCTTTCGGATTCTCCCAGCGATTAGTCGGCCGTCCGTCGGCTCCGAAGCGTGACTTCGCTGGCCTTGGCAACAGCCTGGCGCCGCCCATGCAAGACATGGAACCGCGCTCACCGTACGACGTCCCTTACGAGAAGGTCTGCTGCATTTTCTGCGAGGAATGCGGGATGCAGACGCCTTGGATACCGATCGGCAACGACCGCTACGCGGCACTGGATAAGGCCGGCGAGATTTGGAATGCACGGATGCGGCGGCCAAAAGCCACCGAGGGAGATCTGCTTCAGCTTGTCAGGAAAGAAATTAGCGCGGTCGACGCTGCTTACCTAATTGACCTTCTCTCGAGGAACGAAGACGACTGGCAGAATCGCGGGCCCATCTTTCAAATGCTCGCCAAGAAAATCGTCGACAGCAAAGTCACAATGAGCGAGTTCTGGCCAGTCGACACAGTCCTCCGCGATGCGGCGCGATATCGAAAGCTCCAGCAGCTAGCGAAGCGCATATATATTGACGGAATCGCTTCGGTCCAGTTTCCCCGGATTCCCGCGACAGGCGGTGACGAAGGCAACTTTGAGAACAGCGTCAACGAGGCGGTCGATGACCTCCCCGACCGCAACCGCTGGTGACTTGACTTCGTTTAGCGACGGTCATACTGAGTGGACCTAGCAACTACACACGACAAACAAGGACCGTATATGTCGCCCATTCAGTACATCGTCGTCGCCTACCGGCTCCGCAACAAACTCGCGCCGCAGCTTTTAACCGTGCTCGCCCTCGGCGTCATCCTGACGTATCACGCCATGACAAGTCCGCAGTTGGGCTGGCTCTTGGGCTGAAAAGCGCATAGAGACGCTCCCCGGAGAGCGTCCCGTTTTTGTAGCGCGAAAAACCAAGTCGTTGAAATTAAAGAACAAAACCACTGTTACAAAACGTGCCGAATATGCATATCCCCCTTATTCGGCACGCTTTTCGCATTGTAAAATGCGGTATAGGCCCGTTCTTGAGATGCCGAGCGCGTTCGCGGCTGCCTTTTTATTTCCATCGCTTGCAGCCAGTGCCTCCTGGACCTGTTCAATTGTCGGCTTAGGCGTCTTCAGTCGTCTCTGGACAGAATAGCTGGACAGATAAGCACCGGCCTTTTGCTCTTTGCTATGGCCGGCCGCCTCAACCACGGCTTGCATCGCTTCGCGGTGTAGCGCCGGGTCGGCCCTCTGTTCGCTGCCTTTGATCGGCGCAGGAACGCCGGTGTACTTTTCAAACATTTGCTGCAAGAACTGATGCCTTAGGCCGTGGCACGTAACGCCCAAGCCAGACTTCGTTACACCATGGCGTTTGAGAACCGTATAGAAGTGGTCCTTCCACTGAGTCTTGGTATAGCCGTCCGGGATAGTCGAGCCAGTAGACCGGTTGGTATGTTGAGCAGCTTCAAGTAGGACATCCAACTTGAACTCTATCGGCACCACACGAGCACGACCACCTTTTGTGCCGTGGACCACGCTGAGCTTTCCGTCTTTACGGACTGCGTCTTTCGGCCGCAACAGGAGACTCTCTTCGACCCGTAAACCGAAGGCCGCCTGCAGCTTCATTTGCACAGCGACCACGGGCTCCGTCTTTGCGATTTCTTGGATGATGGCTACCGCGTCGATCCCCTTGCCTTCCCATGACTTGTCCTCGGTCGCCACAGATGCGCGCCGAAAGTCGTGCTCGGCTGGATCAATGTACTCCGACATTTTTTTGACCAGGTTCCGCTTGTTGATCCAGTTCGAGAACGCGCGGAAGTACGTCAGCTTGTTCTCGATGGTCCCGGGACTCTGGCCGTCCTTGTGCCATAGGGCCACCAGCTTTTCGATGTGCTTTTCCTTGAGCGCATACGGTGTTTGTATCGCGTAGCCGATCTGGCGCAGCTCAACAAACGAACGGCAAAGCTTTTGCAGTCGGGGTTCCTGTGTCCCGACCGATATCGGCTTATTGCTAACACGGGTACGGCTGTGAACACGATTGACGTTCGGAGTGAAAATCTTTTCAAGTGCATCCCGGAACGCGGGGGGAAGCTCAGGATAGCCCGCAACGATGCCTTTCACATAGACGGTTACTGTCATTCGGATGCTCCTTCCTCGTTTGTTGATTGCCGCGTCTCGGCCACCGAGTACATTGCTCGGCCCCTCTCAAATGCCATTTCCAACTGGCATGACCGCGGAAACCCTTTCGGGACTCCGCCACCCGCGCACGTGCCAGAAATCCATCCAGCTATCGCCGCATGCCGGAGTGCTCTTCGCCTGGATCGCGTATCGTCGAAACCGTAGGTAATCGACAGCCGCCACAGAGACCACGCAACTTCAGCCTCGAAGGCGTGATCTACCGGCGTGAAAATCCGACGTCGTTGGCTTCGCTTCGGGGCAGTTGAGAAGTGCTGCGGCTGTGCTCCATTCCCATGGCCTTCGTCTTTGCAGCGCCTCGGTGCTACGGTGGCGAAGTTCGATACCTGTTCTTCCCTAGGCGTCCACGCACATAGCAATCGCGTCAATGCATCAGCGCCTGACGTGCTGATCATCTCAGCGCACATCAGCGCTCGCATTGGTGCGTTATCGGTCCAGCTCATACGACGCGATGGCCATGAAATTCGAGGCGAGTTCTGCTCCTGAAACGTCAATTTTTTGCGGCTCTAGCAAGCGCGTTCTCCTTATACGCTGACGAGTCAGCAACCCGTGCTCATCTATTGAGCGGTGTCCTTTCCTGCCACCGCGCCGCATACCTCAGGAGCCTATCCCCGGGTCTGGCCGCACAGCCGCTGCGTAGCCCCGCCGGGTCCTGCCTTCCTGTCCTTTAGCGATTCCATTCGATAGCCCCGCACGTGGAAGAAACGCGCATCGACCTCCGTACTGCTGCGTGCTGCCAGTCGTCACGCTTCGCGTGTTGACTGCCGCTGGCTTGCTGCTGGAGTACTTCCAACGCGGGCCCGCTTCGCGGAATCTCTCGTCGTTGTGTATCTCCTGCTGCTCCAGCAGTCGAACCGCGCACCGCTAAAACTGTGCGATTCGGCTATGCCGCTGCCACGGCTACCGCGCCGGCCCTAGACGCGCTGTTGCGCGCCGGTGTGCCCCGTCTTTGCGACGGCACGACCTCGGCCAAGTGCTCGGTAATCTTTTTGCGCTGCTCTTTTTCCGGGTGCGCCGCCCGTTCGTCTTTCGTACAGGGAGCAACTCGCCGTGTCGGCCTAGCTGGTCCCCCATCCCAAAGCGCGTTCACTCGGTCGCGGTGTATCGGACCTCATGCAACGTACCCAACGTCGTGTGCTGTAAGGATGCGTCCATCCTCCTTGAGCTGGAAAAAGGGCAGCCACGGACAAGTGTCCGCGCGCTCCCAATCCGTCTCATCTCGGACACTCGGGCAAAACCGCCCGCAAACCCAGTGGATATCGCGTGTCCAGCGTCCTCACTTTGGGTCGCTTTGAACTTGATTAGATTAAGAAAAAGGCCGCTTCAATTTGCGGCGGTGACAGAGGGGGTTTTCGCTAGGCAAAGCGGTCCCCTAGATGGTCCTTTTCAGGAGGGTCGATGCGCATGCGCGCGGTTGGTAATTAAAAGAATACCGGCGCGGTGGCGATGCGAAGAGTTAAAAGCTGCCTAAATGTTGCGAGCTTTTGCTTCCTTGACGTTGCGCTGCGATCTGTAGAGTTGGACAGGCGTAACTGGGACTTTTCCTACCGATTTCGTCTCGATAACTGACAGATTGAGGCGCTTCACACGGTTGATTCGCCATCTCACCGTTGATGGAGAGCTAACTGGCAGTTATCCGGACGTTTCGACAAAAGGAACCAGCGCGCACGCCCGTCTGCCACTTTTCTGTCAGATAACTAGCAGATGGGTTGAACCTATCGAATTGCTCTGGAGAGAGAATGAACACCATGAAAGTACATGCACCCGTCCTCGCTGTTGACGTCGGATATGGCAACACTAAGATCGCCTTCCGCAACGGCTCCGACGTGTCGACCTTTATGTTTCCGTCGCTGACCCCGCCGTACAAGGCGCACACGATCGCCAAAGAGAGCGCGGGTTTGATCACGACGCCCAAAACTGTCGCGGTGGACGTCGAGGGAAAGCGCTATCAGGTCGGTCCCGGCGTGCTGTTGAGCTCGCGAAACGGCGACGCGGGGGCGACACTTAACGACGACTATTGCACGACTGCCAGCTATGCCGCGCTGCTGGCCGGTGCGTTCCACTTCGCGAACATCGCATCGGTCGACCGCCTGGTTCTTGGCCTGCCGATGAGGAATTTCCACACCCACGTTGCTCATTTGCGCAGTGCATTTGCTGGTAATAATGCATACGGCGACGTGGAGTTCGATGTGGGCAGCGTCATCGTGCTTCCGCAGCCGCTCGGCGCATTGGTCAACTTCTCGCGGTACCACGAGTTCGACAAGGAAGACCCGCACCTCATTATTGATGTCGGCTACTTCACTACGGACTGGTTGGTAGCAACCGGGCTGACGATCGACGAAGAGCGCAGCGGCGGCCACCACAGCGGCGCGTCTCACTATTACGAAGCCATCGCCGCAGTCATCAAGGAAAAGCTGCATATCGACACGCAGGGGATTGAGCGGATCGACAAGGCGCTTCGCACGGGATCCACTCTCCTGCTCAACGGGAACGACTATGACTTGCAGGATTTTCTGCCGGCGGCGCAGACGGTCATCGACGCCGCGGTTAAAGCTATTCAAGCAGGCGTGAAGAACACAGTGGACATTCGCTCCATCGTTCTAACTGGTGGCGGTGCGGCTCTGTATAGGTCTGAGATACAAGCGCGGTTTCCCCATTTGAGGATCGACCATATGGCAGAGCCATGCTTCACGAATGTAAGGGGGTTCCTCGCCGCTGGTGAGGCAACGCTGCTGCGCGACAAGAAGCGCAAGGAAGGGGTGCCCGCATGACAGGCGCTTTGGAGATCAAAGTAACAATCAGCGAAATCGCGACGCCAACGTTGTTTGATGCTCTAGTTGCGGTCTCCAATCCGAGGAAACGGGCGGCGCTGCTCAAGCGCTTAGCAGATGACGCTCTGCGGGGCAGCGTCCCGGTTCTTCATGCGGGGGTGACTCCCACGCCGACATCAGCCAACACGTCAGCAACAACGGAAGCTGCAATCGGTTCTGCGCGCAGCGAGAGTCCCGTCGCTCCTAAGCAAATCGCGCCAGTGCGCGATGACCAGCCTGACTTCGACTACGCGTTCCTAGCCGAAAACTTGAACGTAGGGTGAGGCGGAGATAGGTCGAGAAGGCACGTGCCGCTTTCAGCGGCGCTTGCGCTGCCAGATGCGCAGTCGCATGTGCACTCGCCGAAAACTTGACTTCGCCTAATCGATGGCATGATAGGGACGTCTATAGTTAAATCTGCAACGCAACGGAGAAATAATGAGCTTTATCGAAAACTTGGCGCAGCTTGACTGGACACGCGGCGTGCGCATGTGGATTTTCGTGGCTGCCGCGCTGGCTGCTTGCGAGGCAGCATATTTCTGCCATCGCGCTGTGTTCCGCTCACCCGACGAGGTCGATGATGTTCGGTAAATTCTTGGCCTTGCCCTTGGTCGCTCGTCGGGCGCTGACTGCGGGAACTCTTTTCTTCGTCGCGTGCGTCGCTGCTCGCTTGCCGGATACACCGTTATGCAACTGGATCTTTGGGCTCTCGCTCGTCGGTTCTTTCTGGGCTAGCGGCGTGATGGTTCCGGCGATAAATGTCGCGCTTTATGTGTTCAAAGTTGCCCTGAAAGTTAAGGCTAGTACATGGTGAGCACTGGAAGCTATGGAAAAAAAAACCCGGCTCGTTGGCCGGGTTTTTTTTATAGCGATGGATATCAATGCAGCAGGGTCACCCCTTGTGCGTTCGCCTGTCGACGAATGCAGTAAAACCAAGCAGTGTCCAGCGTGACGCCTTGTTTCTCCAATCGCGCATGACCGCCTCGTTTCCGGTCAATCACGTCATAGGCTTCCGCCTCCGACTTCCCTACTCTGACCGAGCCGTTTTCGACGCCGGAAGTTGCCACGATCTCATACCGGCCAACAATCATGCTGAAGCTCATTTCCTCTTCTCCATTGGAAAAGCTCGGGCGGATTGCGGCCCCAGCGGGGACGAATCCCCACCGGGCAAAAAGTTACTGTTAGCAGCCAAACGGCCGCGGAATCAAACAAATCAAGCGTGCAGTGCTTCTCGTTCGTCGCGGCGCACCACCATTCCAACGGCAGGGCGATGCGCTAGTTGAGATGCCGACCACTCGTCAGCGAAGTCGGTTTCCCGCTTCTTAGGACGGTGAACCATAGCCGTGTAGCCTTCAACTCGCAGCCGCTTCGCCAGCTTCAATGCAGCATCGACGCCCGGCGACTTCCCGGTACGCGGGTCGACCGCATCAAAGTCCGCGAAGATATGGACGACGCGGATGCCAAGGCCGTCCGGCACAACGAAATCAGCGAGAAGGATTCGATTAAGGCAGTACCAAGCCGGCACACCGAACAGCATGTGCGCGGCGTACGCCGTCTCGAGACCTTCCGCGACGCCGATTTCGCCATCGACTGGATCCATCAGCCGGACTGCGCCGCCGTTCAGCTTATGAAGCGTCACGTCGTTCAGCTTGGCCGGAAGGATTTCGCCATCGTTAGTGACGATCGACGCCTTCGCCGGTTTTGTGCGTTCAAGGAACGTGCGGTGCAGGGTTCCTAGACGGCCATCCGGCAGCGTGAAGCGAGCGAGGATGCCCGGCCACTGACCGATAACTTTCTTCTCGTGGCGGTAATCGAGCATCGCCATGCGCAGTGCCGCAGACGGCGCCACTGTCAAACCGGGCACCCGTTCGCGCAGGTATCGCGGAACCAGGCCATCGGAACCGACCAGCGTCGCTCGATCCCACATTGAGTCGAGGCGCTTGCGCGCCCACTCAGGATCGACCTTTCGGCCAGGCGCCGGGGCTGCCGGTTGTGCTCGGCTCTGCCGTGCATCGGCCAGACTGCCGCCTTCAAGTTCGATCATGAGTTCGCGGAAGGTAATTCCGGCAGACTTGCAGATGAGCTCGAAGCCGTCGCCGGCTTTTCGGTCGCCGTCGTTGCACTTGCGGCAGACCCAGTCGCCGCGACCGCGGTTGTTGTCGTAGGTGAAGCGGTCGTTTCCGCCGCAGATGGGACAGGGTGCGCCCTTCCCAGTCAGTGAGCTTGCGGGCACTCCATACTTCTGGAGCAACGCAATCCACTGTTCCGGGGACAGCTTGACGTCCTTTACATTCATTGTCACTCCAGTTGTGGTGTGGTTGAGGTCGATGCCTGAACAGGCGGTGAAACCGTGCTCAAAAAAGCCGTCCGCCTCGCGCGAGGCGAGCACGGCGGGCGGCTTTTTTCAGCAGGGAAAGCGAAAGGCGGGTGTAGCGACCGAGAGGGCGCGTCGCGCAGGAAGAGCCGCTTCGCGGCTTCGCCGACCGTTTCCGGTTCGACGAAGCAACGAAGGTGAGAAGAAACAGGAAGCGAGGTGAGGTGTTACGGGATTAGATCGCAGCCCACTCGCGGCCCATCAGATGCGCCCTGAAGGGTATGTCGTCATCATCTGCGAAGCCGCCGCCGCCGCCATACGATGTCGATTGCGGCTCGCGACTCGCCGGCGCAGGGTTGCTCGATCGCGGCTGCTGCGAACGTTCTTGACGTACAGGGCGTTGGCTCTCGAACCCGTCATTGGATGAACGATCGCCCGTAGAGCGGCCGCCGAGCATTTGCATTTGGTCTGCGACGATTTCCGTCGAGTACCGCTCCTGCCCGGCTTGGTCCGTCCACTTGCGCGTGCGGATTCTGCCTTCGATGTACACCGACGAGCCCTTCTTCAGATACTCGTTGACGATCTCAGCCAGCCGACCGAAGAACGACACTCGATGCCATTCGGTCTGCTCCTTCATCTCGCCCGAGGCCTTGTCTTTGTAGCGATCGGTCGTTGCGAGTCGGATATTCGCGACCGCATCGCCGCTCGGCAGGTAGCGCGTCTCCGGATCAGCCCCGAGGTTGCCTACGAGGATGACTTTGTTTACTGATGCCATAACTAACTCCTTTAAGATTTTTTGGAAATAGACCAAAGCCACTTGTCCCACAGCACTTGCTCGCCGCGGGCATCTAGCTTGGGCCGTCCCTGTCCATCGACTGCTGGCACTTTCGTTTTGCCGATCCGCTTGACTTCAACGCGGTCCCCAATGCGGCAGGCCGACTCTGCGATCGCATCGCGCAGGCCCTCACCTTGCAGCACGTGCGTCTCGCCGCGATGCTCGAGCGTCAGGCAAAACGACTCATACGTCTTGCCAGGGCGCTTTCCATCGGGGAATCGTTTCTCCCCCCACTCTCTCAACACCCCGTACCTCGCGCGCTCAGTGCGTCGATGTGACGACTCAGCAGATCGAGGGGACGTCGATACGACGGCCTCCGCAACTTCCGGCCGCGGTCGCGCGTCGCTGGGATTGACTGTTCGAACGGGCTCCGTGTCGCGCAAACGACCAACAGGCGTGTCTTCGGCTTGAGCGCTCTTGACAGCAGCCGCGATGGCGTCGGTCAGCGTGCCCTTGTGCTCGTGCAGCACTTCCCAGTGCGGCGCGAGCGCCGGTATCAGCTTCATGCCGACAGCCGTTGGCCGCAGCTCGTAGTCGAACGCCGGACGAAACTGCACGACGACGCCACCTTCATCGCGGAACAGCATTGGTTGTCCTGCGATGGCGATGTGCCGTTCGTTGGCACCGCCCTTACCGATCTCAACCGGGGATGAATGGCTCGTGGGATAGTCGCTGCGACGCTGCGGCTGCGGCGTCACGCCGAAAAGCGTCCCGATCAGCCGGCCGAATGTTGATGTGTTCATCGTCGGCCTCCTACACCAGCGTGCCGAAGCACTCGCGACGCACCTCTTCCATGTCGCGCTTGAGCAGCGGGTTGCTCAGGATGACGTCTTGCAAGAACTCGGGATCGACGCCATTGATCTTGCAGACGAACCGATACGGCAGCGCCCCGCTCCAGAACTCCATGACCCAACCGAGCGTGGCTCGGTAGTCTTCGAGTTCCATCTTCTTTCTGTTTTTGAGTCGCTCGCTGAACAAGACAGCGCAATCCATCAACGACTCGGGCATGTTGTCGCCGCGTCTGCTGTCAGTCGCGAGACTGATCAACGCGTCGACCATTTTGTCTTTTACCGCCTCGCTCCACAGATGCGGATCGGGCAGCGGATCAGGCTTGGCTCGGGCACGCGTGATCGGCGCTGGAGGAGCGTCGAACATGTCCAGTTGCCATGCTTCTACTTCTGCTTGCATGGGAATCTCCGATAAACGGGAACCCATGCCCGCAACGGGATGGTTTCCCGTTGGGGTGAGGGGTCAAGACCGCCCGCGCGGGCAGTCTTGACATTCAGGCGTGGCGACTAGTCGTCGGTGCCTGTCTTAAGTGGAACGACCACTGCGGACTTGGCGTACTGACGTTTGATGAGCGTGACGTTGGCGTCGGCGGTAGCCGGAGCGACAACGGCGGGCGCGTGCGCCTTCAAATCCTCAGCTTTCTCTTCTTTCAACGCCGCTTTAATGGATCTCTTGGTCCAGACCGCGACGGTGAACGAGACAAACAGAAAGGCGAAGAACGAGTGCGCGGCAAACCACAGGGCAAAGCAAACAGCGACCAACCAGCCGGGCGATTTCATCGCCTTCATTACCAACTGCTTCGGCATTTTTCTCTCCAGAAAAAGACGCACTAGGGGATGTCCAGCCAGTACAGCGCTGGATGGTTTTCGATGCTCGGGTGAGCAGGAAAAACAGGCGCGCGGAGAGACGCTTTCGTCACGGCTCTATAAGGCGTGGCGGAAGCAGCTCAATGCGGAAGAAAAAGAGATCGCGAGCGCGCACTGATGCTTAGCTGCGGCTCGGGTCGATGCGTCGTTGACGCGGGGATAACAGGCAATTTACGCGCTGGCGGGGAACGCGTGCGCGCGAAAGCTCCCAATTTCACACCGCCTTTCGATTTTCGGCGCGAACGTGGCAGCGCCGCGGTGCTCCCTTGACTTCCATTTGCCCTTGGCATGCTAGTTACATGCTCAACAGGGAGGCAGCGAATGTTCTTCGAAATGCTTGTCGCAGTCGGCGGCTACCGCGTATTCAAAGCCATCAAGCAGCGGAGCCGACCTCGTTCGCGCAGCGCCCATCGCGCAAAGCGCTCGTCGGACGATATCGGTGCGGCCGGCGAAGCTCTGGCTCAAGCAAAGCTTCGAACGACCCTCGAATGGCTGTGCGGCGACAACTTCTACCTGCACGAAGGGACGTTGCTTATAGAACATGCTCCCGGGACTGCATTCCCCACCGCAGAGATTGATCACCTCGCGATCACGCCGTTCGGCGTCTTCGTTTTCGAGACGAAGAATTGGTCCGGCCGCATCGCGCCGTCAAATCGTCTCGATACCCTGACACGGACTGCGCCCAACGGCAAGGCGGAAGACCGACGCTCGCCGATCGAGCAGAACCGCAGCAAGATCCGCTTCCTCCGAGAGCAGCTTCCTGCGATGTGGCCGGTCGCTGGCGCGGGTCTCTTCGTGTCGCCAGGTGTCGTACTGCATCCAGAACTACCGACCGATCTATTGGCACTGGACGACCTCCCCCACTGGTTGCGTTCCAAGCGTGCGGAGCGCACAGGCACGTCGACGGTGGACGTCGCCAAGGCCCGCGAAGCGATACTCATGTATGCGGACACCTCGACCGAAGGTTTCATGGCGCACAAGGTTCGTGCGCAGAGCCAGTACCGATAATCACGAGAAGTTGCAAGCGCTAACTTTAGGTAATTGCTTCCACGTAAAAGCCTAAAAAACACTTAAGTGTTTCAAAAATGAACCGTTAGACGTTTGCAAAGATGGACAAAAACTCTGCCTTTCGCTCCCCAAACGCGAAAGACGGGGTAAAAACACCGTCTTTTAATATCAGACGCGCTCCGGAAGGCCGTTACGATCGCTTACATATCTTAAAAAGAACGTCCTCCGACGGAAAATGTTGCACGAGATGAGAACTGCCTGTGGCGCGCTCACTCGATGCGAGGGGTGTGTACTGACACCATTTTCTTACCCGCGAGCGAAGTCCTTGCGGGGTTTGGAACGCAGCGCGCGAGGGCGCTGCAAAATTTGGAGAGAAGTTATGTCCTCAAGTAGTGACGATTCTAAAAAGCAACTGCAACTGCGCAAAACGGAAATCTACGATCCGTTGGACGACATATTTGGCGGAGTTTCCGCAAGCGGTGCCGAACGCTCGAAGATTGACATGGTTGCCCGGCAGATTTTCGGGGACAGCGACGAGTTCGCCGATCTCATCGCCCAGCTCGTCGAAAACATGGTGACGATTGGGGAGGCGAGAGCGCGAGTCTCGACCGACCTCAAAACGATCGGCGGTCTGCTGATGAACTCGATGCACCTGATCAAGAACGTGATGGTCGCAACGTCGGGGAACAAGACAACTTCGCTGCGGCGGGCCGCGACGTTGGGATATTCGTTCTTCGAGTTGGCGCTCGGCGTCAAGATGGCGGCAGCCCGCAAGTACATGCGTTGCTACGAAGCGTTCCTTGATAACACCGAGGCTATCCGCGTATTCAACGTCGGCGAACTCGACATCCTCGCTGCGGACCACGTGACCGACGAGCAGGTTGCTGTCATTCTTGCGGCGAAGCAAGCCAACGAGCATATGACCCGCGAAGACGTTCGCAAAATGCTGGCGACGCTGCAGAAGCAGGAAGAGGCACTCGCTGACCAAAAAGCAGACCTAGACAACTACGAGGCGCTGCTCGAGGACAGCAAAACCGCTCAGCGAGTCGCGGAGGACGAAGCCAACCGCCTTCAGCAACAGCTCAATGCCACTGCGAAACTGATCGCCGAGAAAGAGGCCCAGCTTCAGCGTATGGACAGCTATTACACCGGCCGGCAGGCAGGTCTAGCCAACCTCGAAAAGGACCTCGCGGACAAGGACAAGGAAATTGCAAGGCTGAACGAGGAAAGAAACGCGCTGCTCAACCGTAAGCCGGAAGTCCAGATCAAGGAAGTTGAGACGACTCCCGCTGGATTTAAGAGCATTTCCGAATCACTGGAAAAGCGCAACGCTGAACTTAAACAGTTAGAAGACCAGTTGGTCGAGAGGCGCGCCGAGTTGGAACGACTTGAGGCCGACAGGAAGAAAGAAGCCAGCGCCATCGAAGCTGCTAACCGCGTTCAAGCAGCGATGCAAGAAGCGTTATCCTCATTCGAGCAGTTCGCGGGCAAGCTGTCGCTGGCTCAGGTTGCAGTTCAAGCTTCCGACGGGCTTGGGCAGCACGAACCGTTGATCGAAACGCTCGCCGCAATGATGCGCAAGCAACTGAGCGAAATCGAGACGGGCTTGCGGAACCTGTAAGACGTAACTGCAATAACGATGTGGCGGACGCGATGGGGTCGCTTCCGCCAGGAACAATATAAAAAAATATGTCGACCACCACGCTTGATGCCGTTGAGACCAACATTGCCCTTCGGCCGTATCTCGCTGAGAAGATACAACGGACCAACTTTTCGCTGACCGCGGTTATCCATAAGGTACTCGCGCGGTACAGCGGAGCCGAAGCATTCTTTGGCGTCTCGTTTGACAACATGGAAACGTTCAAGGCGCACGCCGTACCGATGGCCAAGCTTATGAACATGCCGTTCCTCGCGCTGTCGCCGGCGCTGCAGGATCCTCGCGATTGGGCGACGTTTGTCGACGGGATAATGTTTTCCACCGCAGTGTCAAAGCTGTCCTCAGCGATGCCTTTCGTCGACGACGTGACGGCGCGCGATATTTTCCATTTCAACTGCGCCTATGTTTCGCTGCTGAAAGACGTGCTTCACCAGAGCGTGCTCGCAGCGCCGCTCCTCGGTATCTCCTTTGAGTTAGCCGAGTACCTGATGGGCTTGCCGATCGGTCGGCTGGAAGCAGCGATCGGTGGGATTCGCTTCCCGCTGTTTAGATGGCGGTTCGACGACGAGCGCTTCTGGAGACAATACGGCGCAGATTCGCTTACCGAAGAGGCCGTCGCTCACTATGTCATGCGCACCTCGAACCTCAAGCCGAGCGGGCTGCCTTTCAAGAATTTGTGGTCCGACCTGCGGCTTGACAGGGCTAGGCGTGAGATCTATGCAAGGTTGTTGATGACCCAGGGTTGTCGCGCTTCGACCGCCACAAACTTGTTTGGCGTAACCTCGGCCATCACTCGAAACACCTATCGAGAGATCCACGGCGTTAGCTCGCCATGTGGCAACAGTGCAAGCTCGTTGACGTGGTACGTCGAGCGTCCCGTGCACCGACTCCAAACAACCATGCTGGTATGGCTTTATCGGTGCGCGCTGAACAACGGAGCGAACATCCCGGAAGCGCTGATTGCATCCAACGACGTTCTCCACAAGATGTTCGGTAGTCGGCTCGCCGTTTCTGCTGACCGCGCGAACCATCTCACCCGCTCCATGGCGATCGATTCGAGGTTGAATGTCGCACCGTGCAGAACTTGCGCGACGGAGTACATCTTGGCCAACGACGAAGGGAAGATCGAATTGGCGAAGGACTTCGTATGTCCCGGTTGCACTGGCGATCTTAAGCCGCGCCTGACCGAGCCCAAGAGCAAAGGACGCAAGACCAAAAAATAGTCACAGATAAAGGAGTTGTTGATGCCGCATGAATTCAACGTCGAAGCCGGTCTGGTGGTCTTCTCCCGCGACGGCCGCCCTCAGTTCGGCTGGCTAGACTTAGTGACCGGCGAGTACCACGCCGAGTCCGACGGACGCTGCATTCCGGACGCAATCGGTGCGATCGAATTTCACTCTGACGTGACGCATTGAGCCATGCAGGACTTCGCTTACCTGTTCTCAGACAGCGCCGCCGCGTGGCTGGAAGGCCGCGGCGACGCACGATTCCTACGGTACGAAAGGCACTACCGCGCAGCTCGCTCCGCGGCGCAGTCTCAGGAGGCATTCGACCTTGAGCAAAGCAACAATCGCTTCGCGCAAAGATTCGGCTCGGGCAGGCTGCAGTTCGCGGCCGTGTCGAAAAGCAAGGCATTCGGCGCGCTCGCGACCTTCCTCATTCTCCTTTGGGGCGGGTCCGCACTTCTCTCTTCCGTCGGCGCGACACAGCCCGTCGCCGTTGCTGCAGTCCTCGGCGTCGTCTTCATCGGCTTGCGGATGAGGCACCTTCGAGCCCGCGGACAGCAGTGATAGCAAACGGGTGCGATCAAACAACGGTGCGGAATTTCAACCCGTTACTGGGGTATTACAATGCCTGCGCCGCCATTGGCCAACGGCAATTCCCTAACGAGGAAAGCGGTTTTCGAGACGGACTTCCAAGACGCCTTGACTTCGAACACCGCTCGATAAGATGAAAGTAAGCAGATCGCGGGGGCGACTGCAACAACTAGATCGGAAACAACAAATGATGATTCAGAAAAACTTCAAACTCTCGATGGCCGCGATCGCTACATCGCTGCTTTTGGCTGCTTGCGGTGGCGGTGGCGGCAGCAGCAATGCATCGTCTGCAACCGGCGCAAGCACACCCGCGACGACAACTCCGGGAAACTTGACGACGCCCCAGTACCCGGCTGACAGCTTTCATCTCGCCGCGTTCAACCTGCTCAACCAACAGCGCCAACAATGCGGTTTCCCGGCCCTACAGGAAAACACGGCGCTCGATCAGGCGACCGCAGCACACGCGCAGTACCTTGCAACGAACAACGTCTTCACCGACACCGAAGTGGCGGGCAATCCCGGCTTCACCGGCGTGAGTTACAGTGATCGCGCAGCCCACTTCGGATATACGGCGAACAACGGTTCGGTCGGGGTGTCAGGTGGCTTCTATACGAGCGCCACGTGGAGTGAAACACAATATGGTCAGCAAGCCGTCTATGGCCTGATCTCGGGCGTGTATCACATCATGATTGCCGCCTCGCCTACGAACACGGTCGGTATCGGCAAGGTCGCCACGACCTACAACGGCTTCCCGGAGGAATACTACGCTCTAGATCTAACCAACTATCAGCAGGTCACAACAAATGCGCCGTTGACGTTTCCGTGCCAGGGGACGACTGGCGTTGCCTACTCCTCCTTTGGAGAAACGCCTACCCCACCCGCAACATCCGGCAATTGGGGTACGCCAGTCGCAGTGGCGGGCAACGCGACCGATACCATCGTCATGCAGACCGGCACGATGACTGATTCATCGTCGCACGTGATCACCTTGCAAGTGCTGGACTCGGCCAAAGACCCGAACAAGGTTCTGCCGACGTGGATGGGCGTCGCGTACCCGACCACGCCATTGTCCCCGAACTCGCAATACACGGTCTCTCTGACGGGTACGATCAACGGCGTGGTGTTCTCGCGTACGTTCAGCTTCACGACCGGAAACATCGTCGGCTAACAAAAAATCCGCGTACCAGTGCGAAAAGCCGCCAATTCTTAAGGCGGCTTTTTTGTTGGCTGCGCTTAATGACAGCCTTGGGTAACCTCGATCGCTTCGCGTTGCGTGCGCTCGACACCAAAACGCCCCGCGATGCAGCAGCGAGGCGTCGGATACTACTGCCTTGCATGGCGGGCCACAGTCTTTACCCTCCACCAGCGCCGTCATAAGGTTCGTTAATGGCGCGTACATACGGATTATTAGCTGCGGGCGTCCAATCACCCGTGGCATTGACGAAGCTACAAACGACCGTCCAGCTATTTCCAGAATACCCCCCGACCTCCCAATAAGGCCCCGTGGACAAGTCGTAGTAATACGATGTTGCGGGGCCGGCATACGAATTGAACGGGTGCCTTCGTGACACGTTCTCGGGTGAAAGCGTTATCCCGTCTTGCAGAGCGCGGGTCGCACACTGCGACTGAGGGGTGGGTGTCGGGGCAGCCGGTTGGCACACCTGTCCAACCCACGCCGCGCCGTTCCACGATGGAGCAGCCGCCTGGTAGGTCCCGCTCGGGCAGCTTGGCGGCGGCGGAGGCGGTGGCGGTGCATTACACGAATAGACCCATGTACTGCCGTTCCAAGCAGGGCCGCTTGCGAAGCCATACGCACAGGAAGGCTGCGGCGTCACACACTGATACCGCACGCCGATTTTTTGCCACGAGTAACCAGCGTTACAGCCAGGCGTATTCGGCACGCCGATCGGCTGATAAACGTCAGCGGCGTCAGCTCCGTTTCCCAAACTGACGGCGCACGCGACTGCGAGCACCGCACTTGCAATCCCGGTGTTTCTCATCTCTTCCCTTATTGATTGGGATATGAACAACCAACGTCGATCTCCGCCTGAAGTCCCAGCTGGTCGGGTACCAAGCTGTTAGCACCGTCCGCGAGCACGTTGTAGATCTGAAGCACCCACTGACTGCCGTTCCAGCCCATTGTGAAGCGCGCACCAGCAAGCGGAGGATTGTGATTTGCATAGTCGGTCGTCATGGTCTGCGGAGTGATCCGATACCAGGCCGTTCCGCTTGCCCCGCATGCGGGAGGATTGACGCCCCATCCGTTGTAGTAGCCGCTGTAGTGGGCGTCACTGCTGTGATTAGTGACCAACGTGCTGACCCCCACCCAGTTGCCCCACTTATTGCACACGTACATGAGGTTGTTGCGGATCGTGACGCCATTCCAGCCGCAATTGCCCGCGCCTGCGTTTATGTTCGCGACGTTTATGTTGGCAACGTTCGCGCCTGCCGTATTCACCGTCAAAGCGTTGCCGTTCAAAGTTCCGCTCGAGTTGACGTCCCCAACATTGAGCGGAGCAGGACCCGTCCCTTGGTAGTTCTGGATAAACAGCGTTCCCCTTGTGCGCACCGCCGCATTCGTGTCATCACCGTAGTAGATTGCACCATTGGCAATTTGCACGCTGTTGCCTGCCTGCAGTTTTAGCGTCTTGGCGCTCACGTTGCCTGCGTTCTGGATGTCCTGATTGTTGGCGTTCATCGTGCCAGTCAACGGCAGCGCACCATCACGCCGGTAATACGGCGAATTACCATCCGCGCCGAAGCCGTTAATCGCCAATACCATCCCGGCTTTACTGCCTACCGGATTAGGCAACGTCCACCCGCCGTGAATACCAGTCACCGTCGCAGGCGCTCGGTTTGTCGAGTAGCCGAACTGCGCACCTCCGGCCGCAGCGAGAACACCGGCACCGGCGACGTCGGCAGTCTTATTCTTCATGCTCACCAGCGGCAAGCTCGGATAGATCTGCGAGGCGATATGGCAATTACCTGCAGAGGTCGAACAATTGTCGGGTACGATGGATAGAGCGATCTGGTAGGTGCCACCCCAGAATGGACCGTTCTTGAAAGCAACCTTGTTATTCGACTGCGCGCTCAGTTGCGCCAGCGTCGGCGCAGCGATTGGCGTAGACGTCGTCTGCGAAAACCCCGCTGGAATAAGCGAGGCATAGTTGTTGGTGATATAGCTGCCAAGTGCCGCATTGATCGACGCAATGTTTTGCCCTTCGATCTGCAAGAGGTTCTGGCGCTTCGCAGCGATGTCTTCCTTGATTCCCTGTACTGTCAGCAAGGCCGCGCCAACCAGGACGATCAACATCTCAAGAATGCTTCCCATGTCGGCGGCCCGCGCTTAAGTACGGGTGGTCCAGAGGCCCATCGACGCCATTGAGCCGTTCGACGCGCAGGCGGTTGCGACCGTCGCTGGGTTGAACGCGACCGTCGGTGAAAAGATGGTCGTGCCATTGACCGTTACCTGCGTATAGACGGTGATCAGAGCAGCGGCGCTCAGCGAGCACACCGTCGAGGTGACCGGATACGTCAACACCAGCGCGTCGTTCAAGGTGACAAGCGTATTAACGGCTGCCGTGACAGTCCCGTTGAACATCCCCTTCACCGAAGAATTGTCCGACGCGACGCGCGAACCCGCCGAATCGAAGGCATGGTTTTGCGCCAAGACAGTCAGCGTCTCGGAGGAAAAATCGGCATCGTTCTGCGTCGCGTTCAGGATGCCAGTGTGGAACATCTGCGCCTCGCTTTTGAACTGCGACGCATGGATCAGGTCGAGGACGTACTTCCCGCCGGCATAGACCGCCAGCGCGAGCAACGCGGCACCCGCCATCACTGCACCCGCTTCGATCATCGACAGCTCCCCGGACTGCCTGGTCGCACGCGCCGCTTTCAGCATGCGTGCGCGGCGCGCCTTGATCGCGTCCATCTCATTCGCAGCGGTTGTATTCGGGTCCATCCGGACGGCTTCTCGTTTATCGTTGGTCATTTTTATTTCCTTAGTAGCTGGTAGCGGCGGGATTTCCCGATGTGAGATTGACGGCGCCGGTCACGACATACGAGCCGATGCCAAGGGTTAGGAACAATGCCGCCGCGAAGCCCAGCAGCATGTAGTGCGTCAACCGAGCATTGCGCTTGACGGCTTCAACGACGCGATCGAGCGATTCACGCCCAAGGCTTTTGATCGCGGCCTCAAACTGGTCACGGCCCGCAGCGTCCGTAATGGTGTCGACGATCGCGAGCGAAAAGATGCCCGTGTCGAGCGCCCGCATCGGCTCGTCTGAACGCGCCGTCAGGCGTCGGTCCATGATCTTCAAATGCCAGCGCAGCCACGGGTCGGCAGTCTTCAACAGCCGCTCCAGCGCTGCGCGCAGAGTCATGTTCGAATCGAACAGGCCTGCCAGAGAAACGATCAGTAGCGCCGCGCGCAGATCGCGGCGATTGCGCCACAGCAACGGCATGCGGTCGAACTTGTCGCGTAGCGGCCCTGCCCAACGTTTCAGGGTCGAGAAGTACGCAAACACCAGACCGATCATCGCTGTGAGCGTGAGCCACCAATACTCGAAGCAGAACGTATCGACGTGGTACAGGAACCGCCCAAGATCCGGCCATTGGTCGAGGGGCCGGACGTCGAGCACCTGCGGGAATATGACGCCACCAAACAGCATGCAATACGCGTACATATAGACGAGCAGCAACGCTGGATAGGCCATCTGCACCGAGGTGGTAGACGACAGGACGCGCTTGGCCTTCGCCGCCATTTCGGCCAACTCGAATCCGCGCACAACCGCGTCTTCGCGAGACGACTCGTCCGCGATGTCGAAAAGCGCGTATTCATCGCCCGGAATAAACGGCTTGATCGCCATGGCGAAGCTCTCTCCGCGCTGCATGGCCTCCCGGATGCGCGCGAACACCCGCCATTCGAGCTTTCCTCGCGAGCGGCTGCGCTTCTCGTACGTTTCGAGCCGATCAAAAAGCGTCTCGGTGTTGCGCAGCCCTTTTGCTGCGATATCAAGACGCGTCTCGCGATAGAAGTCCTCGCGGACCTTCTGGAAGCGCCAGCGCGCGGCGACCAACTGCTGCCGAGGCGGCAGCATTTTTGCGAACGTCGTGAACATAGCGGGACAAGTTAGACCATCAGACCATCGACGCCGGGCATCACGCGGTACTGCGCGAACGACTGCATCGACCGATTGATGAATTTTGGGTCAATCAAACCGCAAGAAGCCTTGAAAAGAGCGTGTTCATATAGCGTCTTTCCAACCATATCGGCGTTTTCGAAACCGGTACGGCGCTCTCCGCGCCAAACTTGGCGTGCGCCGGCCCAATCGCGTTGGGCGACACGCTCCAAAAACTCGGGAGTCGGCCGATAGAGTTCTGCGGCGAGAGATGGGCGTTTCGTGCCACCCGCTACCTTGCCGTTGCGCGTGAAAAGACCGTCCAGGCGGCAGTGCGCGCATCCATCGTAGTTCCGGCATGCCATGCTCGACGTGTCGAGGCCGAATTTGGTGCGCAGTAGCTGCAGGTCGGCCTTCGGCATGACGTCTTCGGCCGGCAGCTTGCAGTGCTCGCACAGCGTCGGGATCAGCTTCTGATTGCCGACCGCGTTGATGAAGCCTTCGGACGCAAGTTCGTCGATGGGCAGTTGCAGCCGCCCGCCCGCCATACGCATGACGGCCGCGATGATGTCGCCGGCGTGCAGAGAAAAGCGCACCGGGTGACCGGTCAGCGCCAGTTCCGCAACGAGCCCCATCACCACCCGGTCTCGCACTTCACCGATGGTCAGATCATCCGGGTCTTGCCGCATGAGCGTACGGATGACTTCCGCGTACTTGCGGTTTGCCTCATCGTCGGTCTCATCCGGACGCCGGATGATGGAGTAGTCGGAGAGCCACGGCATCGGGTACTCGGACGGCTCGTTCACCGCGAACTGCTTTTTCAGTTCGCGATCCGGCAGCATGTAGGACAGCGCGCGAAGCGTCGTCGTCTTTCCCGAGCCGGTCTCACCGGTAAGGGCTGTGATTCCGCCGCTGACGTAGTTGAGCGTGTCGATCAGCTCGAGCTGGCTCTTCTCCAAGCCCATGTCTTTCGGCAGCAGCACCGAATAGTTCTTAAAGTTGCCGTCGAGCAGACGCAGCGTGACGTCATAACCGCCAACGAGCGGCGACGACTGCCAGCGCAGGTTGACCGTGTCCGTTTTCACGACAAGCGGGATCATCGCGGACTGCGGCGCGCTCGGCTGGAAGCTGTTGCCCGAGTTGGTGTTCCTCTGCACGAGGTCGCTGTACGCCGCAAACAGCGCGCGTCGCACGATGCCCTTGGGCATCCGATTGAACGTGTACATGTCGCCGTTCACGCGGAAGCGAACTTCGACTTCGTTGTGGAATTCGCGCGGCTCGAAGTGAATATCGCTCGCGCCGAAACCGTGCGCGGCTTCGATGATGTCGCGGAAGATGCCAATCGCCCGGCTCGATTCACGAGCGGTCGAGTTCGACGATGCGGCTGCCTTCCCTGCGTAGATTGCAGCGATGACGGACTCGGTCGCGATCATCTCTTCGCGCACGAGGATGTCGTTATTCCCGAGATCCTTGATGAACGTTGCGTACTGCGCCTTCTCCGCGAATCTCGCGGTCGCCACGGTGAAGGCAACGCCCGGTTGCACCTCTACTGCGACGAATTCTTTGCGTGCGGCCGCAGGGATGCGCAGCGCAGCATCGTCGTCAGCTACCGTGAGAATCCGCTTGAAGTCCGGGAGCGAGTCAGGAGACACCAGTTCCGGTCGCCCCGATGAAAGCCCGCCGGCCGCTACCTGCGAATCGTCGTCCGATCCCGGTTCCGATTCGACGACGTCCGTCCACGAAGCCTTGGCGCGTTCCTTCGCCGCCTCTGGGTGACGCTGTTCAGCGCGAGGATCATCTTTCGCGGCTATCGACGCACGCATGACGACATGTGCGGGCGGCTCCGCTTCAGCTGGCCGTCGGACTTCGGCTTGCGGCTGTCGCTCATTGTTGCGCGACCCGTCGTCGCCACGCGCTACCGCGTCTGACGTCGCATCCAAGGTGGCTGCAACGCTATCCTCTGCAGTTCCCGACGAGATAGGTGCCGATTGAGATTGCGCGTCGACCGAAGCGGCTTGCTCGGTGTCGGTTGCCTCGACTCCCGACTGAGCACGCTCGACGTTGTCCATTGCAGCGCGCATGCTGGCGTAGGTGGGACGCTCGAACGTGGGCGGCGCGAACCGCTGGAACACCGGTTCGTCTCTGTCGGGACGCTCTGGAGCCTGCGATCCATGTTCCGCTCGTTGCTGCGGCGCGTACCGGTCATCATCAAGCTCAGTGCTATCGACGTCTTCAATGTCGCCGCCCGAGAGAGCGCGCCCGAGGAACATAACCTGGGAATTCACCGCGCGGCTTGCTGCCGACTGCCGTTCCTCATTTCCACGTGCTTTCTGGCGCACGGATTTTGGCATCTTCAACTGCGGCTCGGCACTGCTGCCCGGCTCGACGAAGCTTGAAAGTGGCGTCCGGAGGCGCTTGAGGAAGCCTCCGCGGGCTTCCGGCGTATCCTGCTCTTCTTGTGCAAACAGACCCATGTCTTATTTCCCGAACGGTACGAAAGTGGAAGCGGTCGGCGGGACCCCGCCGGGCGGAAGCGGCGACGAGAGATCGGTGATTGCCCGGACGGCCGGGCCGTCTGAAATGACAGGCACATCAGCCGGTGCCGCGATGGTCTCTGTCCAGTGGCGCTTGCCATCGACGAGGTTGACCGTAAAGCCGTCGATGGAGGCGACCGTCCAGCCGTTAAGCAAGCGGCTTCCGCGGCGTGCGGTATAGGTCGTGCCTTGATAGTCGTAGAGCACGTATGAGCCAGACATATCGGAATATGCGCCAACGAACGTGGCAGGAAACATGCGCTTGGGCGGAAGACTAGGCTTTCGCTCGATCCTGGGCGCGACGGGCGCGGGCGCGGCCGCGACTGGTGGAGGCGCAACACCGAGCGGCGAACTCAGCCCAATACTTCCGGATGCAGGCGACGCATTTGCCCCATTGCCTTCGCCACCCTGACCCTTGCGCATGGACTCGACCAGCTTCTCGCGGGCGAGCTTGTCGATGTCGTCCAGCGTGAGATGGCTTTCCTGCGAGAGAGCCGCGCCCGCGACAAACACGAGCGCGCCAAAGCATGCGGCACGAACTGGCCACTTAGTTGAGAACATAATATCTACCCTTCGCAGTGAAATGCACCCCGGTACCGTCGTCCTTCATGTCGACGTCGAGGGTGTCCAGCGCCATGTTGTCGGGAAGGCGCGAGATCAACGCGCTTTGCCATTTGTATCCGTCGATTTGCCACGTGCCGCGCTGCACGAGCGGCCCTTGCACCTCGCCGGCCATCGGTTGTCGCGGAATAAGTCGCTCGGCAGGCTTGATGTCGACCACGTAGCCGTGGCTATCCAGCGTTTCGGGCTTGCTCGAAAGCCTCTGCGGGTCGGTCTGCAAAGCCTTGATAAGCGCCTGTTGCGTAGGCCACTCTTTCGCTTGCGCCAGTGCGACACGCTCGGCCACCGAGACCTCAGGACCCCGCGTCGTCAAATGCAGGCCATCCGGATTGAAGACGATAGGACGCAGTGACTCGGGCGCGCGTGCGTCGAACTCCTTGAAGGTGCCGCCCTGCCGCTTGTAGGTCACAACACACGGGCCCGCGATCGTGCAGGACGCTTTCTGGAACTGCCATCCGGCGACGTTCGTTTCCTGGCCGCCGAAGGCTGCCAACAACTTCGGTACGAGCCGATTGGCGAGCGGCGTGGGCGCGGCGAGCGTCCGCATAACGGCCGACTGATAGTCCTGCATAAATGTGGGTGGAGGCGCGGGCGGCGGCGGCGGCGGATTAAGAACCTCGATCAGCTGCTTGCCGCCGAAGAACACAGCAGCGAGGATAACGAGCAACGGCACCGTCGTTGGCACGGTTACCGGGACCTTCTTGATCAGCCCGACCTTGCGAGCCACGAGCAGCTCGCGAAGGTCGAACGTCTCATCTACCGCGTGCAGTCGCGCGCCATAGCCGAGGGTTGCCAGTTCGAGGCCTGCCTTCGCACAGGTGTCCTCGATCGCTTCACGCTTGTCGGCAAGCGCATTAAGCGCGACTTCCTGATCGAGTGAAACAGCGCCGCGCTGCACCAGAACGAGGTGAACGCGCTCATCGTTTTGAATAAGGACGAGGACCGCTGGGCGCCGGCGTACGCGGTCAAGCTGGGCGATGCGCGCAGCGGCGGAATACAGCTTGCCGCCCTTGCGCTGCGCAGGCTCCAACTCACAGTATCCGACGATCGTCTCGTCGTTGGCTTTGAACTCCGTATAGTGCGTCGCTGCCGACTCTTGCGCGTAGTGCCGTCGCTCTGCACGCGAACCCTTTGCCGAATAGGCGCGCCATTCCAGCCCGAACGCGAGCTTCGCGCCCTTCTCTCCCGGTATCGATTCAAAGTGCATGGGTCTGCTTACCTCGCACTCACATCGAAGGGACGACAGTCGCGGTCAGCATGATCACCTGGAACGTCCTGCCCTTGTTCCAAGCGCCGGACAGACCACCGATGCCGTTGTTGTTGCTGCCGTCATAGCGATTGCTCACCGCCCCGTAGAGCACGACGGTCTGACCGTCCGACAGCGCGATAGTTTGATCGTCCTTATTGCCGAGAATGTCCGGCAACTGGATCTGCTGAAGGGTGTCGCCCGAGCCAGTGCTAATAGTCGTGAACGGGCCGTTGAGCTTCGAGCTATCGCTCCAGTACGACAGAATGATCTGGTTGTGGTCGTTCACGGACGGCAGGATATTCACAAAGTCACCGACCGTGACCGATCCCGGCTGCAAGCCCGGAACACCGGCCGTGCCGCCCGAAATCGAACCCAGGCTCGGGGTCGTTGCGGCAAGGTAGCCCTTCGTTTCGAACGAACCAATCGACACCGGCAGGCCGTTCAACGTCAGCTTCGTCTGCGTGTTGTCTTGAACCGTCTTGCCGAACGCGTTGAGGCCGCTGACGATGGCGTTCGTGCCTTCCATCGGCGAACCAGGCTTCAGGACGGAGAGACCGACGGTGCCACCAATTGCCGTCGCCAGAGATGTAGGCGAAGCGACCGTCACCGAATAACGCTTGAGGCCGTCCGAAATGCGGTTAAACACAATGTCCGCACTCACACCGGCCTGAGAGCTGTTGCTCAGATCCACTTGCAACGTGCGAACGCGAAGCGCGACCTGCCGCGTGGAAATTGCGTTCTCACGCGCGAGCAGCGCACCCATGCGATCGACCGCTTCCTTGGTATCACGTACCATCACAAGGCGGCTTTGGGGATTGACCACCACCTCGCCGAGCGGCGATTTGAGCTTCTCAAGCTCGGACTGGATGATTGCGATTTGATCGAACGTGCCGTCGCGGCCGGTAGACGTGACAGCGGAGAACGAGCCGGTATTGCCCGTTGTCCCGCCGGTCGTGCCTCCCGACGCTTGATTACCCGTCGAGGTATCCGTGCCCTTGGACATCGTCGACTTGATCGACACCTTGCCGGGGATCGCCGCGATCGTGAACGTCTTGGTGACGAAGCGGCTGATGGAAATGGTGTTGCCATCAAACGTCCAGTCGAGGCCCAGGCTTTCCGTCACGCCACGCAGATACTCGCCTACCTTGCAGTTGCAAGCTTGGGCGTAGACCGGCTCCACGTTCGACTTCGCGATGGCTTGCGGCTGCGTCGGTCCGGTTGGCGCGCCAGCGCCGCCGTTCGTCCTCGGAATGAGCGCGTCGCGCGGGATGAAGACGTCCGGGCTCAAATGGACCGGATAACCGGTCGCGGTGGAGACAAGCGTGGCGATCTTGGAGAGCGGCAGATTACCGGGGAACACCACCGTCTTCTCACGGAAGATCGCGGGCAGCGTAGCCTCGTATGCGACCGGCACAAGCCGGTCACCGAGGAACGCGGTCGGCACTTCCTCAACGAGCGACATGGACTCCGGGCCATTGCCGATCGCGCGCGTAGCTTCAGCGTTCGCCGCGTCAAAGGCATGGTTCACATCGGATTGCGACACGGCACAGCCAGTAAGCGAGGCGGCCACGAGAATGGCAACGGCAGATTTGATTTTCGTGAGGCGCATGGCGATTACTCTTGGCAGTTGGCTGCGCGTGCGACGACGCGGATAACGTTGTTGGTGTGCTTGCAGACGCGCGTGGGCGTGCGCATGTGATTGGTCGCCTGCATCACTTGCGTGAGCACCGACTTGAAGTCGCCCGAGAACGTCGCGTTGAACTCGAGCGGCAAGTCGTCGTCGATCTTCCACGCAAGTTGCCAGCCCTGCTGCTGCAGCCAGCGGTCGAGCGCGTTGCGCAGGTTGATATCCTGCGGCGTGATGGAGAACGTCAGGAGACCACCGGGCGCCGTTGCACCGCCTTGCGACGGCACAACGACCGGAGCGACGTCCAACGAGCCGATAGCTGTCGGCGCGGGAGCACCCGGAAGCGCTGAAGGCGCAGCGCCACCGACCGCTGTCTTGAGCGCGGCAGGAGAAGCGGGAGCAGCGGGAACAACAGGGGCCGCTGTTGCAAAGTGCGCAGCAGGCGCCATCATCGCGACTTGTGCCACCGGCGCCTTTGCGACCGGCGCGGAGAGCAGTTGCCAACCGTCGCCGGGCGGCGGCGCAAGGCGCGACTGATCAGCTTCCGCCGCTGCAAAGGCCGATACGGTCGTCAGTGCCAGACACGCGAACAAGTGGGCCACCATGCGCGCGGTGCGATGCGTTTGAAGAGAAAAGATAGGCGTCATGTTGGTCAGTTCGCGCGTTGCAGGCGGCGGTAAATGTTGTTGGCGTAAATGAGCTGCTTGTTCGAGGAAACGGCGTTGTAGGCACCGACCGCTTTCCACGTCGGGCCGAACTGCTTGATGTTCGAGGCCAGGATCCATGTCCCCACGTAGGCGTTCACGCAGGCGTCGAATAGGTGTTGCCGGGTAATGCCATAGCGCGCCAGTTTTGGAAGCCATGTCGAGTTGATCTGCATCAAGCCGATGTCCTCGCTTCCATCGGTATTGCGACTAGTCACATACGGGCGCATCCCCGACTCTTGCTGGGCAATGGCGCGCACGACCTGGACACTCACGCGGTGGTAACGCGCGGCATCGTCGAGACAGTCGCCACGCGCGTGCAGGGAGACGGCCGCGCAAAGCAACGTCGAAAAGCGAATGACTTGGTTCATGACGCCGGCCGGTCGAAGAACCGCACATCGTGCTTGCGCAGCACGTTGACGACGTTGCCGTCGGCGTTGACGATGAACTGGTCGGCGGTCCCATTGAACTTGTAGTAGCGGCCCTTCTGCTCGCCCGAGCCCATGTGCGCCACGTCGGCGACCGTCACCTTGCCGACCGTGTCGGCGAACTTGAAGAACGTCGAGCCGTTCTCATCAAATACGCTTTGCAGAGCAGCCTTGTTGGCGGTGTCGAACTCATAGACGGTCCCGGCGACACGGGCGACTTCAACCTTGTCGGTCCCGTTCGAGATCGTGAAACGCTCCGCGCGGTTGAACGTCACCACGTCGGTCGCGTCATCCCACTTCGGACGCAGCGATTTGCCGTCTTGCCCCGTCACCTTCAACTCCGCAGCGGGCTTGGCGGAAAACTTGATCTGAATGTGGCTGTCGTCACCGTCGCGGATCGCCACTGCGCCCAGCTTGTCCGCGAGGACTGAACCTGATGCGGCAGATGTCTGCGCTTCCGCCTTCTTCGCGAAATCGCCGATGGGATCGGCCGCAGCGCTAGCGCTTGACGCGGGCGCCGGAGTTGCAGCGACCTGAGACACCGGGGCGACGTAGTTGACCGCGACTGACTGTGGAGCCGAGCGGCGAAGTGTTACATGGTGAGAGTTGAAATCGACGTCGGCGTACAGGTCGGACGCGGCCACCAGCCGATCGAGCGACTGCATCCAGTTCTCGCCATCACGCGTGCCGAAGCTCGTCGACGAAGTCAAGTCGATGTCTTTCTGTGCCGACCCTGTCCAGCCCTGCGGCACCAGCGCTTTGACCAGTTGTGCGAGCGGCAGCGTGGCGTTCAGAGGCCGCGTGCTCTCGAGGCTGCTGCGCGGTCCGATAAGCGCGAGCCGACCGGAAAATCCAGTGAATCCCGCAGGGGTCTCGGTGCGCGCCTTGTCGCCAATGAATCGATTCGCTTTCTTCCAGTAAGCGGTGGCGCTCGAACCGCGAGCTGAGTAACGAATCACCTCGGGCGTGCCCGGCACAACGATGTACGGACCCTGACTGTGGCCACCGTCGACGCGCAACACCTGGCCGGCGCGCGGTTGGAAGTACGTGTCGCTGCCGTCGTTGAAGACGAGCGCCGGTCGTTCAAGCACATTGCCCGCAATCTCGTAGTCAAAATCGAGCGGGTCCGTGCCAGCGGCCGCTGCGTTGAGCGTCACCGCGGCGAGCGCGATAGTGAGAAGAGAGAGTGTGTGCTTCATAGACCGCGTTCGATTTGAGAGAGGTGCTTCGCGAAGCGCGCGAGGTATTCGCGGCCCGGTGCGGGATTGGCGCTGTGGTAATACGCGACGGCCTTGACGGCTGAGTGCGTGAGGCGGTAGTTCTCGTTGAGGATGTCTTCGGCCACGCGGATGTTGGTCGCCGGCGCGAGCGCATCCCAAGCACTCTTGAAGCGCTTACTGTGGTATCCCCAGTTCACTTGCATCAGGCCAATGTCGAAGTCTGAACGGCCGTTGCTGATGAGGTATCGAATGGCTCGGTACGCGTCCTCGCGCGTGCGGAAGTAAAAGCCGCGACCGGCAACGTTCAACGTCCACGGCCATGCGCGCCCGTTATAGGCGGACTCGTTCAGCGCGATACCGGCGAGAATCTTGGGGTCGACTGACGTGTGCATGACGTCGAACGGCGCTTGCGCGGACGCACAAGCCCAGCCGCCTTGCCGCTCTGCGATGCTCGCTTGTGCGTCATCGGTAAGATTCGCGGGGCGCAGCCACCCGGCTTTCACAAAGAGGCTTTCGAGGCTGACAGGCGAGCCGTCGATGCTCACGGCAACGCCACCGGAAGCAGCTTCGACCGTTTGGCCCTCAAAGCGGTTAGCCCATGCGAGGAACGGCTTCAGCCCACAGGTGTAGACCGGCTCGCCCGGCAGCTCGACGATTGCGCGCTTTACGCCGTCATCGAGCACGATGCGCGTCGGGCTGATGATCGAATCGATGATTGCAGCATGGGCGCCGAACGCCATGACAGACAGGCATGCCGCCGCGAGAGCCTTACTCATGGTACGGCTCCATCACGATGTCTTGGGTGACCTGCACCAGAAACTTTTGGCCGGGCTCCACCGTGATCGTCGGCGGGATGTTCTGGTTGCGCTGCATGACGGTCTGGGCCGTCGCGGCCGCGACCTGCCCTGCCGTGTCGCCATATGTCGTGACGCCGTTAGGCGTCGCGGTCGTCGCCGTCTGCGAGCTGCTGTCGAACGCCTTCAGCAAAATCGCCGTAATGAAGCTCGCACCAAAGATCTTCAGGAAGTGGTTGTTCACGTCGCCCGAGAACCCGGCGTAGCCGTGTTGGTCGGCACCTTGCATACCGTTGAGCGGCACGCTCTTGCCGTTGGGCAGACGCAGACTCGTCGACGCGACCAGCAGGCGCTCTTGGCCGACTTTGACGTCCGCGCTGTACATGCCGTTGATAAACGCGCCCTTCGGGATCATCAAGCAGTCGCCGCGCAGGCTGTCATAGATGTCCTCGTCCACCATCAATGAAACGCGACCCGGCTTGTCCGAGTTCAGCCCCTCAACCGTCTTGACGTGGATAACGTGCGGCGGCGTCAATGTGCAGCCCGTCGACCGGCCATTGAAGGTTGTCCGTTCGATGCCGCCGCGCGAACCCGCATCGCGGAGAAAGGCGCGGTCGCGATCTTCGGGTGCCTGGCCCTGCTTCGCCAAGGCGATCGCCATCGCATCGGGAGTGTTGGCTCCCGCAGCGTTCCGAGCAGTTCGCACCTCATCCAACGAAGGGACGCCAGCGGGGAGTACGCCGGTCGACGAGTTCGCCGAACGCGACGCGCCTGCCTGCTTGAAGATGGAAGACGTATAGATCGCGTCTTGCGCCGCTTGGCGGGAAAGCTCGCGCGTGTCCGTGCCCGAGCCTGCGACCTCTTCCTTGAAGTCCGCACCGGTCAGCATCGGTTTGATGGCGGGCTTCGAAGCCGCTGCTTCAGACGCTGCGCGAGCGGCTGCCTCCGACGCCGCTGCTTCGCGCTGCTGACGGATCATCTGGTCGATGTCGTTGTTGTTCGCGGCAGTGGGCGTCTCCGTACTCGACTTGAGTGCGGTCGCCCTCTTAATGCGCGCTTCTTCGTCTGCTTTGTTCGTCGCCTGTAGCTGGTAGTAGAAGCCGAGGCCGCCAATCACAACCGCAGCCAGAATGCCGATGCTCATGATCGCATTGCGCGGCGTCTTACCTTTGACGAGTGCTTCTTGCTCCGCGCTGGGCGTCGCCGAGTCCGGTTTTTTCGCCACGATTAAAACACCCCAAACAGGCGACGGCGGCCGCGCGTCACCTTGACCTCGTCCTTGCCGGAACGCAAAACGATCTCGTCGGCCAGACGCTGAAGGACGAGGAAGTCGCCGCGGCGAATGAAGTTCGCAACGACGCGATCGCCATGATCGAGAATGAATGGAACCGGCCACTCTTGTGCCTTCGCCGGCATGCGCATCCAGACTGCGTGGCCGTCGTCGAAAACGGTTTCCGGCGTGAACTCGGCGCGGCCATCGACGCTGTAGTCCCAGTTCAGCTTGTCCGGCGCCACACCGATGCTTCCAGAATCGGCACCGCCGCGACTGCCAGTCGCCGTCGCGTCGTCGCGTGCGCTGACGCGAGCCATCGGCGCGCGTGGGTATTGGAAGCGCACCGTCTGATAGAACATCCCGCCCGCCGGCGACGCGATAAGCGTGAGGTCGTACTCGCGCAGATTCGTGGTCAGATGCAGCGTGTTGACTAGATCGGCCTTGTGCGGCTTGATGAAGACGTGGTTCATCTTGTCGTCGTCGATTTCCCACTGGACGCTGTCGCCCATCGCGGGGTCAGCAATCAGCTTCTCGCCCTTTTCCAGTTCGATCGTCGTCAGCTTGAGCGGTGCGGTCAGCACGCGGTAGATCTGGTCGCGGCTGTACGGGAAGACGCCGATGCGCGCATCGCCCGGCATCGTCAAAGGATCAGCGCCGCCGTTGAACGGATTGATCGGGCTCATGGGGTCGCCAGCAACCATCGCGGCATTGAACGCCGAGTCGCCGCTAGCTTTCTTAGCTAGAGCCGGTTGCGTGAGGAACGCTGCGCACACAGCGAGAAGGCACATGCCGATGACCGGCCGTTTGTTGGGAATGGTTGCGGTCATGCTTATGCTGTCCGCTCGAGGCGGAAGAACGGAATGAAGATGCCGAAGGGGTTCGTCGTCAGCGCCTGCTCAGCAGTGGGCGCGACGATTTGATAGCGCAACGTCAGCGCGTACGACTTCACGTCCGGCTTGCCCGTGGCGCCAGCCTGCGAGGTCGTCGTCGTGAATTCGACGAGTACAGTTGAGTCTTCGAGCAGCGCGATGTTGCGCACGTCGACTTCGCGGATCAGTTTCGGGTTTGCCGTGATCTGCTGGAACGGTGTGTCGGCCTTCAGCCAGTCGCGGAACTGACCGGCTGCTGCGCCGATCATCTGTGCCTTCACCGCGTTGATGTTGGCGGTCATGCGCGAAGTCTCGAGGCGGTCCGACAGCACCGGCTCGATCGTGAACCAACGAACGGCCATGTCCTTGACCGTCGTGCGCACAGCTTGCGAGTCGGGCTTGTAGGCGACAAGCTCGGTCACGATCGGGTGCCCGCCGGTATCGGCAGACACGCCCACAACGCGAGTGACCGAAGGCGCAGGTTGCCGCGTCCATACCGCGCCGATGGCAATCACGGCAAGGCCGAACGAGATCAGCATCCAGCGGTTAGCTTCGAGCTTTAGCTTCGTGCTTGTCTCGAAGATAACTTGGCTCGGATCTTCCTCCGCGTACATGCCAGGAGCCGTAGACAGCGCGGCCCGACGCTTGTTTTTAAAAAGACGCATGGCAACCCTTTGTGAATGGTCACCATTGAAACAGCACGAGCGTCCTTCAGTTTTTAGAAAGAAGGCTAAATTCGTGCGCCATTTCCATTGTCTGACGCACCCACGGGATGGGAAATTGCCGGAGCCCGAGAGGTCGGTTGCCTCGGTTTCGGCGTTTCACAATGTGAAAAGCGTGCCGAGTAAGGGGGGTGTGAATATTCGGCACGTTTTTCAAGAGCGGTTTTCGGCTTTTATTACAATGACTTGCCGTTTCACGCCACTCAAAAGGGACACTATCCGGATAGCGTCCCTCATCGTCCGCAGACTCGTTTAAGCCCCTGTCTAAGCGAGCCAAGAACTTTCGAGCAAGCGCGTGCGTCGAGGCTGCGGAGACAAAACACCTCCGCCTTGGCTAACGTCCGGGGCTGCGCCCGGCGCGACGGCAGGCATCCGGTGCACGAGTATTGCCGAAATTATCTCGCGCACTTAACTAAACGGGCTAGACCTCCTACGCCCAGCGGCGTCGATCCTTGCCACGCCGTACTCCTCGATAGACCAGATTCGCCATTAGCTCGTGCAAACGACTTCCCTGCCAGGGCTCTAACCGTTCCGTCTCGAGTCCCTCTTTTGCACCTCGTCCCTCTTTTGGACGGGCATGCTCATCAGCGTTCATTCGGGCTGCAAAGAACGGATAATCAATTGGCCGATGCAGCAGGGCTTGCAGATAGGCAAACGCATTCGACGCCTTAAGTGATCGCAGTTGCTTTCGGGCGTGTTCGTACGAGTTCTGAGAGCAAGTGACCGCGCTTCCGCCACTGCTTCATCAAGGCACAGACCCCAAACGGGGTTAGGAGCGGTCCTTCTACTAGCCAGCGAAGTCAGCCGGCAAGGAGACATATTTTTACTTTCTATCCATCCAAAATCGCCCTGTTGTCTCGTTGAAGAACATCGTCTCCGTTCGCTGCTGACTATCACAGCGGTGCGACGTCAGTGCTTGGCGGTCCGCACCGTTCTGTTGTGTCCTGCGATTCGATGCGAGTGACACAGAGGACCGAAAGGCCATCTTGGTGAACGCGATAGTGCTCGAGGCTTGGGATCGCGAGCGGTGATGCCGACGCTTCGAGCCGGAATGCTGTGCGGCGGTAAGCGTTAAGCTTGCTGTTTCGAGGAAGTCAAAACCCGGGGCGGCTTCGTCTCGCTCCTAGGACGACACACGTCATGGCGGCTGATTCAGGCGCTTTGCACGACGTTGAGTAATCGGTTTCGCATGAGCGCGCGGGAACCTACGCCGTCCCATCCGCGCTGAAGACTACACCTATAGGCGTAGTCTTTTAACTACTTAAGTAGCCTTGCCCCCAAATAAAGGTGGTCCTCTGATCCCCTATAAAGGTGGTCCTGAACCGTGAAGCCTACATTTATCGGGCATCCGCCCACTAGAACTGTAGTCCTCAGTGCGCAGATGTTCCATGAAATCAAGAAGTTGGGTTGCGTTAACTGATGAGACTAGATTAATACTTAAAGATCAGATCGATCCTAAGAGAAATCGCGACAAGCGCATCGTAGGCACGCAAGGCCCGAAGAAGGCAATCTTTGACATTTCACAGCTCGTTTCGCGGTAAGAGCGTCCAATCCGTCATTCCTTCGGGACTACGTTTATCGGGGCGCTACCATCTCCAGGGCACGAATTTACGCGAAAAGCCTACATTTATACGGGTCCTTTGCTGTCGCGCCCCGATAGACGTAGTCCTGACGGGGCGGGCGCGCCCCGGTGCCCCTGAAACGTAGCGTGCATCCATCCGGAAAGGTCCAACTCGGCGGCCGAGGCCCGACTGGGCCCCGACAAACGTAGTCTTGATTACCATGGCAACCAATTTTGGAGCAGCGTTGAGGGCTCAGGAGGAACATCTCTCATATTCCGCCCAATAAATGTGGTCTTTATCGCCTCGCTTTGCTGACATCGTTGACCGAATTGCATAGTGACGATGGCGTACCCGGCTCGTTGGTTGTCTTTCCGTTCTGCACTTCGCGCCGTTGTGGCGCCGCAACGAGCTAAAGACTACGTCTATAGAAGAACGTTACATCGAAACTGCCCTGCGTCCAGCCCCGAGCTGATGGCACTTCGACGTCAGGACTACGTTTATCAGGAATTGGAGTGACAAGACTACATACCCTGTTTTGACATGGGGCTCGGAGCCGGTCATAGTAGCGCCTACATCGTCGGGGGAAATATGGGCGTCAGGAAGAAGAAAATTGAAAACCAACTATCGCTTCCAGTCGCGCCGGAGACATTAATCCCTACCAACCTTGAAACATGGGAGGAGCCGACAACCTCGTCACTCGCCGAGCTTAGCAGCGATGCCGTGGAGGTTCTCACTGAGGAAGACGAGGCGAAGCTTCTTGAGCGGCTATCCTCAACGGACATGGCGCGGCTCTATTTAAGTAACGAGTCAGAAGGCAAGAGGAACTACCAGCAGAGTCTCGATCTTTTTCGGGAAGGGATCCCAGTCACACGAGTAAAAGAAGAACTCCTTCTCAAGAAAGTCAGTCAGCGAGTGCGGTTTGTAAATCCGCTAAAGCTTCTGCAGAGCAAGTTGCATAATGCGCTCATCTTTGTCGCGCGTCCGACAATGTCAACGCAGCAAATCTTCTCGGTCTCGCTTGATTATCTATCGTGGTTAGTGGACCACAATGTGAACGACTACGCCTACTTGAAAGCATCATTGTCAGAGATGCAGCAAGCGCTCATGCAGATCCCTGACGGTAATCGATGGTTCTCAACGCAGATGATTCAGGATGTTCTCATCGAGGGAACAACGCTGCATTATAAGATTCCGGCGTTTCTATGCAGACTCTACGCCGCGCCCGATCGGTACCATCACGTATCGATGAGGATGAACGCGCGGTTCAAAAGCAAATATACGCTGAACTTATATGAGCTGTTGCGAGAGAACCTGTGGCGAGGAGAGACCGGCTACATGGCGCTCGACGAATTCAGAGAGAGAATGGGCGTTGGCCCAGATGAATATACCGAATTTAAGCGTCTGAGCATGAGAGTGATACAACCAGCGCTGGTGGAGCTTGAGTCGCTAGGCGACATCTTCGCCTCGGTTCGATATGGCCGTGAGAAGCGGTTCGTCACTTCACTGAACTTCATAATCGTTCAAAATCCCAATAGTAAATTAGCGTTCGAAGGTGCTTACCTTGACCCGGGTCGATACAAGGAACTCAGGGAAGAATTTGGCCTTAATCAAAAGCAGGTCAAAGAAATTGCGGAAGGTTTCCAAATAGAACGGATTGAAGCGATAGCCGATGTCTTGCTATATCGCTACGTTTTCAACAAACAAAAGAATCCCGTTAAGAATTGGTTCTCATTGTTTAAAAGCGCCCTGCGAGACGAAGAGGACCGTTATCTATTAACGAATTCGGAGAAGGCCGAACTTTCGCTCTTCCGTGAAAAGCGCCAACAAGCTGCGCTGCTTGAAGATTCTCAACGCCGTGAGCGTGAACTCGAACGGCGTCGGACCACGGCCCGCAAGGATCAAGGCAATCGGATGGATGAATACTGGTCACAACTGGGAGAAGGAAGCCGCCAAGAGTTATGGGACGAGTTTTTAGGCTCACCAGAAGGGAAACATTTCCGGCAAGCTCGGAAACTGTCGCCCGGGAGCAGACCGGACGTTACGCATCCGCTTGCTCGGGCGAGCTTTGCTGATTTCTTAAAACGCTTAGCAGTGATTTGAGTAATTTTGTAAGTATTTTCTTTTTAGTCGACTCGGTTAGCAAAACGTTACACGCATCAAACGCCTTCATCCCTGCCCGTCTGTTCGCGCATAAATGGCAATTTGTGCGCGCTTGGCACGCCACCAACCATCTATGGACCCGGACCCGGACCCGGACCTGGACACGGACCCGGCCTCGGACTCGGAGCCGACCCGGACCGGACCGGACCGGATCGGACGCGGTCGCTTGTGGAGCAACACCGCGGGCGGCCGGCGCACAAACCAAGGGGCCGCGTCTTTGTGAAGACACTTCAACGACCGAGTGCCCAAGCAGCGAACGCGTCTCTACCACGTGGTAGTCCGGCGCCGATCGCCGTGGTCACCAACTAACCGCGTCTCTGCAATGCTAGTCCGGAGCGAACACTGTATCCACGAAAACTGCCCTCGCTATCACTTTAGGTCAGTCCGACGCCAAGCAGCACCGTATTCACGAGCGACTTCGCTTCTGCGCCGTTGCACCGTCACTAACGAGCGCAGTGGTCACCGAGGAACTGAGATTCACGCGTTAAGCGGCAACAAGCACCATGGTGACAAGCGGCTTCGTTCCTGCCACGTGGTAGTCAAGTAGCGCGAATCTATCGTCGCAAAGTTCGCATTGCTATCAAAATTCGGAGTGTGGCGAAGTGTTCTAGTACTGTGCCGCCTAGCATGCGGGCGGTCATGCAATTAGCACGTCGATAGCAGATCGGGTTATTGGCTAACAGGAGAACCGGAGCTGCTAGCAGCAGGCGACTTAGTGGGGAAAGCACCCTCATTACCACGTGGTAGTTGCACATCGGCGTGAGGCAACTACGGTGTTGTGGACGCATCTGCCGTGTCGGACGGGAATTCGACCTAACGAGCGTGGCGACCCCACCGCTCTCTGCGATGGACCCACGTGCTGCGTCTAACCTGCACCTTGTAGATGCGAGTGTTCACACCGTAACGATTCGTCCGTCCACAGGGCTATTAGTCAGGTATCGGTTGTCGCATGGGCGATCCCCCTACCACGTGGCGATGCATGCCCGTCGAACGTTTTATCTCTTCACCGGAAGCGATCGAAACCGAACGTCGATTAATCTGCGCTATCGATCAACCGAACTTAAAGTAATTTCTAGATTGCGGTCTCGCTTGCTTGTAGAATGCGACAGAAATGACTTTAGGACGTTTTTTGGGAGCCGACGATGGGACTCGTTATCGCAGTCGCGAATCAGAAAGGCGGGGTAGGAAAAACGACAACGACGATGAATCTGGCCGGCGCTTTTTCGGCTTCTGGCTATCGTGTATTTGTTGCTGACGCAGATGGGCAACAGTCGTGCATGAGTTGGGCTGCAACTGCGGATCCTGGAAAACCACTTCCTTTCCGAGTGGGTGCGGTCCGCAAACTTGAGAAGAATATTGGTAACGAAATTGGGCGGTTGGCGGACGACTACGATGTCGTCCTTGTCGACTGTCCCCCGAACATCGATGACCTAACAACGGGTCGCGTCTTGGCAGTCGCCGATGCGACCATAGTCCCCACTAATGCGTCGCCGCTCGACCTTTGGAGTAGCGAAGGGATGATGGCACTGATTGAGCGGACACGGCTGCATAACCGCGCCGGTAAGTTCGCAATTTTGGTCAGTAAAACAAATTCGAAAACTGTTCTGCACAAGCAGATGAGCGAGGTTTTGCGGGAGAGCAACGTGTTGCTTTTGAGAACCGCTGTGCGACAGCGAGAGGCCTATCCGCAGGCTGCAGCTCTAGGCCGAACGGTGTTTGATGTCCGCGGGATTCGCGGAGTGAAGCCGGCCAAAGAGGAAATCAATGCTCTCTTTGATGAACTGGTGGAGTTGTTGAACAGCGAGGAAGAGGCTACAGAGGTGTCGAATGGCTAAGCTAAACCTAACTAGCCGGGTTAGAGCCGGTATGGCGTTGGAACGTCAATCTGCAGAGGCGCGTCTGGAAAAGAATGCAGTCGCCGAGACAGCGCTGAGGGAGGCAGCGACGGTTGTCGGTGTGCCGTCGATTCACAGCGATGACTCGCCGACGCTAGCCCCGAGGAAAAAAATCAAAATCGCCGATACGGTTTCGAACCCCTACAACCCTCGAACTTTTTACAGCGCAGAGACGATTGATGGCTTGGCTCGCAGCCTAGATGTAGACGGACAACTTGAGCCTATCAAGATAACTCGACTTCCAGAATATCCAGGGAAGTGGGTGATCATTGACGGCGAACGGCGGGTGCGTGCAGCAAAATCACACGGCGCAGAGTACATCGACGCGGAGGTGCACGAAGAGCGCCTGGAAAATAAGGCACTTTATCTTCGTGCATACAAAGCTAACAAAGAGCGCGACGCCCAAACAGTCTTCGACGATGCGATTGCGTGGAGCCGCCTTCTTGAACAAGGGATTTACCGAGATTACTCAGAGCTTGCCGCGGCCGTGAATGAAGCGCCGACACACGTGAACAAGGTGATCCTTCTAAAAAGCTTACCTCCTTCGTTTTTGAGCCGGATGGCTCAATCATCGGGTACTGTCGGTCTAGCCCATGCTTATAACCTCAAGCTCATTCTCGAGCGAGGCGGGCACGCCGTAGCCGAACATTGGCTCCAAGAGATTCTGGAAGGACGAGCAAGCGTGAGACGACTTGAACAAGCTGCCTCCGCAGATGCGCCGACGCGCCGCGGAGGTCCGAGGCGTGTTCATTATCAATCGAGAGTGCAGTTCAAGCGGCGTGATGGTGGTCCGCTTGGAGAATTGAAGTTGTTCGCCGACGGGAGGACAGAACTTAGTCTCCAGGGTGTCGATGGCGAAGCTCAACAGATGCTAGCAGAGCGCATGAAACAGCTTATCGAAAGCTGGACCCGCGAACTCGACGGCGAGGCCTCGGTGTAAAGGTTCCAGATACGCGAACATGTGAGAGCGGCGCAACGATGAGGCGGCTTCTTCCACACCGTCACGAGACGTAGCCATCAAAACAGCCCGCGTCAGGTAAATGATGAGTGCCGACGCCGGAGGTCGGCAGCTGAAAGCCGACGCGGGCGATCCGTTACAACGAAACGCAAGATTCTGGCGGTGCACACGGTCTACGAAACGGCCGAAAAGAGAGACGAATTTGCCGTCTTTCGGCCATTTGCGCGCGGCTGCTGGATCAGATAATCGCCGCGGGCAACGGAACCAAAAACAATGACCGCACTAGCTGGCACACCGATATCTCGCAATCCTCTCGCACTGGCTGAGCTCTACCACTCGGGACTCGGCACCTCATGGCAGACTCGTCGCGAAGCGGTCGCTGCATTCGCCCGATTCACTCCGAAGGTGACTGATGGAGCACTGAGCCGAGCCATTTCCGTTTCTAAGATGCCACCGCAGGTATTGGCATTGTTTGAAACGGCAGGGATATGGCACGAAACGGCTAGACACCTGATACGACTTGTCCGAAAGCACGGCCCGGACGTGATCTGTCGGCGAGCGACGGAAATTGATCCGTTAGGGCTGCGCTGGTCGGAAATCATCCATCTCCTCGACGGTACAGAGGCACGGCCACCGCAACGAATCTTTCGCCCGATCGCGCCGTTGGCGCTAGCTGCAGAGTACAAGCGCGGGATCGACGAGGGGCGATGGACGTCGATGGTCACTGCCGTTGCCGCGACTCCGACGTGGGAGCGCACTGCGCTTGCAAAAGCGGTGTCCATTTCAGAGCTACCGCCAGAGGTGTTGCAGCTGTTTGAGCTCAAGCGAGTCACATATGATCTCGGCGCGACGCTCGTCAAAATCCGAAACGCTATTGGCGAACGCGAGATGGCTGCGCGTGCGCGAAATATCTTGAGCGCGCCTCGTCGTAGAACAATCGATGAGATTTTGGCGAACTTGCTGCAGGTACGGCCGGAGCAGGGCGTGGAATTGGCAGTTCGCCGAGAAAAGACGTCAATGGTCTTTGAGTTTAAGGTGCCGCTAAAGGAGACCGAAGAGCTGATGACTGGAACCAGCGAGATCGCAGCACTAGTCCAGGTGGCGATGATGAACGTACGGTTCAAGCGCAACGCCGATGCTGATCCTGGTCGGGTCAAAGCGCGCTGGGGTGAAAGCAAAGACAAGCGCGTTATTGCGCAACGTATGGCCGCAACCGGAAAGTCGCTTCGAGAAATCGCTGTTGACTTAGCGGTTTCTAAAACCACGGTTGCCCGGTGGATCTCAACGTCGAAACAATAAACGTAATGCGGCCTTGCGCCGTGAAGTCGATATACTGAATTTGACCGACCCTCAGGAAATTGTGTCGACGAAGCGCTTGAAGCCAAACAGCGCTAGAGTGCTGTGTATATACACAGTATTCGTCATGCCGCTCCCCAGTTTCCTGCCCGTCAGCTACCACGAGCTCAGAGTGCTTTGGTGCAGGTATAGGGCACGGGATACTGACGTGCAACGCCTCGCCCCTAGAGGTAAAGCGCTTCCACGGCGTCATCGACGATGCCTACCAATTTCAGCAGGTAATTGAAAAGTGCTGGCGAGAGTAGGGGAGCACAGGCAACTCGTCGCGCTCGAAAAGCTTCGCTTCTTACTGAACAACGAAATAACACGCCAGCGGAAAGCGGCAAACCCATGCCGAATGTCACCGGTGAAACTGCCAAACGATGGACCCAGGACAGTTGAAAGCTTGTTAGGGTTATCCCGAATACAGCAACGATTTGTTGTTCAATCGCTCATTAATATTAAGCAGGCGCTTACTTATACTGAGTTCACTCGATCGCAAACAGGGCTGTTTGCGAAGAACAGATATCTGGAAATAAGCATCATGAAACTTGCAACTCTCATCGTCGCCGCTGCTCTCGCTGTTCCGGCAGTCTCGTCATTCGCGCAGAGCCAGTCGCTCACGCGCGCGCAAGTAAAGGCTGAACTGGTGCAACTTGAACGCGCTGGTTACAACCCGAGCATGGATCGCACGACGTACCCGGCGCAGATCCAAGCTGCCGAAGCCAAGGTCGCTGCACAGAACGGCCAGATTAGCTACGGCGGCGTTGCTGATACCGCTTCGGCATCGGGCGGCCCGGCTTACACCGGCATTAACATCGCTCCCGTCTATTTCGGTCACTAATCGACCGAGCGAGCTAAGTAGCTCGCGCTAGGTACTAGAGAATTGGCCGCTATAGGGATACCGCAGACGGCCAGTTTCCTTATTGGGACCTCCGCCACCGACCGGCGTAGCCGATGGCTTGCCCAGCACCGACGGTCTGGGCTTTTTTCTTTCGTGCTACGGGAAGAGTTGTGAACGCATGATGATCGTGCGTCGCTGGGAAACGCTTGCTTGCACACAACAATTCGCGCGACGGACGAATAGACGCCCAAGGGTATCAACAAGACGGCCTGACCCGTACGCCTTCAATGCGCACAATTGACGCAGTGCTCCGGAGGCTGTACACTTTGAAGGTGTACAGATGCTTAAGGAGTGTGCCATGCCACGCGCTGCAGTCGAAGATAATCAGCGAATGAATCTACGGGTGCCTCCCGAGGTGAAGTCGCGCCTCGCACGAGCGGCGAGCCTTAATCATCTCGACCTGACAAGCTTCGTGACCCAAGCCGCGTTGCGCGAGGCGGATGCGGTGATCGCGGCGGCGGAAAAGATCAAGCTTTCAGAGGACAGCTATTTACGGGTCTTGTCTCTTTTGGAGAATCCGCCTGAACCAAACGAGAAGCTGCTTGCCGCCGCGAAGGCGATGCCGAAATCGGTATGACTTTTCCGGCGTGGCATGAGGAAGCGATAGGGAAACAACACGATCGGGACGCTTTCGACTGCGCCGAAGAGGAGCTTAACGGCTACCTGAAGAAATACGCGCGACAGAACCATGAGAACGGCGGGGCTAAGACGTTTCTCGCCATTGAGGACTCAACGGGCCGCATCCTTGGCTATTACACTGTGGCACCTTGTTCGGCAATGTACGAGGAAACTCCCGAATCGGCTCGAAAGGGCTTGCCTCGCCATCCGGTGCCTGGCTTCCGCTTGGCGCGTCTCGCCGTGGATAAAAACGTTGGCGGGTGGGGCCTCGGTACTCAGTTGATACTAGCGGCTGGGCGTCGCTGCATCAGGGTCGCCGGCGAAGTCGGCGGTGTCGCACTGTTTATGGACGCAAAGAGCGAAAGTGTGGCCGAGTGGTACGCGGCTAGGGGGGCATTGCGTCTAGTGGGCGTACCGGAAGGCCTTCCGATACCGATGTTGATCTCGCTCAAGACAATCGCGGCCGCTTTGAGAATTGCGGATTAGCTTTGATGGCGGAACGCATGGAACTGGGGGCCGCCGGAATACCGCAGACGGCCACTTTCCTTATTAGCTCCGCCACCGGGGTAGCCGATGGCTTGCCCAGCACATAGTTCTGGGTTTTTTTTCGTTTGTGTCTAGGGAAAAAGGATAGGGGCGATGTCTCGGGCGCCGTGCAGGACATGAATCACGTCGATGCGCTCGGGCTGCCCGGTGAGGCGGTAGAAAATCTGGTAGCTGCCGTGAAAGCAATGTCGCATGCCGCAATCTTCGTAGCGAGGCACGAGCGGGTAGGCAAGAGGCATGTCTGCGAGGCTCATGCACTTGTCGCGCAGCTCGCGAACGAAGCTCAAAGCACGGCGTGAATTGTCGCGGGCGATGTAGTCACCGATGGCCTCAAGGTCGGCCTCGGCGCCAGGCAGGATGCGAACAACATGGCTTGCCGTTCGCCGTCGCCCGATATTTGGCCTCAAGCCGGTCGAACACTTCTTGGGCGGGCTTTCCTCGACCAGCATCTGAATCCACGATTCCTCGCTCAACCACAGCATCTAGTGCGGCAAGCTGCGTCTCGCGATCCTGAATCAGTCGCACGCCTTCGCGGAGTACTTCGCTTTTCGAGCCGTAGCGTCCTGACTCAACGAGCGTCGTAATGTAGCCCTCAAGCTGCTGTTCAAGGTCTGCACTAATCATGGTTCCTCCTAGTCGGTGCTAAAAGTGCAACGCTTATCAACTATTATCAAGCGGATTGGAGGCTTTTTGCAGCCCTGGCTCTTGGCCAGTCCCATGCGAGATTGAAGAAAAAAGCCCGCCCCATAAAGGGCGGGCTAATTCCATGTCCGGGGGCAGGACCATGGAGGAGACGCTCCTCCGATCGCAATCGTCGTCCTATCAGCGGCTCATAGGCTCAGTAGCCGTAGTACGCGCGGCGGCGCTCGTACTCTTGGCGCTCCCGCCATTCCCGACGCTCGCGCCATTCGTGTTCGCGCCATTCGCGTTGACGCCAGTCTTCGCCGTAGACGACCGGTGCAGGCACGGTTTGGTAGACCACTGCCGGCGGAGGTGGCGGGGCGTAATAGACCGGCGGCGGAGGCGCGGTATAGACGGGCGGGGGCGGCGGCACATAAACAGGCGGTGCTGCATAAACGGGCGCGGCGACAAAGCCGACACCGACGCTAACATGCGCCGATGCACTTATGGACGCGCTGGCGAGACTGGTGCCGATCGCCGTTGTGAGCAGCCCGGTGAGACTCATCGCGTGAAGTGGTGAGCGCGTCTTTTTGTTGCTGCTGGCCATGTCGGCTCCTGGAGGTGAATAGCGTCTTAACGCTTCGCCAAGATTCTCGTGGACAGCGCCGTTCGGGACAGTCCTCGACATAGCAGGGGCATGGGCAGTTTGTCTCATTGGCGGCGCTGCGGCTTCGCCACAACGACGAGTGGATTCGCAATGTTGCGTCGGCCGGCTTTAGAAGTCGGTTCCGTTGCCGATAGTAGGTAAGCGATCGCGCCGGAAGTCATACTCCCCGTTGATCGCAGGTTTTACTCGTCACGCATATCTGTGAGTACGCTTTGAACAATCGTCAAAACCGTTTCTGGAAGACCGCTATTGCTGCAGCGCTCTTTACATCATTGGCGCCCCGTGTCATGGCGGGCGACGCTTCCTCATTAGACGTTGCTGGAATAAAGCTCGGGATGTCGCCGTCACAGGTGCAATCCAAGATCGCCCAGCATTTCGGCGTGCCAGTCACTAAGCTCAAGACCTACTCGCAAGCCAACTTTGTTGTCGGCAACAAGCCGGTCATACAGTCCGTTAGCTACGGAGCCAACGGAGAGAGCCTGTCGGTCAGCTTCACAGTAGTAAGCCGGGATCCGCCGCTCCTCCTGCAGCCAGCAACGTTACCTACGATGTCCCTTTCTCTCGTGAGAACTCCAACCGCATGAAGGCCGCAGCCCTCGCGAAATATGGTCCGCCCACCATCAATTCTGGAACGCTGGACTGGTGCGTTCAAAGTTCGAATCCAGCACTCTGCGACCAAGACCACGGTCGTCTATCTCTTGCACAAACCAAAATTCAGCTACAGGACCCGCGGATCACCGGGACATATTCGAAGCTGTACGATGAGGCGCACAGCACGCAGCCTCGCCTGTGACGTCCGTTGTGTGAGTCAGGGCGCTTGATGTCCGCGTCCGGTGCATCCCGAGCATGTTGCTAGCGTTATGCGTATTCGCTTTCACAGACGCTTGCCGATGAGTGGAAAACCACGCCGACGCGCATCAGCACGCGGGGCGCGTCGTGGCCGTCGCAGAACGCGGGCGATACAGGAAATTTGCGCGGGCCCGCATGTCGTTGGGATCTCACAAGGTTGAAAGACGCAAGCTCTGCAGTCAGAGGAACCGCAACGATTGGCGAGGACGGCAGTGCGAAACTAACAGCCCCTCCGACAAGGGCAGGATCGGACTCGCTGACAAAAGCGTGCGGCAACGGAGAAAAGAGTGTTTGAAAAGAAAGTAGTCCAGCGCGGCTCGCGCTTCGCACGGGCGATCCTGTTCGTCGTATGGGGCCTTCCAGCGATTGCGCTGATCGGGCATTGGATAGACGACGCGATTCGCCACCACGGGGCTCGGCCTGTGCTAGGGCACGCGCATCATCGCTCCGCGGAACAAAAGCCGGCTACGCCGGGCAAAGGGGGCTGACGTGCGGACCTTTTGCATAGTGGCGCTCGCGTCACTCATTTCAGCGTCAGTCGCTGCCGAACCCTTGCCCGTACCACACAGTCAGCGGGGCATGAATTGCTACATCGAATCGAGCGGCGTGGCGACATGGTTTGACCGCCTGGAACGCACCGGTAAGACCGCTGACCAATTAATCGCCGAGTTGGCGGGTAGCGCGGCCGTCAGAAAGACGATGGCGCACGAGATCCGTCGTGCCGACGACTTGCGCAGGGAGTGGCCGCGCACCGATGACAGAGATACGCCGCAGCCGTTGCGCGACCAGATCACAGCAGACCGTGCGAGCACAGTGGGCGTCAGGCTGGCGATTCAGTGCATGGAACATGGCGGTTAGCCAAGCGACTGCGCTAGGACGAACCCGCGATCGATGCACGAAGAGGCTGGCCTGCCGGCGACGCTTGTTCTTTGCACCGCACGGAAGCGAAGGATTAGCGAGGACCGCGCGCACGCGTCGCCCTTGCCGCTCATGGGTACTTAGAAAGGGCGCTGTGCCGATGCGCAAAAGGGTGCCGCCATTTGCGGCCGTAAGGCGAATTCAGTGCGGAACGAGGGCGCGAAATCGCCATGCAGATAAAGATCGATTACTAGTTCGCGATCGCCGGGCACATATTGCCCCTGCGGCTCGATGGTGCCGGCCCGATAGCCGCAGCGCCGCGTACGCTCCATCACGCTGCGATACACGTCCAAGGGCTCACCTTGGACATTGATCTCTTGATATTGCAGCTCGCTCTCACGCATGGTGTTGTCGACGGGTTACACGCCGACAGCAGTAGCGACACGCCAAAGAGCCAAGTTCGCGCTTCGAAGACGAGCTTTAGGCGAGGCCACTGTCTCCTGTCCGCACGGAGCTTCACACCAGATTCGCTCATGAAGTTACCGTTTAGTGCAACGTGGACAGGATGTCGTCGCTGAAGCGAAACAGCAATTGGTCGAGGTGGGCCGGTGTCACCTGCAACGGAGCGCAGATTTCGCGAACGAGAAACTGCTCCAGCTCGTCATAGGTATCCGGAGTCGGCTTCTCGGGAAAGCCTGGGACGATGGCCCGTACCACACCCATCACGCGACTGTCCAAGGCGATGCAATCCGTCACCAGTCCAAGTCCGGACGTGAGGAAGTCGCGGGCACCCTTACTCTTGATGTAAGCAAGGTGGTCCTCTACAAACTTGACCTTGCTTTTCCCGCTATCCAGCTTAGAGATTGCATCGATGAAGCCGATTGGGCCGCCTTCGAACGCGTCCAAGGTTCGCAGATTCTTCACGAGAGCGCGGACTTTCTGGCTTTGCTCAGGCGCCTGCGCGGACACATATCGCGTCGCGATGTCTCGCAGTACGTGGCCAATCTTGAGAGAGACTTGGTCGTCCCGGAGCCTGCAGAGCACGCCGTATTGGAGCCGGTCACGATTCGCTGGCTCATAAAGCTTGCGACGAGGCTGCTCGTTGCCGACAACGACGACTTGGCTGACGACGCGGATCCAAATGTCGTCCTCAGACCATGTTCGCCAAAACCCTGCACTTGGTAGCTTGACGAGGTGCCCGTATCTGGCCTCGATGCGCCGAAAAGTATTGAGTTGCTGGTCGGTTATCGTTGTATTCATATCTGCGGCCGAGTAGTTGGATGACGTGCTCAGGCTTAACGGCAAACGCAAGCTTCGACTTTAGGCACACGCTCCGCCGGGGCGCGGCAAGGTGCCATGAGGGTTGGGCGCTCCCAAGCCCCGAGTTGACGAATCTATAGCCGCAACGCTGACATCTTTAATGCGTTCCACGGCCCCAGGCATGGCTGTCCAAGTGGGAAAAAGGGCCTGGACCGGGGGCATTCAGGGCATGCCCAGAGCGGTGCGGGGAAGCACGGTAAAAGGTGGCTGAATCAGTCTATCGGTGGCGCAAACGTCACGTCTAGCCTGCGGGTGGTGCGAACGGAAGTCTGTGAGGTATGGTTGCCGTTGAATCCGGCGTTCGCGACCTTTTCTTTCAGCGTTGCGCTCACGTCGAAATTGCGTTTGGTCTCCGTCGCGCCTCTAAAATGGACCGACGCTGACAGGCAGCCGGCAATCTCTCTCGCATTGACGATCGCTTCCCAAGAAGGCTCAAATGCAAGCCACTCATAAGCAGACCGGTCCAACCGAGATCCGCGATGCCAAGGTTTTCCGCTGAGTTCGAACACTTCCGCTTCCTCTGACGTGGATGCATTGTATTGGCCCATTCCAGCGGACGAGCTGGCGGTATCCCGCTGTATTCCTACTTTGAATGACCGCTCTGTCGTTGACGCCTGTTCGCTAACACTTGCCACGCGAGTCGCGCCGAGGTCGATCAAAAGCCGAGTCAGTTCAGCCTTGCGCTCCTCGTAAAGGATTTCCTCATAACGGTCGTACGGCAGATAAACGTTGTGCTTTGCTTGTTGGCGGGCGCCGAGCGGGTGCCGCTGATATAGATGGTGCGGTTTCGGATGCCCTGGCGGGAGTTGAAAGCCACGCCGCGCGGCCCACTCCGCCGTAATCGCATATCGCCAAAAGTCGTTGTCCCACGCGTCAGGCTTCGGCTCCGGTCCAAATTTGTTGTACGCCGCTTTGGCAACCAGCACCCCTAACCCCGTTACTGGCGAGGCGGCTGCCGCCGCTGCTAATGCACCGCTTGCAGTTCTAAAACGCGTTGACCTAGCCGGCGGTGGTTGCTCGCCAGGAAGCCTTATGTATATGAGGTCCATTCCTATTGCACAAGGAATTGTCGATATGATCCTTATCGGCATGACCGAGCATCGACTTAAGCCTAACCTGGCTGCTCACCTTCTCACGGGTGGAACTCCTTAAGCGCCTCACGGTAGGTGGTCAACGACTCTTGAAGATGGAATGTACCCGACTCGCACCCTGCGAGGCTCGCTCAGGCACCGCACGCCGGAGGAAGCCCCCGGTTGTGTACTCATCCATCTACTGGGGCCTACTGGTAACGGCCGGCAGCAGGCATCTATGCGGGAAGAGCTTAGTTCAATCAGTCGCACGTTCGTCGGGCTTCGGCCTGCGGTAGAACTGCGCGGCTTCGCGCAACATCCGCTGCTTCTCCGCTTGCACGTAGATCGACGTAGTCTGAAGCGACGCATGTCCGAGGATCTTTTGGACGACGTCGAGCGGGACGTCCTCGGCTGCCGCGTGCGTGCCGAACGTATGGCGAAAAGCGTGTGGCGAGGTGCCCGCCAGTAGCTTGATTTCCTCCACAGACAAGTCTTTGCTCATCTCGGCAATCAGCCGCCTCATTGCCCACTCGATCATCTTATTGATGCCGTCGACGTGGTAGGCGAGGGCGGTGCCGTCGGCGTACTTCTTTTGGCCTCGCGTTGTCCGAGGAATATAGAGCGTCGTTAGCAGCGGGCCGTCCTTTGCCGCTTCGAACTCAAGCCCGCGATCCCGCCAATGCGCCGTCAACGCCGCAATCGTCGCGGGGCTGACCGGAACTGTCCTTTGTTTGTTGCGCTTGCCCACGATGCACAGTTGCCAGATCGTTTCTTCGTCGTCGCCGTGATGCGTCGGGGACATCGCCTCGCGCCTCGCGTTGACCAGCTCTTCTCGACGCAGGCCCGAGTCGCCGCTCAGGAGGAGCGCAACGCGGATCGAGCGCCAATAGGCGCCGTCTTCCCGGCCGCACTGCGCGTCGATGTGCGCGCGGATGCGCTGCCACAGCGAGGGCGGAAGGGCGCGCTCAACCTTGATCAGGTCCTCCCGCTGGACGACGATGGGGTCGGAGACGGCCGTCCACGGATTGCCGGCGAGGTAGCGTACGTTGACGAGCCACGCGAAAGCCGCGCGCAACGCCCGCACCGCATACCGCTGGCTCTCCAAGCTCAGTTCCGTGGTCGCGAACGGCTTCCAGCGGCCGCTGGCTCGCGACACACGAGGACCCACGAAATCGGGCGCGGGCGTGCGCAAGAAGTCCTTGTAGGCCTCGCAGTCGTCGGCCAGCAACGAACTCAGCGGTTTGCGCCTGACGGTGACCGACCAGAGCAGGAAACGCTCGAGTTCCTTGGTGTAAGCACGCAGCGTCTTCGGTTGATCGCGGTAGTGATGGAGGTATGCCCGGACGGCATCGAGATCGTGGCTCGCTCGGATGTACGGAAAGCTGCTGTGGCGGTTTAATCCGTGCGTGCCGGCGAGGTCGTGCGCCAGGCTCAGCCGTTCAAGGGGGACGAGGGCGCGCGAACCTGTATCGATCGTTACAAGGTCCGCCTCGGGCGCGCGGAATGGGTCGTCGAGAATGACGTCCGACGCGACGTACGCGCCGAGGTCGCGTTCATGGTGACGTAGCCACGACACGATATGTTGTGCGCGGCCCGGCCCGATGCGCGGCACCGCCCGCCACCAACTGCCGCCCCGGCGGTTACAGAAGTTCACCAGTTCGGCCAGCGTACCGATACCCGCGTCTTTCAGCCGCCGTGCCACCAGCGGCCGGAACCACATGCCCACGCCGTGCGTCGGTTCGGGCTTGGCAACGGCCAACAGCGCCGCCTGTTCGACCATCTTGAGCGTCACGGCCGTCAGCTTCGCGCTGCCGTGCGCTTTGGCCGAGGACTTCAGGTGATCGGCCAGCACCGACGAGCCGTGCTCGAGCGCCAGTTGGACCAACTCCGCCTGCATGCGCCGCAGGAACGACTCGACCCAGCCGGGCGTCGCTTCTTTGCCTTCGTCGTCTTCCGAAAAATAAAGTCGCGTAATCGTTGACGCGGGGATGCGCTGGACGTACGCGCGCAACGCCGCGAAGTGATTGCGCGTGTACGCGGCGCGGCTTTTCGTGACGATTTGCGGCTTGTTGGCCATGGCGGCGGCTTCTTGTCGTTGTTCGGAGGCCCAACGGGACGGGGCGTGGACGCCCTGCCACCGTATTTTAGCCATTAAACGTAATCCTGATAATACGAGTTATCAGGATTAGCATGCGAATTCTAAAGCCTAGGAAGGGGAGTCGCCACGCGACTACGGTTGAGAAGGCAAGCCGCGCGCAACGGCGGCGGGGCATTCGAGCGTGTGTTAGCACGCACGCCATTTCAACGGAACGACAGTCGGCCTGATCGCCTCTAAGTTTTAGTCACGTCACCCGTTGCCATTCCAAAGGTGTTCGGCCGACGGAGTCAAATATCCATCCTTACTTAGCACCACCCCTGTCCGGGCTGGCGAAGTAATGATTGTCGAGTAGCAACAGGCGATCCGCCCGCCTTGGGACGAGGCCAGCACGCCGTCTTGCTGGGGAGGCGTCGCTCAAGGAGTCTAGTTCTAGAGCCGTTAAGCCGAAGTGAAGCGCCGCGGCGCAAGCCAGCAAGTGGGCGACCGCACAAGGTGCCGTGAACTATACAATTACATCAATTTAGAGCCCTCATTATCGCTGCCTATCAACACTCAAGCGCGATAGTTTTACAACAACAAGAGAGATTGCTCGTGAACGCGAAAGACGAATCGCTGGTAGTGTTTGCAACTTCGATCGCCAAAGAATTCCCCGAGCCACCGACGCCCGAAGTTGACAGATCAAACATCATTCAAACCGTCGATCGACTGTTTGCAGATACACCCGTTGTCTTCTTGGACAGCAACCAAGGTTCAGGAGCAACAACAGTCTGTGCCCAATTCTGCAATTCACACGCCGACTCCGCGATTGGCCTGTTCATTAAGCCGGCAAGCCGAATCGCATACAGCGCCGACTACCTTAGGTTGGTCCTAGCCGAACAATTCCATTGGTACATTGAGGAAACGAGATTTCCAAAGGACATCGTTTCGCCCGAAGAATTCAATGTACTTCGACTCAAGCTCCGTAGTCGCGCGTCCAAGGCGCGTCCGATTTACCTGGTTGTCGACGGACTTCACCAAATTCCAAATGACGATGAGCGCGCGGTTGAAACGGTGATGAGAGAGATCTTGCCGATCGGATGGGACAATTTCCGTTTCCTCATTGTAGGCGACGAGAAGCGGCTCCTCCGATATCTCGGGAGAATACAAGCGAAGGAATATTACCTTACCTCTTTCTCCTTCCAGGAGGCGAAGGTGTTTTTCGACGCTGAAACGCTGGGGGACGCGCACCTGCACGCTATTCACGCAATGTGTAAGGGCCTTCCAGGAAATATGGCGTCGGTACGAAGAATGCTGCGCGGCGGCAAGTCACTAGAGGCGATACTAGACGCTGACCCTTCGCAAGCCCTCGGCTTCGTGAAGCTGGAGTTTTCGGTCCTCGACGAATTGAGCGATGCTCAATTGCGGGCCTTATCGATCATTGCTTTTTCGAGCAGGCACGTATCGAAGGATGAAGTCGTCGAAATGGCAGGCGCCGCCGATGCGGATATTGCAGTCGTCCTTCAGCGTTGTACATTCTTAAGATCGAATGGAGTCGAAATCATTGAATTCGTCTCCGATTCTCATCGCAAATTTGCCGCGAGGCGGCTAGAAGTCCGGCGAAACGAATCGCTCAAGGCGCAAATTGATTACCTCTTGAAAAATCCGGGAGGAACGATTGCGTTGCGCTTCCTGCCAACGTATTACCAGCAACTTGGTCAGGTAACTGAACTTATTCAACTGCTGACATCAGATCACTTCTCTTCGTTGCTGAAGTCGACTGCGTCGATCGGGACGTTGCGATCACGTGCCGAGCTCGGACTTGCATCAGCGCTGCAGGCGAACATGCTAACGGAGATGTTTGGTTTCGCCGTAAAGCGGAGCTTATTCGCAACGATGTCGCAGTCATCAGGCTTGGGGTCGGAAGTTCGAGCGTTGGTTGCGACAGGCCAGACGGGTCAGGCTCTAACGCTGGCGAATCGCTCTACTATGAAAGAGGAGCGACTCGGCTTCCTGTGTTCTTTTGCACGCCAGTGTAAAGAATCGAAGATATCGATAGATGAAGGGCTTCTTCGACATATTCAGGAAGAAGCGAGCAGCGTCGATTTTGCTGAGATGGGAGAGGCGGCAGTGGATCTTGCCGCAGATCTTGTTGCTGTCGATCCGGATCTCGCGATGTCCATCGTCGAGAAAGCGACACAAGGGCGACGCGATGCCGGACCTTCCGACCGGTCTTTCGCGCACGTCGGCGTCAACGAGCGGAGATCTGCAGACGCCGGAGACGCGACACAAACTAAACCCCAAGACCGTGTTCATCGAAAGATCACGGAGAAGTTTGCCTCGGCGGTAATGGGTATGCTGGCAGAAATGTCGCTTACTCAAGTGATCGGGCGAATCGCCGATCTCGAGGGGCGGCATCGAGTTCCATTCTTATGCACATGGATACGCATGCATCGAACGGATCCTGAAGCGGTGAACATAGCAGAGCACGCTTTAGACGCGATGATTGATGAGACCACATACACACCGAAAATGAGTGACTTGTGCGATCTCGCGATAACGCTTCCCTTCGCCGGCGACAAAGATTATATGGTCGGCCTCATCGGTCGATTTGACAGCCAGCGAGGCTTGATCCGAGACACGGCGGTGTCGTCTCGCTCGATCCAATTGCAGATGACGTTGGCGCACGCTGAGCAAGCTGGCGAAACGGGCCGCTGCGCAGATCGAATTCTTGACGCATATTACGAAGTTGCTGGTCTCCAGAGTGTCGACACGAAATTGGACTGTCTAGCGGTAATGCTCCGAGCTCTCCGCTGCATTGACAGCGACGGGAAACTGGAAGAACACCACGGCGTCGGAGCGATCATCCGTGCTGATATCAAAGAGATCCTGACGACCATCCTTGCAGAGACGGCAGAACAATTCTTCATCGTTCGAAGGGCGCTCGAGGCTCTAGCTGTCGCCGACTTCAGATCAGCCGTCGAACTTGCCAGTTCCTTGAACACTCAGACCCGACGTGACGAAGGTTTCGTTGAGGTACTACGTGCGTTGTACGAAGAGAGCGCGACTGATGCCATTCTTGCCAACTGTGCAGATGTCGCCCTCAAAATTCAGAACTCCGAGGAGCGGGAAAGCGAAATCAGCCAACTTTTGTACACGTTGCATTCTCGGAAGGACGGTATTACCAAAGACGGTTGCACCATTCTAATGAATCTCGTTGACAAAATGAGGATTCCGGAGGAAAGGGCTCCCGCCCTCGCTTTCTTGGCCGGTGTCAGCGGACGGTGCGAGTGCGAAGAACTTGCGGATCAACTGCTCGACAAAATTTCCCCTGCCGTCGAAATGTGCGCGGTGCCAACGTTTCGCGCAAATATGTACTTCACCTGCGCGTGGGTCATTGCGAAATGGCGGCCCGACGACGCCAAGGCTTACTACGAGGCTGGTCGACGTTGTATGACCCAAGGAGCGCTGCCCGGTGTGGCGCATGTGCAAGCAGTCGTCTCCTGCTTGGGGCTGTCGATTCGAGCTATTGGTGGGCTTGCGAGAGTAGCGACGATTGATGACGATACGATCGCACGATTTACGCGGCTCGTCGGTCTTGTTCCGGTACCCGAAATTCGAATTGAGATGCATGCCGACTTGGCTTGCCGTGCTTGGCTTGCAGGGAAGAGGGACTTCGCACGCGTTATCGTAGCCAATCATTGTGTGACGCTGATCGATGAAACGGCTAAAGTATCAGCCGCAAGATCGCAAAGGTTGATCGAACGAGCGTTCCCAGCGATATTCCTTTCAATACACCACGAAACGGCTTTTGACTACCTGGAACGTCTTCCGAATTATTCCGCAGACGGTGCAGTCTTGCGCACGATAAACATTCTCCTTAACCGTCGGACGTGGACGGATCCGAGGTTCGACGAAAAGAAAGAGCGGTTTGCTATCAGCGCTGAGGACGGAAGAGATGTATGTGGCCTTATCGAAAACCTACGCACGGATAGTTCGATTTACTTCGCGACGAGCGATTTGTGTCAGACAGTCCTTCATAAGCACAACCGCACGACCTTTACGGCCCAGCAGAGGGAAAAGATAGCGAGCCGCCTTCGATCCGTGTTCAGGAACAAGCTCCCGGACCCGAACAACATTTGCCACGATGGCTACGTCATTCTCGCAACCGCGTGCGAATGGATGTTGAGTGAAACGACGTCGTTCGATGCCTGGCGCGAGCTGATCGGTAGAGGGCGGCTTTTGTCGAACACAGCTGATAGAGCATATGTGCTACATGAGCTCGCCGAACGTGTACCTAAGAAGTATGTTCAGTTGATCAGCGAGACCAGAAGTGAGGCATTTGAATGCGCCGGACAAATACCGTCTGAAATCGATAAAATCTCGCGCATTATCAGGTTTTCTTCCGACGTGGGTCCTGACGGGTCGGCTCAGGCTAAAGCCGCGCTACGCGCGGCGATGCTCGCCACGTTCGCAACAGACGATCAAGAGTTTGCGCGCCAACGCCGTCGCGAGATCATAGACGTAGCTGCGAAGCTGGGAGAGGATTTCGCTGATGAGCTTGCCGACCTCTTGGATGAAGATCCCGCTCGGGCTCAAGCGAGAAAGGAGGTTCGCAATCAACTGCAGCAGATTGAGGTGACGCAGAAGCTGGCAAATACGGTTGAGGAATCGCGTGAACTAGAGGACGAGGAAGAATCGCATTTGCAGGACGCGGCGTGGACCGCGCTGAACCGGCTGATGTCAGGTCGGCTTGATTGCAAGAACCCTGAGGCGATGAGTGGATTTTTGAGGCAAGGATCGGACAGTCCCATTGAGTCTGCGTTTCCTGTGCTCTCGTGGCATATCGAAAATTTCGCGCGAAAGTACGCCAATAGTCGTTCTGCGGAGGATCGAATCAGGCCAATCGTGGAGCAGCTGTTAACATCAGCCGAGTTGACCGTCTCACTTGTAGGCGCCGTCACAGAACGGCAGCGGGACGAGCGCATCGGCAGCTCGGGCGACGTCTCAGATGGGTTGTTGAGTATCGGAAAACGTGAGGAAGCTCTTCGTTTAATTGAGGAATGGCTGTCTCACTGTAACGCACCGGTCATTCTCTGTGATCCGTATTTCAGCCCGGGAGATGTAGCATTTCTCTCGCTTGTGCTCACCAATTGCCCGGCCTGTCCGCTTACGATCTTGACAAGCAAACAAGAGCTTCAAAAGCATGATGCTTTGGGCGACGAGCGATTTGCGGACGCTTGGGCCGAGATAAGAGATCAGCAGCCGCCGCCGACTCGCTTTGTCGCGATATCGCACGCCGACACGTCGAAAACACTACTACATGACCGTTGGTTGATCTCCGGTGATCGGGGACTTCGGATGGGTACGTCCTTCGGTTCGATTGGAAAAGGCAAACTGAGTGAAATCTCCGTGCTACGGCCAAACGAGGCTCAGCGCATTGGAGATGAGTTGCGCCGCTTTGCGAACGAAGAATCTCCGATTGAAGGCCATAAGATCCGGTACATTACATTCAGGCTGAGCTAGGCTGAGTCGCGGGCCCGATGTTGAGTCCACTTATCTTCAGTTCCGCAGCGTGGCGCAGCCAAGGTCTTCAGTCCGCTAGGGTGATGATGTCCGAGAAGCCCGGCCGCCAATGTCAGCACAGGTCGATCAACCGTATTTGGACCCGTGCTGCGGTCGACAATGGGCAGTACATCGGCAAAGCACTGCCGCTAGGCGACAAGGATCGATCACAAAGGGGATCAGGGCGCTGGCTGTAGTGCTCGCGAAGCTTTTTCGAGATCAACGCGTTAGGAGATTAGGAGTTGTCTTTATAGCGTCGTCTCTAAGCTCGAATGGGTGAGCGTCGGCGATAGTCATCAATTCGCTGTTCAAGCGGTTCGAAGCTAGATTAGGTTGTGCTAGTTGGGCGACTGCAGCACATTGGCCGTGGCTTTAAACGCATTGGTGATAAATCGAATTATCACCATTGACCTTGGGAATGAGCGCCTGTCTGTGGGTCGCGTGGCTGATTGCCGAACTTCCCAACGCAGTCAAGCGGGATGCCAGACGCCTGAAGGCTATGCTTGCGATGAACGAGGCTTGGCGGCAAGCTAAGTTAGAGGTCTGTTGCCGACAGCGTCGCCGTTAGCTAGGCGGAGAGGAAGGCACCAGCTGCTATTCAAAAGTACGCCACATCTCATGGATGTCTCACCAATGCGTATTAATTGATACGCGAGCTATGGTTCGCCCCTCTTCAAGGTTCGGTATGATGACGCTCAACCACTTTGGAGAGAATCGCAATGAACAAGCAAGAATTGATCGATGCCGTCGCGACGCAGGCAGGGACTAACAAAGGTTCTACGGAGGAAACGGTCAATGCAGTGTTAGCGACGATCTCGAAGGAGGTCGCCGCGGGCAACGCCGTACAACTGATTGGGTTCGGCACTTTCGGCAGCGGCGAGCGCGCTGCACGCACCGGACGCAACCCGTCAACCGGCGCGACAATTGAGATCGCTGCAGCCAAGACAGTCAAGTTCACGGCGGGAAAGAGCTTCAAGGATGCAGTCAACCAAAGCTGAGCGACCGACGCTCACGGGGCTTGGTGAAAACAGCTGGCTCTCGAATGGTAGGAGATTCGTCATCTCACTGCCGACAGCCGTTCGCGTCCATCGGGATGAATGGATTGGATCATCACACGCTGACCGCAGGCTTCGCCCAAAATCTTGACAATGCGATCCTGTTAGCGGGCGAGTGTTCCGCGCGACGGTTTTCGCTTTGAGCGACGGCCCGGTCAATGAGAGCATGAAAGAAAATAGTAGGGTGCGTCGATCTCATTATGCCAAGTTCTTGATCGGCCCCGCGAAGTCGTGACTGCCTGGCCACAATCAGTTCATCTTCAAATGCCTAAACGTCGTTTTCTTGTTCGTCGCTCGCCCCTGCACGGGCGCGGCGTCTTTGCTTTGGTCACCAACATTCAACAGCAGAACAGATGGACCTTATCTGGGGCCCCGCATTCTCTGGATTAACGCATCGGTTTTATGTTCGCCCCGCGCTGAACGTCAGGAGTGGGTCATATCGGCCCGCATCCGCCCATTGGCACCAACATGACGCTCGACGGTGGACACGCCCGGCGGGTAATTGAGCTTATCGCTGACATCCTCGCCGGCGTCTAGTAGCCTCCACGCGCACTGGGAGGTGCGCGCGCCTAACAGTTAGCCCGAACATGATTTACTTCGATGTGGACTCACAGTTCTCGCTAAGTCGCGTCTAGATCGGTCGACCAGCGCCACACTTGACAAGGCCGCGTGCATGGCGCTTTTTCTTAGTTGTCGCGTAATCTACCGGGTGCCAGGAGTCGCAGCAGTGAGACTAAAGCGTCAGGCGAATTGCCTTTTCGACAGTAGGCGTCAATGCCCACCGGCATGCCATGCACCAGAACGTCATCTTCGGGAAGAGAGGTATGGGCGATGATCGGCACTCGCGTGCAGTGCTCGAGCTTTCGCAGTTCCTTCGCGACGCGAAAGCCGCTCATGATCGGCATTTCTATATCGAGCAGGACCACACTGGGCATCCAATGCCGGGTTATCTCAAAGCACTTGAGGCAATCGGCAGTTCGCACGTCAAAACCCTCAAGCTCCAATACAGCGACGAGTGCTTGCGTGTAATCTTCGTCGTCATCGATCACAAGGGCGCGGATAGGCGAGTCGACCGGATCAAAAGTGCGCGTGATCCAGACGCGCGAAGGTGGGATGAGGGCGGCGGACATGGCGTTGAATGGGTTCGAGTTTGTTCGCCTTTTCTGAGCAACGCCGATGCCCATATTTGCGACGGTTTCTTGTGAACGCACATTGCCATGGTAATTCGACGACACCCGTCGTCGTTTCGTAGGATCAAAAGTTGCTGCATCGACGTTTTTTACCTTCGTCGAGGCGCGTCCGGCATGGCAGAGCAGTCCAAACTTCCCATCATCGAAACTGGAATTCCGGAACTAGACGTGATTCTCCGAGGCGGGCTGCCGAAGAATCGGTTGCATCTCATCGAAGGTGCGCCTGGCACCGGCAAAACGACGCTGGGACTGCGCTTTTTACTCGACGGCGTCAACCGTAACTTGCGGTGTCTTTACATAACGCTGTCGGAGTCGACCGAAGAATTAGTTACGACTGCGAGCACGCATGGGTGGAATACGGATGGCATCGAATTTTTCGAACTTATTCCTGAGGAAGCGCAGGCCGAGCGGCAGCAAACCGTGCTGTTTCCCACCGAGGTGGAGTTTGGAAAGACCATCGAGCAACTAACCAAGCGCATCGAGGATTCAAATCCTGACCGCATCATCATCGACAGTATTTCCGAAGTGCGTATGCTCGCGCAGGACAAACTGCAGTTTCGCCTGCAAATGACCTCGCTCAAACGCTTTCTTCAGCAACGCAACACCACCGTTCTCCTACTGGATGACCTGAGCGAGAATGACAAGGGCGACCTCCATAGCTTCGTTCATGGGGTGCTCTCCTTGGGTCTGTTTGAGCGCGATTATGGAGCAGCGCGACGGCGCTTGCGAATTGCCAAGATGCGCGGCGTGGATTTCCAAAGCGGATGGCACGATTACGCAATTGTGACCGGAGAGATTCTCGTTTTTCCTAGTCTGATTGCTGAAGAGCACAAGGGCGAGGTACGGGGCGCACCGGTGTTGAGCGTGTTCGATGATCTGAACAACGTGTTCCCGCAGGGGCTGGACCGAGGCACAACCACTATGTTGATTGGCCCATCGGGCGCAGCGAAATCCACGCTGGCAATGAGTTATGCACTGGCAGCGACGCGGGCCGGGGAGTCCGCAAGCTTTTTCTCGTTTGATGAGACCTATGAGACGTTCCGACGACGCAATGAATCGATGAACTTGGATGCGACTGAAGCGATGGACGCCAAAAAGCTTTACTGGCGGCGCATGAATCCGTCACGAATTTCGCCGGGAGAGTTTGTCTGGCAGGTAAGAAGAGATGTAGAAGATCGTGATGTCCGGCTAGTGGTGATTGACAGCATTAACTCCTACCTGAGCACGATGCCGGAGGAACAATCGCTAATCCTGCACCTTCATGAGTTGCTTACCTATCTCAACAAGCAGGGCGTTGTGACGATTTTGGTTCTAGCTCAACAAGGCGTGGTGGGCGATGTGGAAAACCCCATCGACCTCAGTTTTCTGAGCGATACCGTGCTGCTGTGTCGCTTTTTTGAGGCGGCGGGCACCCTGCGTCGCGCGCTGTCGATCGTCAAACGCCGCACCGGTGCTCACACTCTGGCGCTTCACGAATACCGGCTCTCGTCCTCTGGCATGCAGGTGGGTCCCGAGTTAAGCACGCTCCGCGGCATCTTTACGGGTGTACCCGTCTACAGCGGCGCACACGAGGAACTTCTGGATGTCGCCTCCGACGAAAGAACGCGCGATGATTGGAAACGCTAGTCCCTCCACGGGTTCGATCGCAATCTGCGCGCCGTCCGGAGTCGACGCACCGACAATCGCGCAGGCGATCGACGCGATCAATCTAGAGACGAGCATTCTCGCCACTGTAGAGGAGTTGGGCGAGCGGCTGAGGGTAGAGGATGGCGTTAAGGTTGCCGGATTGGTTGTGACGGAGGAGGCGCTGGCCGACGGTTTGTCGCTAACTGACGCACTACGCCAGCAGCCGGCCTGGTCCGATCTGCCAGTTGTTATTCTGACCGTCGCTGGCCACCGTGCGAGCAGCCAAAAGCGGTGGGCACTCTTCGCAAGTCTGGGGAACGTTACCCTGCTTGCCCGTCCATTGCGTAGAAAAGATCTTGAGAGCGCCGCACGCGGTATTGTAAGAGCGCGCGCGCGGCAGCATGAGACTCGCGCACATCTGATCGAACTAAAGCTGACCGCGCGTGAGTTGGAGCAACGCGTGCAAGAACGCACGGCTGCTCTGATGGAAATGGAAGCGACTTTGCGGCAGTCGCAAAAGATGGAGGCAATCGGCCAGCTGACGGGTGGACTGGCACACGACTTCAACAATCTGCTTCAGATCATCAGCTCGAATACCGAATTGGTTAAATTGCGAGCGCGGCAAGGCAATACAACGGAGGTGGGACGCTACATCCACAACGTTTCAGGTGCAACGGAGAAAGCAGCCGCGCTTACGCACCGGTTGCTTGCATTCTCACGCCAACAGACACTCGATCCAAAGCCGGTCGACCTGAACAGGCTGGTGCTCGACGTTTCGGAGCTCGTTAAGAGCACGATTGGCCCCTCAATCAAGCTTGAAATGACCTTGCATGAAGATCCAGTGCTGACCCTCTGCGATCCGCCGCAACTTGAAAATGCCTTGCTGAATCTGTGCATCAATGCACGTGACGCCATGCCGAACGGTGGTCAGCTCACTATCGAGACGGATCGTGCGTCGCTCAGTGAGGACCAGGCCGGGCGTTACGGGCTCGTACCCGGCGATTATGTATCGGTCGCAGTGACCGATACTGGAGAAGGCATGTCGGCGGAAATCGCCGAGCGGGCCTTCGATCCGTTTTTTACCACCAAGCCGATGGGCCAAGGCACTGGACTTGGCCTGTCCATGGTCTACGGTTTTACACGCCAGTCGAATGGGCATGCCAGCATCGACACAGTGCCAGGTAAGGGAACGACGGTGCGTCTGTGGTTGCCAGAGTTGGTCGCCGCGCGGGGCGCCACGCCACACAACACCGCTGGCGAAGCGGGGATGGACCTGCCGCCCACGTTGACAGTGCTATTGGTCGACGACGAGGACGGCGTCCGCATCCTAATCGCCGAAATCTTGCGGGACGCGGGCTACGCAGTAATCGAGGCGAGCAATGGTGTCGAGGGGCTGGAAGTCTTGCAGTCGGGCGTACGGATCGATGTAGTAATCACCGACATCGGCATGCCACGGATGAACGGTGTGGAGATGATAGAGCAAGCCCGCAAGTCGCACCCCGACTTGAAGGTTTTATTTATCACCGGCTACGCCCAACAACAGGTGTCGCTTGGTCAGCAACTGAACCAGAATGCCCAAGTGCTGACCAAACCATTTGTGATGAATGCACTGCTTGAGCGAGTCGCCATGATCTTGAAGCCGAACTCCCGGGCGTCGGCGTTCTGAGACAGCAAGAGGGGTGCTCTGTCCGTCCGATGAGTATAGTCCGGCCTGCGTCTGTGAACTTTCGCTGTTAAGGAGCCAAACCGTTTTCGGCATAAAGGCCACTCATTTTCTGACACGAACCATCGAGCGGATGAGCACGGAGATGAGCTTGCACGTGCTGGCGTACAACATGAAGCGAGTGATCATGCCGGGGCACATATTGGCGATTTGAACAGCATTCGCGCGGGCGGCGGTTTAGAAGCCGCTGCACGAAGCGGCCACCGCGTTATCCAGATCATGCGCCCACCACGCGCTTTTCCGTGGAGCGGCCGCCATTCGCAATGGCTTGTGGATTGTGCACTTTGCGATCGTGGATGCCGGATACGGCTACCAGGTGGCGCATAAGGTGTGCTCGACGCTTAAGGGTGCAAACGCTTCTGGCTGTCACGGCAATTGAGCGTTTTGATGACGGACGGCAGGCTTTCGGGCGACCACTTATCGGGGGTTTCTCTTCCTTAATCGCGATAGCGCCCGCAGCGCAATTGGCCTAATCCAGGCGCGACGGACGCGACAAACGGACGACTGCTTTTTGAAACCGACGCGGATCAAGTCAAAGCAATACTGCTTTGTGCAGGAGCTCGAGTGCCGTCAACTCGTCGAGTCGACCTGTTCGTGCTTTACCCGCCAACGTCTTGAGCAGCGCTTCGGCAATTGGCGAGATACCGTCCAGACCTTGCAGAATTGTTGCCGATGCTGGTAGGGACTCAGCACTTGCAAGCGCAGGAGCCGGTACGCGCTGGCTGTTCTCTTCGATCGTATGTACATCCATTGCAGCAGGCTGTTCGGTTTCGTTCATTGGAGCAGCCGCCGTCACGACACTATTGGGCTGAGGTTCGGGTACAACAGGGGCCTTTGCGCGCTCGGCGGTAGCGGACGATGTCTCGCTTGCCAACGAAGCTGGAAACGATCCATCCGGTGCGTCGACATTAAGCGTGGCAGCGGGAGACGCTTGTCCTTCAGCGTTTGCACGAGCGCGTGATGCGGGCGTGAGTAAAGCCGAGACGGACTTGGGTATCTCCGTTTCAGAGCGCGGATGGTCCAACCAGCCAGCTGGCAAGCCAAGCTGCTTGGTGAAGCGACTCGCTTCTGTCTCGTCCATGCGCTTCTTGCCATACAGTCGATGCGCCATGTTCGACCCGCTCATTCCCATTACAACACCAAGTTTGGCTTTTGATCCGTTGCGTTTAGTGAGCACATGAAGGTTAGCGCGTCGGATGTTCTCGACCGTGGCGCCTTCGGGCAGGCTCAGTTGTTGGGGCGCCGTTGCTTCGATTGCTGCGCGTCGGCTAGAAGCGGCTCTTGCGTTGGCCTTTTCGGCTGGCTGCTTGGCGAGTGGAGCCCGCCCGGTCTTCGCATTGCTGTTCGAGCTCTTCGTTTTCTGAGATGGCATTTTTGCATCCTCGGACGAACCGTCCGCAACAAACAGCTGGTCTTGTATGACTGGGACGGCCGCCGCCAGTGGCGTCTGCGTCTTGACGTCGTCGTCCGCTTCGTCGTTCGCTCGGGCAAACTCAAGAGGCGATTTCAAGCGAAGAAGGAGTTCGGGCGAAAGAGCGGGGTAAGGCTGATCGAAATACCCATGAGGCAGACCAAGTGTGGTCTCCATGTGGAAAGCAGTCTCGGGCGTGAATCTTTCGCCTTTCATCAGTTCCGCTACCCGTGGCAGCGTGGAGTCCAGCGCCAACGCAATATTCTCTGCGCCGACCGCATTTACTAGAAACTGAAACGATCGCGTCTTAATGATTGACGCCGTTAAAGCAGGCTCTTTCGAAGGCAACTGAGAGGGGGTACGGCTGCGGGGCGAAGAAGTGGATTTAGACAGGTGGTGAGGCTGCCGCCCATTTGCCTTGTCTCGGTACCCCGCATTGCGACCGCGGGTTTGGCTCATAGCTTAGGCTCCAGTGATGCGGATTGACCATCAAGCCGGATTATAGACGAGGGAACGTCGGCTGCCCCATTCGAAAGCTTGACGAACCTCGCTCCAACGGGCGTTGGCACGCCGTCGTTTGAAATTCGGATTTTTAGTGTTGGGCCCGAATCTTCACCCAACTCGGCCGTGGGAAAGCCGCTGCGTTAAGTGTTTTTATTGAGTGCAACGGTCATTCGCTCGCCGCCACGGACGTCGGATCATCGGCCTTTGCCGACATTAGGCATTCAGCCGGCGTGGGGCTGCAGCATGCAACATTGCTGCCATTCGCTATGCAGCGCAGTCGATGTCGCATTCCGGACTCGGCGGACGAGTGTTGACGACCCTGAGCAGCCAATGGCTCCCCGCGAGTTGTGCGTCCGCTTTCGAAGTTGAAGCGGCCTGCTCCTTGCCAATGCCGAGACCGAAGGCAGTCGACCGAGCCCTGAACAATTCTTCCCGGTGCGTGAACCGTCAGCATTTTTCGGCTAACCCACTTCAATGCCCCCTCGCTTTATGCCTCCCAGGAATGACTGTTATCGACGACGCCTGCCTTCTTCGAAAAAGCGCTGACCCTCATCATTTGCTCACCGTCAACAAACAGGAGCACAGGATGAGCAACTTCCCGACCTACTCGATCGATAACGCACCGGCCGCCTCGAAGGCCGTTCTCGAAGACACGAAGCGCGCATTTGGCTTCGTCCCCAATCTTCAGGCGCATATGGCGGAATCGCCCGCGCTGCTGGCCGCTTACTCGGCGCTGTGGGACCTTTTCTCGAAAAGCACGCTGACGCCGCACGAACAGCAGGTCGTCTACCTTACATCGAACTTCGAGAATAACTGCCACTACTGCATGGCCGGTCACAGTACGCTCGCAAAGATGATCAAGATGGACGCAGGTGTGATCGCCGCACTGCGCGCCGGCACGCCGCTGCCCGATGCAAACCTCGAAGCGCTGCATCGCTTTACGACGCTTGTGGTGCGTGAGCGGGGTTTCGTCCCGGATGCCGACGTCGACGCGTTTCTTGCTGCCGGCTACACCCGTCAGAACGTCCTTGAAGTGATCCTAGGCGTGGCGACCAAGGTGATGAGCAACTACACAAACCACATCGTCCACACCGAACTCGACGGCTTCATGGCCGGTAACGAGTGGACCAAACCGGTCGCTGTCGCTGCTGCGGCCTAAGCCGTCTCGGGGAGCCCTGACGGCTCCCGTGTAACCCTTACAGAAGCTCGCCGAGAGACCGCCATGTCCACGTTCGACTGCTATAAAAACGCTTACCCCAATGCACGACTGACCCGCACACCGAACGGTGTGCTCGAGGTCCGTTTCCACACCGAAGGCGAGAAGCTCGTGTTCAACGGCCTCACGCATGAGCAGTTCACCGATATGTTTCATCAGATCGGCGAAGATCCGGATAACCGCGTGGTCATCCTGACGGGGAGTGGCGACGCATTCATGGACGCGATCTCGCCGGAAGGCTTCGATTTCTTCACGCCACGCGGCTACGACAAGATTTTCCGCGAAGGCCGCAAGATCCTGATGAATATCCTCGACATCGAAGTGCCGATGATCGCCGCGCTCAACGGCCCGGTCCTGCTGCATTCCGAATATGTCTTGCTGTGCGACATCGTCGTGGCGACGCCCGAGACCGTGTTCCAGGACATGCCGCATGCTGCATTCGGTATTGCACCCAATGATGGCGTGCATCTGCTGTGGCCGGAAATGATCGGCAGCATTCGCGGCCGGTACTTCGTGCTCACGCAGCAAAAGCTCGACGCTGCAGAGGCGCAGTTGCTGGGTGTGGTGAATGAAATCGTGCCTGCAGATCAGTTGCTCGAACGTGCGCACACCATCGCCGCAACGATCGCAAAGCAGCCGCCGCTCACCACTAAATACACGCGCATCGGCCTGACTCAACGCCTGCGTCGTGTGATCGACGAAGGCATCGGCTACGGCCTTGCGCTCGAAGGCATCACTGCGGCCGAAGTGGCGCGTATCGCAGCAGCGCAGAACGCAGCCTAAATTCCCTGTTTCTTTATTCCTCTCGACGGAGAACAATCATGTCACTACAAGACAAACTCGACGCATTCCGGGTCGACTTTAAGGCGGGCAAGCCGCCCTTCAACGCACCACCGGAGATTCATCCGGTGATGGAACGCGCGACGGCAGAACTGATCGTCAGCGGGCAAGCCGGCCGCGCGCTCAAGGCCGGCGACCGTGCCCCGCATTTCAACCTCAAGGATCAGGATGGCAACGATGTGTCGTCCGCTGCGTTGCTGGTGAAGGGTCCGCTGGTGGTGACGTTCTATCGCGGTGTCTGGTGCCCGTATTGCAATATCGAATTGCAGGCGATCAACGAGGTGCTGCCGCGGATTCAGGCCTATGGCGCGAACGTCGTGGCGATTTCTCCGCAAACGCCGGTCAACAGCCGCAAGTCCGTGCGCACCAACGAACTCCGCTTTCCCGTGCTGAGCGACGTGAACGGTCAAACCGGCGCCGACTTCGGCCTGCGCTTCGCGTTGCCCGACTATCTGGTCGAGTTGTACAAGAACCTGAGGAACGACCTGCCCGCGTTCAATAACGACCCGAGCTGGACCCTGCCGATGCCGGCGCGTTATGTCATTGGACAGGATGGAACTGTGTTGTATTCGGAGGTCAACCCGGACTATACGCGTCGTCCAGACCCGTCGGATATGTTCCCAGTTCTGGAAAAGGCGACGGCCAGCGCCTGAGCTCTACCGCTCAACGCCAGGCGACTGCAAGGCCGCGCCGAAGAATCGGCACGGCCTTTCGATTCTCTCGGGTTCTAGAAGGACATTTGATGACACAGCGTACATTTCTCATCACCGGCGCGACCAAAGGCATTGGCCTCGCGTTGACAGAACAACTGATTGCCGATGGCCACCACGTGGTGGGTCTCGCGCGTGAAGCAAGCGATTTTCCTGGCGAACTGGTCCGTGTCGATCTGGCCGACCCTGCCGCAACCGGTGCGGCGCTCGATGACCTCGTGCGACGTCATGCGTTCGATGGCGTGGTGAACAACGTCGCATTAGTCAGGCCGCAACGTCTGGGGGAAGTCGCGCTAAACGATCTCGACGACGTTCTCGCGCTGAATCTTCACCCTGCCGTGCAAACGGTTCAGGCGCTGCTTCCCGGCATGCAGGAACGCGGCTGGGGACGCGTCGTGAACATTTCTAGCCTGACGATTCTCGGCATGACGCAACGCACGGCGTATGCAGCGGCGAAAGCGGCGCTGGTAAGCTTTGCGCGTTCGTGGGCGCTGGAACTGGCAGGCACGGGGATCACGGTGAATGCCGTCGCACCGGGTCCGACCGAGACCGCGCTGTTTCGCGCCAACAACCCACCCGGAAGCGAGGGCGAGAAGCGCTATCTGTCTGCAATACCGATGAATCGCTTCGGCCAGCCTCATGAGATCGCCGCGACGATCGCGTTTCTGCTTTCGGATGCGGCCGCCTTCATGACCGGTCAGACGCTTTACGTCGACGGCGGTGCGTCAATCGGCAAGCTCGCTTTCTGAAGGCGCACTTCCGGTGTCTGTGCCTGCGGCCCCGAGTAACCCTTCCACGAAGGCGACGAACGCCCGCGCCTTTGCACTCACCAGGCGTCCGGCCGGAAACACTGCCCACAGGTCGATCGGGGGCAGTTCCCAGTCGGTCAGGACGGCTTGGACCGAGCCGTTAGCAAGTTCCGGCGAGAACATCCATTCCGACGCGATTGCCAGACCCATGCCGCTAAGCACCGTTGTACGCATGCCCTCGGCGGCGCTCACGCTGACGCGCCCCGACACCACCACCGCCACTTCCTTGCCCTGCTGGCTGAACGCCCACGACTCGCCACCACCTCGCAACGAATACACGATCACCTGATGCTGACTGAGCTCCGCAGGGGTCTTCGGCACACCTGCTTCGGCGAAATACGCAGGCGTGCCGACCAGCAGCCGACGGCTTTGCGCGATGCGGCGTGCGGTCATCGTCGAATCGTCGAGCGAGCCCATACGCAGCGCCACGTCTACGCCTTTTTCGAGCAGGTCGATGGTGCGATCGTCCAGCACGATATCGATCTGCAAGTTAGGGTGCCGGTCCATAAACATCTTCAGTGCCGGCAGGATATGCAATCGCGCGAAGGTCACAGCGGCGCTGATGCGCAACACACCGGATAGTCCGGTCGACGCGTTGCGCGCGACATGCTCGGCGAGGTCCACTTCTTCGATTGCGCGCCTTGCGTGCTCGTAAAAGCGCTGGCCTGCATCGGTGGGCGCCAGGCCGCGGGTCGAGCGCAACAAAAGCCGCACGCCGAGCCGTTCTTCGAGCTGAGCGATCGACTTCGATACGGCCGGTTGCCCTAGTTTGAGCCGCTTGGCGGCCGCCGAGAATGAACCCGCCTCTACGACGCTGACATACGTTTCCATTGCTGCCATCCGGTCCATGCCGTTGCTTCTCCTTTGGACCGCGAAAGTCCCTGTTGTGGCTGAGATGTATTCAGGCGGAAGTCTAGCGCGTCACAACATCCGGTCGATGGAAATTGCCGATGATCGGTCTCTGTCATCTGTCTCCGTTCACGAAAGCAATCCGCAAATACAAGCGGCCCCGCTACAGACGATCCTGCGGCGAGGCCAGTTTGCGATGCGTGCACTCCGGTTCAGGCAACCGGCGCGAGGCTATGGAAGGAATAATCGGTGTAACCGCGTGCGTTGCCGCCGTAGAACGTCGAGCGGTCGTAATGGTTCAACGGTGCCCCGATGCGCAGCCGCTCAGGCAGATCTGGATTGGAGACAAACAGGCGCCCGAATGCGACGAGATCAGCGTCGCCTGCTTCGATCATGCGATGTGCGCTATCCGCCGTGAAGCCGCCTGCCGCGATGAGCGTGCCTTTGAACACGCGTCGCAAGTCTTTCGCCGAGACGGCGGACGCCGCTGCGGCGACGTCATCGTTACCGCGCACACGCGGCTCGACGACATGCAGATACGCGAGCCCATAGCCGTCCAGGCGCCGCGCGACGTACCCGAACGTGGCATGCGGATCGCTATCGGACATCGTGCCATACGAGCTTCCCGGCGATAGGCGGACTGCGATTTGGTCGGCGTCCCACACCGAAGCGATTGCTTCGATCACCTCGAACAGAAAGCGCGCCCGGTTCTCGGGCAAACCACCGTACGCATCCGTGCGGTGGTTTGAGCCGTCCTGCAGAAACTGGTCGGGCAGATAACCATTAGCGGCATGTAGTTCGACACCATCAAAGCCGGCCTCTTTCGCAAGCCTCGCAGCGTGACGAAATTCTTCGATAACAGCAGCAATCTCATCAAGTTCGAGTGCTCGCGGAACGACCTGTTCGACTTCGACAACCTGGCCGCTTTCATCGTGGATCGCCGAGTGCTCGTATGCACGGATGGCAGAAGGCGCAACCGGCAATTCTCCGCCGATGTTGGCGGGATGCGCCTGTCGCCCCGCATGCCATAACTGCAGGAAGATACGTCCGCCTTTCGCGTGGATAGCGTCAGTGACGCGTCTCCAGCCGCGCGCGTGCGCTTCGGTATAGATGCCTGGAGCGCCGACATAGGCGAGGCCGAGCGGAGACACGGACGTCGCATCGGAAATCAACAAGCCGCCGGCCGAAGCGCGCTGCGCGTAGTACTCGACCATCAGATCGCCGGGGACGTTCTGCGCTTCGGTGCGCATCCGTGTGAGCGGCGCCATGACGACGCGGTGACTGACCGAATAGGGGCCGACCTGAGTGGGAGTAAAGAGTGGGTTCATTGCGCGTGCCTGAAAAAGGGAGAAGACCTATGGATCATCAGGGCAAGCACGATTCCGCAGAAGACAGCAACGAGCGATAGCTGTCATTCCTGCGAGGAATAGCGAGAAGCATCCGACCCCGCGCACCCTGAGCCATTCCTTGGGGGAATAACGCTTATCACTCCGGCCAGACTTCACCGGAGATCGAATGCCGCGCACAGTTCGTCTCACGCCAAGCCGGTATCTCTCTCTAAAAGGATCATTCGCCATGTACCAGGTTCATGCATTCGCCACACCCAACTCCGTCAAGGTGCCGATTGCACTCGAAGAACTCGGACTCGACTACACGCTGCACGCCATCAACGTTCGAAAGGGCGAGCAGAAGAGCGATGCATTTCTCGCATTGAATGCCAACGGCAAAGTACCCGTGCTGACGACCGAGGACCACAATTTCACGCTGACCGAGTCTGCGGCCATTCTCGTTTATCTCGCCGAAAAGCACTGCAAGCTTCTCTCGCAGGACCCCGTACGCCGGGCGCGCACGTTTGAGCAACTGTTCGCTCACGCGTCTGGACTGAGCCCGGCCTTCGGACAGGCGGGCTACTTTCTCAAATTTGCACCGGAGGTGGTGCCGCACGCCATCGAGCGCTTTTCCGTCGAGGCGAATCGTCAACTAAAACTGCTCGACGCAATTCTTGCCGGGCAGCCCTTCGTCGCTGGCGAAGAATACTCCATCGCGGATATCGCCCACTTCGGATGGATATGGCGACGAGCCTTCCCAAACGTGACACTGGACATGACACCGCATGTGCAACGCTGGTACGACGAGATGCTTGCACGGGCGCCAGTAAGGAAGGCGATCAGCAAGCTCGAACTGCTTGCGAGAGAGAACGGTTGAACGGAAGCGTGCCCGCGAGGCTCTGCGGCACACAGAGGCACAATGTCGGGACAGCTATCGCGCATGATGGAAGCCATTCGATAAGCCCAGGCCATCGGCGGGAACGTCGGCTTGTGGCCGCCCGCTCGCCGCCGACACACGATTTTGCCCAAGGCGAAGAGTTTAGGCGGCGACGACCGGTCCAGTCATTACTCGGCGGCATATGTCTTATGACTCCCGGGCGATTGCACGCGGTACGAGGTGTCCAACATACTTTCCGATAGCCACACCAAGAGCCGTAGCGGTTACTTTAGGTCTTGGAAATTGTCGTCTCAACATTCTTATTGAAGGAGGAATCGATATATGACGGGCTCTAACAAAGTCTTGATCATTGGTGCATCGCGTGGTCTTGGCCTCGCGCTTGCCCAAGAGTGGCTTTCGCGAGACTGGAACGTCGTCGCTACCGTACGAAGTGGCAATACGCCGCTGCATCGCTTAGAACAGGCGTTTCCGGGGCAGATACGTATCGAGCTGCTGGACGTCACTGATAGCTCTGATATTGAAGCCCTCGCGGGCCGTCTGCCTGATCACGAGTTTGATGTCCTTTATGTCAATGCCGGTGTCGCTCTTGGTCCAGAGGATCGAGCGGACGAGGTTACGACCGAGGACTTCAGCCGTTTGATGGTGACAAACGCGTTGAGTCCGATCCGCATCATTGAGCGGCTGTACGACAAGGTGAAAGAACAAGGAACGATAGCAATTATGTCCTCAAGTCTTGGTAGCGTGGCACTAAACGAAAGCGGTGGATGGGAAGTCTATCGCGCCAGCAAGGCGGCTTTGAATATGCTGATGCGATCCTTTGCCGCGCGCCACGCGAGCGCTTCACAAAGCCTTGCGCTGGTCGATCCTGGATGGGTTCGGACGGACATGGGCGGCGCCGATGCGACCCTGAGCATTGATGAAAGCATCCCCGGGATAATAAAACAGATAGCCGCGTCGTCGGGCAAGGCAGGACTGCGTTACTACAACTACCGTGGTGAGACGCTTCCGTGGTAGTAGTCCGTTTGCTGGCATGTTGTCGGTTTCTGACCTTTTGCGCCAGATTAACGATAGGTGATGGCCGAGACAAGCGCGCACGTGCCACCACCCGCTCTCTCCTCATCTAGCGGATCTGCGGATGCTCCGGAGCAATGGCTGGGGCGCGTACTGGGTTCTGCAAACCTTCTCAGGCAAAGGCTGGCCACCGCGACATCCCAGACTCCCGTCGCGTCGGTCACCGCCTTTTCGATAATAGAATGTCTGACGCGGTCGCAGGCGAGCACAGATATTCCCTGGAATAAGCAAGCGGAGCCGGATGGACAGCGCTGGATCCGATGGCGCGGCAAAGTTCGCCACTCTGCTATAGCCCGTCTACGCTGGCGCGCAAGCAAGCGGGCAAGCACGCGGGAGACTGCGCGCCCCACGAAGCAGTCGGGACGACTTCGCTGGCGATAGAATCGGTCCTGACAACGCCCAGCGCGACCATACTGCCTTTCCGGTGGCTGCGCTCGATTTGCGTTCTCGCTGACCGGAGCAGCTCCAGGAGCGCGCCTTCCTGTGGCGGACGCGACGTGCCATGAAGACTACCTGTTCCCGAGCCATTAAGCGGCCGCCATCAGCAGGAAAGGAGCCGTTCCAATGCCTGTTTCGCGAGAGGGTGGACCGGCAGATAATGGCCGGCTTGAGCCAAAACCGTTGTTAATCTGCTCGGCGGAAACCGACCATTGCGCGGGACGGACGAGACCTCGGGCATACCAAGTGAATAGACGCCTCGACTGGCGGCTCCTGGGCCACTTTGAGCCTGCCGCATCGCTCTGGAGTATTCGCGGCCGTGACGTGCGATCTTTGCAAAAAAGGCGTCTATCGAGATAAGTATGATTATCCTGATAGCTGTGTTTTTGATCTAAACTCGCGGTTATGAAAACGCGTCTGTCTTTCCCCGGTGCTGGTTCACCCGAGGGCTTCCAGTCCGGCACGAATTCCGCCGTACTCTGTATCAACCGGAGTGTCCATGGGCAACACTGGATCGTTCCAAGCAGAGCCTCGACCTTGGACAGCAACTTCGCGGAGCCTTTCTTTGCACACCCATAGCGGAGCTCAGCCACCGCCACGGTGTTGGTACAGATCGACTTAGGGCCGATCTGCTCGATCCGAGACGTACAATGTTCGCTCGGATTTCGAAACAGGTCACTAATTATGTTCGTGTCCAGCAGATAGCCGCTCAAAACACGTTCTCCGGCGGGACGAAAGGATCCTCGAGGTCCGGAAAGCCGTCGTCAGCTCCTATAGGCTCCTCTTGGCGCCAGTGTGCCAAGAGTTCGCGAATGTTTTCCGGCGTCTTAACTGGTTCGATGATTAGTCTGTCGCCTTTACAGTGGATCAACACGCGGTCGCCAGGCATTTCGAATTCCACGGAAATCCGCACAGCTTGGTTGCGATTGTTCGGAATAGTTGAACCTCTCTAGGCCGGTATGATGACTGTATAGTCATGTAGCCCTCTCTGCATATACAAAATGCATATGCAAGCAAGCTTTGCGTCAAGCCGCGTGTTGCGTAGATGCGAGCCGTTTGGACGACACGCCGGATGTGAACCTGCAGCGTAGCGGCCCGCATCGGTGTGGGCCACGGAAAAGCTGCTCCCCGCCGTCAACGTCAACGAAAGCAGCCCCGTTGACCCGAGTCGATATACAACGCCGAGATTGTGCAGTCGTTGATGACGTTCGCCGTCACGGGAAACAATAAAGACCCGGCTCAAATCGGCAGCGTGTCAGTGGTTGGCAGCGTCTGTTATCCGACAATCGCCGCGCTGCCGAACGTGGCGCCGAAACTGCCCGCCTGCAGAATGGATCGTGACGGCAGTATCTTGCCGTACACATTCACGGTCGTTTCACCACGCCCTCGCTCACCGGTAAATCGGCAGAAGCAGGACCGTAGCGTCTCACTGTTGAGCCGGCGGCGAAGAAAGATACTAGGCGTTGATATGACCGTTCCAATGTTAATCGACGTCGTACGTCGTTGTTTCGCGGTGTGTATCCTTACGCACGTTTCTGCAGACTACGCGCAACGCAGATTGGTTAGACTCTCGCGATGAGAATTTGCGCTTTTTCGTGGGTGACGTTTACTTCCAGTGCAATGTTTTGGAACTCAAACTGTTAATCACACATCGAGCTTACGGCAATGTACAATTGTCAGACGTAGACAATGAACAGACAAATCGCTGCGTGCGTGCATGTGAAGGTTACCGATAGACGTCATAGTCGTGCTCCTTCTCTCAGGTTCTGGCACGGCCCTCGGATCAGCCAGGACTTTTAGCCGACCTCTTTGGTCGGCTTTTTTTTATCGTAAATCAGAGGGCACGATTGTCACTGGCTCGAAAGGGGGCGAGTCATGCAACTAAGTGACAAGCAAACGGTTCATTAGTAATATGATCATTGCAGCGCCAGAAATCTTGGCACGTCAGAACCTGAGAGAGCGCCGAGGAAAACCAAAATGGCTGGCGCTGCACCTCGGCGGTGACAGCTTCTAAGGCGGATCTAGTTGCTTGTGTGAGACTATGAAATGTGATTTTTAATGGGAAAACCTCTTCGTTTCAATCTCTCGCACGCGCTGGCGCTCCGTGGCACTACCTCCTGCGTCTCACTTGTACACCGCTACCCTGGAGGACTACTTCCTAACATCTAAGGGCGAGCTTGGTCGCCTCGTTTTGAGCGGCGCCGCCCGACGCAAGCTTGAGAAAGACCATGACCAAGGCAAGCAATGGGATGCCGGTTCTAAGCGATCGATGGCGATTCCCTCGTTATGCGTCAGAGCGAGCGGAACACTGAGCACCAAGTAACTTATATTTCAAGGAACGTTGCCCGACGGTGCCAGATTGAAAGAAATCTATTTAGCAATGGTGATTAGAAATCCTTACCATGCAGGCGATTGGTTCATCAAATAGCAATGATCGATCTCGTGGCCTGGACAACACTTGCTTCCGGTGCATCCATATGACCGCGTGCGCGCGCATGTTAGCCACTGGTTAGTTGCAACGAGAAGGTTAGATCGATTGCCAAGTATCTAGTGACGCAAGCGACCGAAGGACTGGCAAGCTAGTGCGACATTAGCTTGCAGACGAGCGCGCGCTTAGATCAACAACGGACCTCAGACTCAGAACATCACCGTCGCGATCACCGTATCGCTATAACTGCCTGGTGGCGGTGTCGGTTGCGGAAGCACGCGCGAATACACCGGGATGGTTTGCGTCGCGCCGTTGCCGGTGCCGCTTACGGTCGTCGATCCCGAGGTGCCGTCGCCCCAAGGCACCGAATACGATGCGCTCGGATACAGCCCATAGGCGATCTTGTCGCTGCCGCCGGCAAGTGTCATGTAGCGCGTCGCGGATGTCGCGTTGACGCCGTTTCCCGCCGAAAGCGAGATGGCATACGCGCCCGCATTGGTGCAGGCCACGGATAAGCTGCCCGCCGCCGTCAGCGTCGAGGAGAGCAGACCCTTCGAGCCGAAGTCGATATTCGACGCCGAGATCGTGCAGTCGTTGATGACGTTCGCCGTCACGGGAAACGAGAAAGACCCGGATAAAACCGGTAGCGCGAGGCAGTCAAGAAACGTGCCGGTGGTCGGCAGCGTCTGATAGCCGACGATCGCCGTGCTGCCGAACGTTGCACCGAAGCTGCCCGCCTGCACGCTGGATTGTGACGGCAGTATCTTGCCGTACACAGTCACGGTCGTGTTCACCGCGCCCGCGTTTACCGGTAAATCATAAGAAGCAGGGCCGTAGGGTCCGGCCGTCGAGCCGACCACGCTCGTGCCCGCCGAATCGCTATAGAGGTTGTATTGCAAGGTGCTCACGCCGTTCGTCATGTAACGCGGCGCATAGCTCGTCTGCCCGACGCCCGGCCCAAGCGCGACACACACGCGCAACTTTGCGAGCAGCCCGGAGCATTTGATGGCGATGGTCGCGCTCGCGCTCGGCGTTCCCGTCACCGGACTGTACGAGCCGAAGCTCATGCCCGTCGATGTAGCCGTGCAGACCTGCGCTTGCGCGTTGCCCACGGCCAAGGCGCAGAGCACGAACACGATCAACGCGATCACACGACGAAGCAGTCTCATCGCGTCACCGCATGGCAGACGAACGGCCCGAGCGTTTCGAGCAACTGCGCGGTTTGCGGTGCGAACGCGATATCGGCTTCGCAGGAACCGGCATTCCATTGAGCGAGCAAGTGGTTTTGCGCCTTGAGATCGTCGATGAAGGTGAGGCCATCATAGCCCACGAGGTATTGTTTGCCGCTTGCGCTCACGATGGCGCGCGCGCCCGGCTGCAAAGGCTTGCCGTCGTCGTCGACGAGCTTGAGCTGCGCGCCGCTGAAGTGCTCGATGGAAAAGCGCGCCAGCACGCCCGCGCGCGCTTGCGGCGCGATGTTCAGGCTCGTCGCGCTGATCGACGTAGTCGCGGGCAATCCGAGCGGGTCGATGGCGAGATGGTTCGAATCGTAGGCGAGCAGGTTCGGCACCAGCAGATGACCCGCGCCATTGGTCTTGCCGATCAGCCGGTTCTCGTGCAGCACGGGAACGTTTGCCACGCCGTTCGTATCGACCACGGCGAAGGCGTCGTCGATGCGTCGGCCCGCGAGCACGTCGCCTGCCATCAGCACGATGGAGCCGGAGCCGTCGAGCTCGGTCGCCGTGCGTCCGCGGTTCTGATACACCGAGCCGATCACATCGCCATATCGATTGCGATACGTGCCCTGCGCAAGTCCCTGCACACTGCCGTTCTGCTGGCCGCCTTGCACTTGCCAGCCGAAGCCGCCGTCGTAATCCGGCGTGCGCGAGAGCGACGCATTCACGAGCGGCGAATGCTGGTCGAAACCGCCGCTCACGCTCGCGTTCATGCTGCTGCCGATCGGCATGCTGAGCGCGATGAAGAGCCCCGCATTGCGCGTCGTGCCGAAGTCGCGATAGACGCTTGCCGAGAGCGCGACGCGCCCGCCTATCGACGACGAATACGCGAGCGAGCCGATCCGCGAGCGTCCCGAATATTTATCGTCGACGCCGACGTACGTCATGCTGACCGCGCCCGGCTGGCCGACGATCTGCAAGGGCACGGCCAGCGTTGCGCGGTCAGTCGATGCCGGCACGGGCGCGCCTTCGCTGGAAGCCAGATCGCCGTAATGCGAAGTCGCGCGCTGCACTTGCATGTCGACGGACAAAAGCGGCGCGCGGTACTGCCAGCCCGCGCTGAACTGAGCGCCCGCGCCAATGGTGGTCGATCCCGCGATGGGCACGCCGCCCTCGTAGCCGATGGTCTGTATCGTGCTCTTGCCCGCACTTGCCGCCACGGAAAAGTTGACCACGCCCGCCGCGCCCGCGCGGATCAGGCCGCCCACGCCGAGATTGACGATGTGCCGCGTCGCTTCGCCATGTGCCTCGACCGTGAAACGTTCGGCAAGACCATGGCGAAGCGACGCGGACAGCGACGGCTCGCCCGAATAGCCGAGCGAATCGAAACCGTAGTTGCGGCGCAGAAAGCCGCCTTCCATCGAGAAATCGGTGAAACCGGCGGCGAGCAGACGCGCGTCGATATAGAGCGGCACCGTGGTCATCACGTTGCGGCCGAGTGCATCGCGTGTGACGATGGTCGCTTCGCCCGCACCCGTCACCGCCGGCACCGCGTTGATGACGAACGGGCCGGATGGCGCCTGACCGCTGTATTGACGCACGTTGTTCACGTAGAGATCCACGGCGGTGGGCACGGCCGCCGAGCCGCCGAGCGTCGGCACCGGATAAGTCACGAGGTCGGGGCGCAGCGAAAAGTCGCGCGACACCTGTACGCCGCCGAGACGCACCGCGCGTGTCCAGGAGAGCGACGAGCTGATCGTATCGCCCAAGCGCGTGGTGATCATCGTTTCGGGGTTCGAGCGCCGCCACGACGTATCGAGGCGCGTGTAGCCCGTGCGTTCGCCGTATCGGTAAGCGGTGCCGGTATTGCTTAAAGTGCCACCCGGATAAAAGAAGCGCTCCTCGCTGAAGAGCGCGTAGCGCGACTCGTATTGCGGCTGCGCGGTGAATTCGTAGTTGATGAGCGCGCCGGTGGCAGTGGAGGTCGTCGGGCGGCGTAACGAGCCGTCGTTGAGCGTGGACGGTACGCGGCGCGCGTCGCCGACACGGATGTCGACGCGCTGCAGTTCCGGCCGGTACGCGTACGACAGTCCGGCGATGGTCGCAAGCGCCACGCGGCCTTGCGCATCCACGGGCGTCTGGTCCGCGAGAATGCCGATCTCCGCGAGCTCACGCGGCATCGCGTGGAGCCCGCCGTCCACCATGAAAAACTGCGCGACCTGATCCGTGGAGATGTCGTTGATGACCACTTCCAGGTAGAGCACGCCATCGCGATTGGGGTTCGCCGCGCTGGCCGCGCTGGCAGCGCTGGCAGCACTGGCGCTGGCGGATGCCACGGGCGACGTCACCGTCTGCGCGGCCCACGCGGCGCTCACCGCCATGCTGAGACTGGTGCTCGCCGCGAGCACGAACGGCAGACGCGCACGCGCGCGCCAGCCGCCGCGCCTTTTGCGGCTCTCGACATGACCGGCCTTCACGTCACGTCACTTCGCCGACGAGACGACGAGCGGGCTAGCGAGCGAGATCTGCGTCGAGACAGGCGTGCCGTTGATGGTCGCGTGCACGGTGGCGGTGGTTGCGGTGCTGGCGGCATCCGCAACAGGCCATTGGCGTGTCGCGTGCGCAAGCGCGTAACCGAGAAGTCCCGGCGCCATTTCGGTGACGCGGCCGTCCGGCCATTCGATCCGCACCTGGCTCAGTTGCGCGTGCAGCGCATCGGCATTGGTGGCGCGCAGCATCAGGCGCGCGGGCGCGGCTTTCGGATCGGCGCCGGCGCTTGCGCGCTCCAGCGTGAAATCGACCTTGGGCGTGGCTGGGCCGGACGTGGCGCTCGCGAAGACGGGCACCGAATAGCGTAACTGCATGCGCACGCCAGTCGTGCGGGCCGTTTCGGCTTGCGGAATCTCGTCCACCAGCAGGCGATACGTCTCCTCGCCGCCCGGCGCTTCGCGGCTCGTGCGCAAGATGCGTACGGTTTGCTCGCCACCGGCAGGAATGCTGATGATCGGCGGGCTTGCAACGATGCCGCGCGCTTCGTCGAGACGGTCTTCGTCGAGCGTTTGCGACCAGCCGAACACGCGCACTTGCGCGGTGATGGGCTCGCTGCCGCGGTTCTGGAGTTTCATGACGGCGGCGGGTTGTTCGGGCGAAAGATCGACGCGGATGGGCGAAACCTGCAGCGAACCGGCATGCGCGGGCACGGCAAGCGCCACGGCAAGCGCCGCGGCCGCGAGCTTGAAAGAACGAAAAAAGGACATTGCCGAGGCCTCAGAACGTAACCGTCGCCGTGATGGTCGACGTGTAGGCGCCCGCCGCCGGAGCGGTTTGCGTCGGCACTCGGCCATAGACGGTGAGGGCTTGCGAGGAGCCGGTGCCGGTGCCCGAGAGCGTATCGGTGCCGATCGTTTGGCCCCAATTCTGAGTGCGCGCCGAGTCGCGATAGAGGCCGAAGTTGACTGTCGGAGTGGGTGAACCCGTGCTGCCCAGAAGACGCGTCGCCACGGCCGAGCCGCTGATCGAGCCCTGATCCAGCCCGATGTTGTAGGCCGTGCCCTTCGTACAGGTCACGTTGACCGTGGTCGTCTGGTCGATGTTCGCGTGGATGATGCCCGTCGAGCCGAAATCGAGCGGATTGGCCGTAATGTCGCAGTCGGCTTGAATGGTCAGCGACACGGTGAACGTCGCCGTTTTCGAGGTTGCGCCCTGTGCGAATAAGGGCGCGGCGCTTGCAAGCGCAAGAGCCAGGCCGATTGTGCCCGCGCGCATCGTTAGACGCGCGGTTCTCTCAGTATTTTTGCTCATTTTTTCTCCCAACATATTTAGCAAATAGCGGCGGAAAGCGGCCACTAAAACTGATAACGTCAACGGGAAAAAATACTTTAAAAACAGATTCGGCGTTCTCGATGAGGTAATACTTGCTTTGTAGTCCCTTAAAGCTGGTTGTAGTTCGTTAAGCTGGTGTCGGCGCGCTGGCCTGAGAGCGAGTCGCTGCAGCATTTGCGTGGCTACATCATCGGAGGAAGTCTGGCATTGAGCTGATGGGCATTGAATTCAGTTAGCGGCGCTAGTACGCTGCAGCAAGCTGTCCCTACGAAGGCTCGTTCGCTGGTCCTTATCACCTATTCTGCCGTTCGAATGCGCGGGTGATGCCGAAACTGTCGTGCGCCCGTCCCAAGATCAACGAAAACAATTCGTCCGGACGCATGAGGCGTGGGCGGCATAAAGGTGTCCAGCGAGCGGACAGCAATCGCCTGCTCGTGCGAGTCTTGCCCGAGGCAAGCTGTATGCATCCTGCCGGCGGCCAGATAGCCTAGTCACTTTTCGCTAATAAAAATTATTGACCAACGGGCGATGATCGGAGAAGCGTTTTGAATATGTCGCAGCCCCAGTTGCTGATTCTGGATCATCCGTCAAACTCAATCGCGGGCAGCATTCAAATCGCGTCTTCAATCAGCGCTATGAGCCGGCGCGCGTCGTGATTGCTAACGTCGTGCTCGTTAAAAAAACGAATGAGCAAATGCCGGCAAGCCATGACTTCATAACGATGCGTGGCGGAATGGTCGGCGAAATCATGCGCCGCTAGCAAACGCGCACGAATAACTTGCTCAACGTGGCAAAAATTTATCTCGCGCGACATCGTTACCACCTCTTTGGCGCTGATAGCAGCGCGTGATTCAAGGTAACACGCTAGCGAAGCACGGGTGCTATCTCACCAGCGTGTGAATCAAAATAGTTGATAGCGTTCGGCGAGCGAGCTTAGCCATGGGGCGTATCTTTGCTAGAGGCTTGCGCGACGCGCGCGGCGTCAACGGTGCTTATGGCGCTACTGCAGCCTAAGTCGACACGGCAAGGAGCGCGCATGGCAATCGATCTTGGCGTTAGCATGTCTCTGAGCAATCCGGCATCGGCGAACCAGATACATTATCTTCAAACCGCTTACTGCGATCCCGTTTCAGAGCGCGGATAGTCCAACCAGCCAGCTGGCAAGCCAAGCTGCTTGGTGAAGCGACTCGCTTCTGTCTCGTCCATGCGCTTCTTGCCATACAGTCGATGCGCCATGTTCGACCCGCTCATTCCCATTACCACACCAAGTTTGGCTTTTGATCCGTTGCGTTTAGTGAGCACATGAAGGTTAGTGCGTCGGATGTTCTCGACCGTAGCGCCTTCGGGCGGACTCAGTTGTTGGGGCGCCGTTGCTTCGATTGCTGCGCGTCGGCTAGAAGCGGCTCTTGCGTCGGCCTTTCGGCTGACTGCTTGGCGAGTGGAGCTCGCCCGGTCTTCGCATTGCTGTGCGAGCTCTTCGTTTTCTGAGATGGCATTTTTGCATCCTCGGACGAACCGTCCGCAACAATCGGCTGGTGTTGTATAACAGGGACGGCCGCCGCCGGTGGCGTCTGTGTCGTGACGTCGTCGTCCGCTCGGCAAACTCAAGAGGCGATTTCAAGCGAAGAAGGAGCTCGGGCGAAAGAGCGGGGTAAGGCTCATCGAAATACCCATGAGGCAGACCAAGCGTGGTCTCCATGTGGAAAGCAGTCTCGGGCGTAAATCTTTCGCCTTTCATCAGTTCCGCTACCCGTGGCAGCGTGGAGTCCAGCGCCAACGCAATATTCTCTGCGCCGACCGCATCTACTAGAAACTGAAACGATCGCGTCTTAATAATTGACGCCGTTAAAGCAGGCTCTTTCGAAGGCAACTGAGAGGGGGTACGGCCGGGCGGCGAAAAAGTGGATTTAGACAGGTGGTGAGGCTGCCGCCCATTTGCCTTGTCTCGGTACCCCGCATTGCGACCGCGGGTTTGGCTCATAGCTTCGGCTCCAGTGATGCGGATTGACCATCAGCCGGATATAGACGAGGGAACGTCGGCTGCCCCATGCGAAAGCCTGACGAACCTCGCTCCAACGGGCGTTGGCACGCCGTTGTTTGAAAGTCTAATTTTTGGAGTTGGGACCGAGTTCTCACCCAACTCGGCCGTGCGAAAGCCGCTGCGTTAAGTGTTTTTTTTGAGTGCAACGGTCATTCCCTTGCTGCCGCCGACGTCGGATCATCGGCCTTTGCCGTCATTCGAGCCCCGGCTGTGGTCTGGCAGCTGACCATCGCTTCGCCGTCATTCGCGATACGACGCAGTCCAAACCTCAGTGGGTCAGAATTCGATGCAAATCAACAGCTCCGGCTCCCGCCTCGGGACATCGCCGCAGTCGCGCCGGCTTTTCGCCACATCGACGACATAGCAAGTCGTGACCTTCGCCGAAAGCTGCCGTAGGACGGTTGCCGCCAGCGTGCTTGCGTCGAGCTGCAACGCCGCATAGAAGTGACGATAGCCCTGTGACGAACTGACGCCGTCAACTATTCAATGCACAGCACCAAAAATCAGCAGGCCAATCACGGCCGCGAGTGCCACAGCGACGAACGGCAGCGGCACCATGTTCACGTTTGCCAAATCGGCCCGCTTTCGCACGCCGAAGAAGCCGGCTATGACCATGCAAACCATCCGAACGCGTTCCATCACGTTCTCCAAAGTCGCTACTGATGTCGAGATGGTCCAGCAAACGGTGCGGGTTCAGAAGAAGATGTTGTTGCCTAGTCAAGGTAAGCAGAAAGCGATAACGCGGTTCGACCATTGAGCTATCAACGCTGGTCGCGATCCAATACGAAGCTCTTTTCAATTTTGGTGTTCAAACAAGGTTCGTGATCCGAGGACGAACTCTTTTACAATGTTAGCGACACGTACTTATACCTGGCGGAGTGGAAGGTCGGAGCACTCAGTGTGGACATCCATCAAATTGAGCTCTGCCGATAGAAGAGGCTTCTGATTTTCTATCGCGTTCAAGTCCACACCGCTAGAAGCGTTTATGCGCTAGTGAGTTTCGACGACTGCTGAAGATGCTGGTGACGGCAGCGTATGTGGCATGGAAGCTTTCTGAGATGCTGCTCACGTTACGTCCTATGGCTGTGCGCGACCCGTTTTGTCTCGACCAACTGCCACTAGATGTGCGCACGTCTCGTGAGAGCCCTGCAATCTTTGAGCGAGTCTTTGTTCAAGCGAATGCCGGCATGCAAAAAATTCGTGTCACCGTAGATGCCGATTTTGAATAGCTGTTAAAGACTGCTTCGCATAATGTTTTTTCTATGAGAAAATTATTAAACATTTTTTTCGCAACGCCGTGGATGACTGCGTGCTTGAGCAGGAGCCAAAATTGCCTAAGTCGATATCTGCGCCTGAACATCTCGGCTCTGAGCCGGAGCTCGGGATGGACATGGTCGCTCTTGGCGAAGAGATTCGAAAGCTGCGCAAAGCACGCTCTAAAACGCTTGTAGAGCTCTCTCTTGCGACAGGTCGGTCTCCAAGTTTTCTTAGTCAGCTCGAACGCGGGCGGGCAGAGATGTCTATTTCTGACCTACGGCGAGTAGCGCAGTGCCTTGGCGTTCCTCTTGGATGGTTTTTTGTAACGGACACGCGGCCGGCCGCTGAAGTCGGACGCGTCCAGCGGGCAGGAACAAGACGAAAACTTGGTACTGTGACAGATGGTTTGGTCGAAGAACTGCTTTCCCCAAACATTGGCGGCAGCTTCGAGACGTTTCTGAGCACCTTCGAACCGGCCTCTTCGCTTCGCGAACCAACTCTACGGGATACGGAAGAAGAAGGTTATCTCGTCAAAGGTGTGCTCAACGTCTGGATTGGCGAACATATGTTTGAGCTCGAAGCGGGCGATAGCTTTCGAATCGCTCGTGAGCCGTTCCGCTGGGCGAATCCCGGTGAAACGGAAGCGGTCGTCGTCTGGGTAATCTCTCCGCCGACCTATTGAGCGCTCAAGGGAGTCTCAGTAGAACCACGAGACTCCAACTGGTCGAGTATGCGATACCAAGTCGCAGCGGCCAGCACACCCAGCTTTCTGAAACGGTGGAAGAGAAAGGGGTCAAGCGTCGTCACGGGCAGTGCGACCTCAGCCGCCGGCATTCCATCTGCGTGCTGGGCCAGCATCTTTCCAACCATCGCGGCGTTGGCTACGCCCCGACCATTGCAGCCAAGTGCCGCATAAAGCCCATCTGCCAACATGTGAACGTGAGGTAGGGAATCCTTAGTAAGCGCGACCCTTCCGCTCCAAACGAAATCGAGAGGCACATCGGCACATTGAGGAAATGTCCGTCCGATTGCTCGCCTGAGACTACCGGCATCAGCGAACGTCGGGGCATCATCTACAGGTGAGCGGCCGCCCATAACCAGCCGGCCCGTGTGGTCGAGTCTGAAGTAATGCAGCAGACGACGCGTATCGGTCACCCCTTGTCCTCCGGGTATAACACTACGTCGAAGACTCATCGGCAACGGCGCTGTTGCCGCCTGAAAGCTAGTCACCGGAACGACGGTCTGCCGGAGCTTCGGCCAAAGGTCGCTCGTATATGCATTCGTGGCAAAAAGCACTTGGTCACATTGGACGGTGGCCTCTGTTGTCTGGACCGTCCAACGTGTACCGTTCCGTGTGATGCTTGTAACGCTCGCATTCGCTGCGATTCGTCCGCCCTCTTCGATGACAGCTCGAGCGAGTCCTCGCGCCCAACTCAAAGGCTGAAGTACCGCTCCACGGGGGTCCAGCCAAGCGCCCACATAGATACCCGGGGCGCAGCCGATAGCCTTGGCAGTCTCGGTGGCGTCAAGTAGGTTGGCCTCAACTCCCCGCTGTTTCCATTGGCGATGCCGCTCTCGCATCAAGCTGAGCGCTGCCTCCCCGTGGGCCGCTTGTATCCAACCTTTTCGTTCAAGTTGGCAGTCGATGTTGTACTTCTTGATGAGGTCAAAGACGAGTTCCCCGCTCGCCCCCATCGTCTGCGCAAGCCGCTCACCGGATTCCTGCCCGAACAGTTGTTGTAGCTCCTCGGGAAGAATCTTAAGTCCGGATATCGCCTGTCCTCCATTTCGTCCGGACGCACCCCAGCCAGGCTCAGCTGACTCAAGAACGAGTACTCTCCGTCCACGGAGAGCAAGATGCAATGCCGCGCTAAGACCAACGAACCCTCCGCCGACAATAACGGTCTGTGCCGTCAACTCGCCCGCGGCTCGGATATATGTAGGTGCGGGTGCCGCGGTCGCAGCCCAGAGACTACGCGGAAGGGAAGTGTTTGCATCCATAGGGCGGCGTGCTTGAGTGATTGGATAAGAAGGCTCTACTGGTTTGCCGACTATTTCGATGCCCAGGCGCTGAATCGACTATCCAGCGCGTCTCCGTTGTCCGTCCAGAAAGCAAAGTCTTCCGTCAATGCGTCGACTGCGTTCTGGGGTGCGTTTGGAAGGTTCTCTAGAGTCTTCGTATCTAGCGCTTTCAGTGCCGCTTTGTTCACGGGACCATAGCTAATCTGGCCAGCGAACGCCTTCTGCCCGGTTTCACCCACGGAATAGCCGATAAACTTTTCCGCAGCCTCCTTACGCTTCGTTCCCTTCGGAATAACGAAGAAGTCGAGGTCAGCGATATTCTGCCGCCAGGACACAGCGAGATTCTTGTTGCCTTCTTTCTGCGCGGCACTGATACGTCCATTCCAGGCTGTGGTCATCACCACATCACCAGCGGCAAGGAACTGAGGCGCCTGTGCGCCCGCTTCCCACCATTGGATGTTCGGTCGCAGTTCTTCCAGCTTTCGGAACGCTCGGTCCTGACCTTCCTTGGTCGCCAACACTTTGAACACTTGGCTCGTCGGCACTCCGTCGGCCATCAACGCGATTTCGAGGTTGTAATGCGCGTCCTTGCGCATGCCACGCTTGCCTGGGAACTTCTTTACGTCCCAGAAATCTTTCCAGCCCGAAGGAGTTCCCTTAACAAGGGTGGGGTTGTAGGCGAGCACAGTGGATGAAACGAAGATACCGGCACCGCACTGACTGACCGCTTCGGATGAAAGTGCGGACTTACTGATAATCTTTGACCAGTCGAGCTTCTCGTACAGACCGTCCTGGCACCCACGACCAAGATTCTGCGAGCCAATCTCGACGACGTCCCACGTCACGTCACCGGACGATGTCATCGCTTTAATCTTTGCTTGGTCGCCGGTGTATGAAACAGCGGTCGTTGAAATACCTGAGGCCTTCGCAAACGGTTCGACCCATGCGCGTTTCTGCGCCTCGCCAACTACTCCACCATAGTTCACAGTGACTAGCTCGTCCGCATGCGCCCACGTTGCAAAGCTGGCTAAGCACAAGAACCCCGATACCGCCTTCGAAATTTTCATTGCGACACCTTGTAATGGTTGTGAGTCTGAATACTCAGGCACGCGTCCGCAACGCGACCTGCGAACTCGGTTGCTATAGTCAAGAAAATATCTAGTGCAAAAATTTATGTCAAAGAATTTTTATAGGGGGAAAACGCGTAGGTAATTTTGTTTTTCACGCGTGTTCAGAACGTGCCTTGCACGGGCAGCAACTAGATGGCATTAGATTTCTATTACTGGCTTCGCACACGTCGCTCGCTGCGCGCGCGGAGCCACTCCGCCGTGAGCAAGAGCAGGCTCGCGAACGCGATAAGTATCGTGGCGAGTGCCGCGATGGTTGGTGTGATGTTTTCGCGAATACCCGTGAACATCTGCAGAGGTAACGTCCCTTGCGTCGGACCGGCCACGAAGAGCGTCATGACAACATCGTCGAACGACGTGGCAAACGCGAAGAGCGCTCCGGAGATAACGCCCGGTGCGATTATGGGAAGTGTTATGTGGAAGAACGTCCAAGTGGGCGAGGCCCCGAGACTCAGGCTTGCTCGAACGTAGTTGTAGTCAAAACCCGAGAGTGTCGCCGAGACGGTCACCACTACGAACGGCGCAGCAAGGGCCGTGTGTGACATTACAAGGCCGACGTACGTCCCCGATATACCCCACCGGGCGAACAACAAATACATTCCGACCGCCGTCACGATGACTGGCACAATCATCGGCGACACGAGCATACCCGTGAGAATGCCCTTGCCCTTGAAAGTTGCACGGTTTAGCCCCAAGGCCGCGAGCGTGCCGAGCAGCGTTGCAAAGAAAGTCGCAAATGGGGAAACAATGAAGCTGTTTTTTGCCGCACGAAGCCATTCGCTGGCCGTGAACAGATTGTGATACCAGCGCAGCGAAAACTCATGAATCGGATAGATTAGAAAAGTGTTCGCGTTAAACGAGAGCGGAATAATGACCACAATCGGGAGCACGAGAAACAGTAGTACCCCCACCCCGATGGCTCGATGAAGGTAGTGCCAGATAATTTCTGGTAATGACGTATGCGGAGCAAAGCGCGGCATCGAGGTCTTCATGTCAGTTCAACCTGAAGTTGGTGCCGACGATACGCCGATAAACGCCGAAGAGGATGAGCGTCACCAGAAGGAGCACCGCGCCGAGGGCGCACGCCATTCCCCAGTTCAACGCTACGTTGGTGAAGTACGCGATGTAGTAGCTCACCATTTGGTCGCCCGCACCGCCGAGAAGAGCTGGTGTTATGTAATACCCGAGGGCGGAAATGAAAACGAGCAACGCTCCCGCACCGACTCCAGGCAGCGTTTGGGGAAAATAGACCTTCCAGAAAGCGCCGAACGGGTGACTTCCCAGTGAGATTGCAGCTTTCACGTAGGTAGGCGATACGGCACGCATGACGCTGTAGAGCGGCAAGATTGCGAACGGCAACAGTATGTGCGTCATGGAAATCAGCACCCCGGGTCGATTGAACAGCAGCGCCAGCGGGTGGTTCGTCACTCCAAGCGCCATCAGCATTTGATTGACAAGGCCCGACCCTTGAAGTAGCACGACCCAAGACGAAATGCGTACCAAAATTGACGTCCAGAACGGCAAAAGCACAAGGACCATAACCAAATTGGCTCGGCTTGTGGGCATCTTCGAAATCCAATAAGCCAGCGGATAGCCGAGTACCAGAGTCGCGAGTGTTACGCACATAGCAATCAAGAAAGTCCGGCCGAACACATCTTGATACGCAGACGCTCTCCCGCTCACCGAGGCGATTGAGCCATCTGGTTGCCGTCGAAGGTCTGCCGTTGCGAGCAAGTATTGGCTTGTGTATCTGGAAGAATTGCGTGCAATGGCCGCCCAGTAAGTCGGGTCATCCCAACGAGCATCAATCTCGACGAATCTCGAACGGATGTCCTTCGGCAAAAGCTTGTCATCGTGCTCGTCGAAGGGAAGCTTGTCCGCAGTCTTTGATACCAGCGAACGGAATCCTTCAACCTGTGTATTGAGTCGACCAGCAGCCTTTCCCGAATCGTTGTCAGCGCCGTTGCGTTCGATATCGAGCATCATCGCTTTATATGCGTCATCCGGCACGGGTTCCTTCGGGCTCCAGTGGCGTAGCACTGCAGTCGTTGAAGGCAATGAATCTACGATTTCCGGACTTTCTACCGCACGCATGAGCATGGAGACGACGGGAAGAACAAAAATCGCAATATTAAACAGCGCGAGCGGTGCAACCAGCAGAAGCGCCATAAAGTGCCGACGAAGGTTGACACGCTTGAGTGAGCGTGCAATCTCCGTGCTCGATGGGGAAGTCTGAATCAATGTGCTCATTGCCCGAAAACCTGAAGGTGGTCTGCGTTAAGGTTCAACGTCACAGGTGAACCCGAGGGCAAACGACTCACACTGTCTTGCTCAAGCGGGAGCTTCACTACGCATTCCGAGCCACCGGCCATGCGACATCGAAGTCGAACGTGGTCCCCGAAGTAAATCGCTCCGAGCGTCGTGCCTTGGAGCGCGTTGGCTCCGACTGATGTCCCCGCGGAAATCGACACTCTTTCAGGCCGAATGATGGCGGTTCCGGCAGCGCCTGTGCGCAAGCCATCGATGTTCCGAGCACGAATAGCGGAGCCGTCGGCCACTTGCAACGTGCAGTAACCGTGCTCCACCTCGGTCACCGTGCCTCGCAACTGATTGCTATCGCCAACGAATCCCGCTACGAAAAGGTTGCGTGGCGTCTCGTAGAGCGCATCGACGCGGTCCAGCTGCTGGATAACCCCCTTGTCAAAAACCGCGACCCGGTCAGACATGGTCAGAGCTTCACTCTGGTCGTGCGTCACGTAGACGAAGGTAAGGCCAAGAGACTCATGAAGGGACTTAAGCTCGACCTGCATATGCTCGCGCAGTTGCTTATCAAGTGCGCCAAGCGGCTCGTCCATGAGCACAAGCTTCGGGTTGAACACCAGCGCTCGGGCGAGCGCGACTCGTTGTTGCTGGCCCCCGGATAACTGCGCAGGCATGCGCTTGGCGAAAGTCGACATGTTCACCATAGCCAGCGCGCGGTCGATTCGCTTTGTTCGCTCGGCCGGCTGCATCCTGCGAACCTTCAATGGATACTCCAGATTCTGTTCGACGCTCAGATGAGGAAACAGTGCATAGTTCTGGAACACCATCCCGATGTCGCGCTTATGCGGCGGAATTCGATTCAGCATCTGTCCGTCCAACCAGATTTCGCCGTCAGTCGGATACTCGAACCCCGCCAACATCATCAAGCAAGTTGTCTTTCCTGACCCTGACGGCCCCAAGAGGGTAAGGAACTCGCCTCGACGGATTTGCAAATCGAGTTGGTCCACGACCAGCGTCTGTCCGTCGTACGTCTTACTTACTCGGCGGAAGTCGACAAAAGCCGGATTTTGGCTTTCCATGGGTTGTCTCCTGAAGCGGTCGTCGATTCGGTTGATAACAAGCTATGCTGCGAGCACTCTAGGCGGGGCGGTCAGAAAATGTTTTCGTGAGAAAAGGAACGGCCTCGAAGAGGTCTCCAACGTAGCCAACGTCCGCGATTTGGAAGATAGGTGCGTCCGGGTCGCTATTGATTGCCACAATAGTACGAGAGTCTTTCATGCCGGCAAGATGCTGAATTGCTCCTGAGATGCCCGCGGCAATGTAGACGTCCGGCGCGACAACCTTCCCCGTCTGCCCGACCTGCGCATCGCCAGAAGCGTAGCCCGCGTCGACAGCGGCACGAGACGCGCCCACAGCGGCATGCAGTTCGCCAGCCAACGCCTCCACTAGCCGGAAGCTCTCCGCGGAACCTACCCCTCGTCCCCCAGAGACGACAATCTTTGCACTTGCGAGGTCGACTCTGTCTTGTGATACGGCGCTCACGCTCTTGCACTTTGTGAGCGCCTCCGAAAAGGGGCCTTCGAGTTGTCGAATTTCTCCTGTTGACCCACTGACCTGGACCGGGTCAAAACTCGTCGCACGTACCGTCACCACCACGCGTTCATCCGTGGACTGAACAGCCATCGTCGCCGCACCTGCGTAAATAGGGCGCTCGAAGGTCTTGGAATCCAATACTCCTGTAATCTCAGACACCTGACTCACGTCCAAAAGCGCCGAAGCACGAGGAAAAATACCTTTGCCATTACTGGTGGCAGCCGCCACCAAATGCGAGTAGTTCGTCATCAAGTCTTTTAGGAGCGGAGCCACGCTCTCGGGCGCTTGATGCTCAAAGACGGGCGAATCGGCAACGACCACCGAATCTACACCAGCAAGTCGCGCAGCTTGCTGTGCGGGCACCGCGCAATTGGAACCACAGATAACGATATCGACCGTCTTACTCATTTTCAACGCTGCTGCGACAGCGCTTGCCGTCGCAGCATTGAGACTCACGTTGTCATGTTCGGCGTAAACCAGCGCTTTCATCTCAGTTGGACTCCTGCAAAGCGGTTTCGATGGCAGAAGCAAGCTCAGGCAGCGAGGTGACTCGAGTGCCCGCCGAGCGTTGATGAGGGGCGAAAAAACTCACTTCAACAAGTCTGGCACGCGTGTCGATGCCAAGCTCCTCGGGTGTGCTCACGTGGATTGGCTTTTTCTTCGCCTTGATGATGTCTGGAAGGGAGGCATGACGCGGGTCATTCAGTCTCAGGTCAACCGTAACGACCGCTGGCAATCCTGATTCAAGCGTCTGAACTCCGGCATCGGTTTCCCTCTGCACCGAAAGGTTGCTCGCCTGTAGCTGCATGGCGGACACCGCACAAAGCTGCGGCCATCCAAGGAGCCCTGCAAGCATTTGTCCGGTCTGATGGCAGTCGCTATCAATAGCCTGCTTTCCGAGCAAGACCAGATGTGGCTGTTCCTGCTCCGCAATGGCCTTTAGGAGCTTCGCCACCGCGAGAGGTTCGAGCCGTGCATCTGTTTTAAGATGAATGCCCCGGTCTGCGCCCATTGCAAGCGCAACACGCACAGTCTCAGCAGCTTTGTCCGGCCCTATCGTAACGGCAACCACCTCAGTTGCTCGCCCTTGCTCTCTCATCCTAACCGCTTGCTCAACGGCAACTTCGTCGAACGGATTGATTGCCATCTTTGCGTTGGCAATATCGACGCCGCTGCCGTCGCTCTTGACGCGCACATGGACATTTGCGTCGACGACTCGCTTCACTGCAACCAAGACCTTCATATGTCGCTCCTTTTCATCTTTCGACTTACCCGACAGCCGTGCTATGTCAGCATTTGATTCGTTGATTGGTCGGGTCATAGAAAGACGTCAGGCTTGCGGTGGCTGGCACGCGCTCCCAAGCGACTTCAATCTCGAACTTCTGAGAATCAAGCCACTCTTTTGTAACGCCATCCGCAAAAGTAATGTAGCCCATGCCTAGTGATGCGTTGAGGCGGTGTCCATACATGCCGGAGGAAATCGAACCGACTATTTGATTGCCACTCCAGATGGGTTCTTCGTGATATAGAAGTTTGGACTTGTCCGCCATTCGGAACTGGACCATGCGCCGCTTGAGCGGAGAGACTGGCTTACCTTCAAGCGCCTCCTGGCCGATGAAGCCGCCAGCCTTGTTCCATGCGATGCAAAACCCTAGTCCGGCATCGAGCGGGTTGTCGTCGATGGTAAGGTCATGTCCCCAGTGACGATATCCCTTCTCCATTCGACAGCTATTGAGCGCATGGTATCCCGCGTGTGTAAGGTCGTATTTCGCGCCAGCTGCCAGCAGTCGGTCGTACACGTGTGCTGCAAACTCCGTTGGTATGTAAAGTTCCCAGCCTAGTTCGCCAACGAAGGTAATACGACTAGCGCGGACGCGAGCGTAGCCAAGTTGAATGTCCCGTGAGGTGGCGAACGGAAATGACGCGTTCGACAAATCTTCACCACTAACTTCCTGAAGCAGCGCTCGTGCGTTCGGTCCCATGACGCTCAGCACAACCATGCTCGAAGTTACATCGGTGGCGATGCATCGAGCAGTCTCAGGGATGTGCTCGACGAGCCAGGAGAAGTCCCTGATTTGAGTGGCGCCCGCGGTTACCACGAAAAAAGAGGTATCACCGGTGCGCGTGATAGTAAGGTCGGCCTCGATGCCCCCACGCTCGTTCAGCCATTGGGTATAGACCATCTTCCCAACAGGCACATCCACGTCCGACACCGAAATGCGGTTGAGCACAGAGCACGCGTCCGGACCTAGCACCAAAAATTTGGCAAACGACGTCTGGTCAAAGAGGCCTACGGAGTCCCGCACAGCCCTGCATTCCGACGCCGAATTTTCGAACCAGTTTTGAGTCCCCCAGGAGTATTCGTACTTTGCGTTCGTAGCGGGCGAAGCAAACCAGTTCGCGCGCTCCCAACCACTGACTTCACCCATCACCGCGCCTGCTGCAAGCAGGCGCTCATGCAACGGCGACCGACGCACACCGCGCGCAGTTTCGAACTGGCGAAAGGGCCAGTGCATGGCGTAGAGCAACCCAAGCGTTTCAGTTGTCCGGTCGTGCAAGTACTGACGGGTACCTTGGAACGGATGCATTCGGCGAACATCGACGTCCGACAGGTCCATTGGCGGTTTGCGGTCGTAAATCCACTGCGCAAGCGCCTTGCCCGCGCCGCCAGAGCTCTGGATGCCGATGGAGTTGAAGCCGCAGGCGACAAACAGGTCCTTCACTTCTGCTGTTTCGCCAAGCAAGTACCGGTCATCTGGCGTAAAGCTCTCTGGGCCGTTAAAGAAGGTCTGTATGCCGGTCGTCTCCAGCACCGGGACTCGATTCATGGCGCTGGACAGAATGGGCTCAAAGTGGTCAAAGTCGTCCGGTAGTGCATCAAAGCAAAAGTCCTCCGGAATACCTTGCATGCCCCACGGCTTCGCGACGGGCTCAAAGGCACCGAGAAGAATTTTTCCCGCGTCTTCCTTGTAGTAAGAGCATTCATCTGGGACGCGGAGCACTGGCAACTTGGAAGGCAGCCCGCTCACCGCTTCCGTGACGATGTAAAAATGTTCGGCGGCATGCAGAGGAATCGAGACGCCAATTTCCGCCGCAAGTTCGCGCGACCACATGCCCGCAGCTAGCACGACTGTATTCGCTTTGATGACGCCCTGCTCGGTCTGAACACCAACAGCTCTGCCGTTCTCAACAAGCAGTCGTTCAACTTTGAGATTCTCAACAATTTTGGCGCCGCGGCTGCGTGCTCCTTTCGCGAACGCTTGGGTAATGTCGGTTGGGTTGGCCTGCCCGTCTTTTGGCAGGAATACACCACCTTCAACACCATCCAGACTGAGCATGGGCCACATTGCCCGAATTTCGGCGGGGGTGATGACCTCAACCTCTAACCCAAAATTCTTAGCCATCGAGGCACCTCGCTTCAACTCCTCGAAGCGACCTGCGTTCAATGCCACACTAATCGACCCGTTCTGCTTGAATCCCGTCGCTTGACCCGTTTCTCGCTCGAGCTGATAGAGCAATTCGGAGGTGTATTTGGCCAGCTCCGTCATTTGCCGTGAGCTGCGAAGTTGACCAATGAGTCCCGCAGCGTGCCACGTGGTCCCGCACGTAAGTTGACGGCGTTCAAGCAACACTACGTCCGAAATGCCAAGTTTGGTGAGGTGGTAGGCAATCGAACATCCAACAATACCGCCACCAACGATAACAACCTCCGCTCTCGCAGGAATGCTGTCGGACATGTCGTGCATCCTCTCGTATTCACGTATAGATGGCCTGTCCGCGAAGTCGCAAAGCGCTCGAAGGCACTTCAGCGGCAGGTGATGGGCGCGACCCACGCGGTTTCCACGGGGTTTCGACTCGTTCAATCCAATATACGGAGCAGAAAAAATTTTCGCAAGAAAATTTTTGCGGGGAGAATATTTATATGGAAGAATGCATCGTCAGCAACAAACGCACCGAAAATCTCAGAGGAAACCATGAGTCCGACCGCATGTGAGGCACAGTCGTCAACGTATGTTTTGAAGGTGTCGTGTGCTGGGACGCGTGGCATCGTCGCCGCCATTGGAAACTTTTTGGCAGACCGCGGTTGTTACATCGTGGAGATGGCTCAGTACGATGACGAGGAGCAGGGACGTTACTTCTCACGGGTGCTTTTTCGAGCCGACACTCGACCGGCTCCGTCCTTAACCGACATGCGCGAGGCTTTTCGTGCCACGGCGACGCGCTTCGACATGGAATGGGAGATGCGCTCGACGCAGGAAAAGCTTCGCGTGCTCATCATGGTGTCGAAGTACGACCATTGCCTAGACGACCTTCTCTATAGGGTCCGGACTGGCGAGTTGCCTATGACTGTGGCCGCAATCGTTTCGAATCACGACGCGTTGCAATCGGTGGCGCAGCGACACGACATCCCTTACCACGTCCTCCCTGTGCGGCCGGAGACCAAGGCAGAACAGGAGGGAAAACTCCTCGAAATTGTCGAATCGACGCGCAGCGAACTTGTGGTTCTTGCTCGGTATATGCAGGTTCTGTCAGATGAGGTCTGTCGGAAACTCTCCGGACGAGCCATCAATATCCACCACTCGTTCTTACCCGGCTTTAAAGGAGCGAAACCGTACCACCAGGCTTTCGACCGAGGGGTGAAGCTCATTGGAGCAACCGCGCACTACGTGACAGGCGACCTCGATGAAGGGCCAATTATCGAGCAATCGGTGCAGCAAGTTGATCATACATATGGTCCGGAGAGACTGGTCGCAGCAGGCCGTGATTCCGAAAAGCTGGCGTTGGCTAATGCTGTGCGGTTCCACATCGAGAGTCGCGTGTTCCTGAATGGCAACAAGACCGTCGTGTTTCGGTGATTCTACGTCTCCAAGGAACCGGAAATGAAATGCATCGTGCTCGACGGCAAAGCTCTTGCCGCTCAGATTGCTTCAGACCTCGCTTCGCAAGTAGCGTCTTTGACAAACATGAGCAACGGGCGAGTTCCCACGCTCGCGACGATATTGGTCGGGAACGACCCGGCTTCGGCGACATATGTTCGAATGAAGCTTAACGCCTGCGCTGCAATCGGTATGGACTCACGGGCGATAGTGCTATCGTCCGATACCACAACGGTAGAACTCCTCGAGGCAATCGACGCACTCAATGGAGATGAGACGGTCGACGGGATTTTGCTGCAGCATCCGGTGCCAGACCCAATTGACGAAAGAGCTTGCTTTGACCGCATCGACATCCGAAAAGATGTCGACGGCGTCACATCCGCGGGCTTTGGAAAGATGGCATTGGGTATGAATGCCTTCGGGGCAGCAACGCCTGCCGGAATCATGCGGCTACTGGGCCACTACGGCATAAGCCTGCGAGGGAAACATGCCGTCGTACTCGGTAGAAGCCCCATCCTCGGCAAACCCATGGCGGCGATGCTGACGAACGCAGATGCGACGGTCACCTTGTGCCACTCGCATACACCAGATTTGGGACATGAAGTGCGTCGGGCCGACATCATCGTTGCGGCTGTTGGACGTCCGCATTTCGTCAAAGCGAATTGGATAAAGGATGGTGCTGTTGTGGTTGATGCCGGCTATCACCCAGGAGGCATTGGTGATGTTGAGCCAGATGGGCTTTTGTCCCGCTGCGCGGCAGTTACGCCGGTTCCAGGCGGTGTCGGCCCCATGACAATTTCTACTCTCATCTCTCAGACACTGGAAGCGGCAACCAGAGCGAACTCGAAGTAATCTCGGTATGAGCCGCAGCGTAAGGAGAAGTCTTGCAAAACTCCGAGAGCAAGGATGGCCAGAGGCTCGCCGTAGTGCGGTTCGTAGACGCAATCGCCGTACGGCTTGAAGGCTATGCGGAGGGCGCAGTTGATGGTTGGCACACTGCTGAGGAAATGGTGAACCAGCTTCGGTGCGAAGATTTATGTTACTCGCAGCCGACAATAACCTCAGGTCTTCATCCGCCCATGAAGGACCATTTTGCGGAAGCGATGTATGCATCTACATTGAATGTGGCAACTAGTTTGATTGGCTTGGCCGTACTGCCGCTCTGCGAAAGATTAAGCTGGTGGCGCCGAAGCGGCATCGCTCCATGCTCAAGATTATTCAACGCGCACGCCAATGCGCTTGTGATTGGCCCTGGCGGTCTAGCGACACTTCCGCAGCTACGCGTCGGGATGACTATCTTGGCTCCGCACGCGCGCTATCCAAGCCATCGTCATCCTTCGAGAGAATTGTACATCGTCATGTCAGAAGGAGAATGGCGGTGCGGTGACTCGGCGTGGTGGTCCCCAGGTATGGGTGGCGTGAGCTATACGCCATCGAACGCAATGCATTCCATGCGAGCGCTCCATGGTCCGCTCTTAGCGATATGGTGCGCTCTCGATAGCTAGGAGGCGCCTTTTGCAACAAGGATGTACCGTGGCTACGGCCAACGCTCGATGAGCAGAGCGCGACTTGTATTTTTTCAACACTCGTTCGACAAGGTCGCTTCAAAGGCCACCGAGCAACAGCTGCTGAGTTAGGGACCGTCTGCATAATTCGTTTCAGAAGCTTGCGACAGGCGTGACATGGACTCGACGGAAACATTCTGCATTGAGCCTGATCCCCTCATCACCGCGCACGAGCTGTCGATCCAGGCCGGTCGAGAAGTCGATGGGATGACTCGCGGCGAGTGAACAAAGGTCAAGTTGATTGTGTGTGGCCTCGCTACGATTTGTGCAGCGTTTTTCGCATCATCCAGAGATTGCCCAACGCAAATAACGTAGTGATTTGAGCGGTGTTCTTCGCCAGCCCGCGGTATCTCGTCTTCACGTAGCCAAATTGTCGCTTAAGGATGCGGAAAGGGTGCTCGACCTTCGCCCGAATGCCGGCCTTCAGTCGTTCAATCTCGGCGTATATCGCATCGACAGGGTCATTCAGGTTCAGCTTCCTTCGCTTGCTGGGCCGCATCGCGACGTGCCATCGAGTCGAGCCCGCTTGCTCACGTTTTTCGATGCCTTGGTAACCGGCGTCGGCATAAACATTTGTCTCCTCTCCGTGCAACAATGCATGTGCCATGTTGATGTCGTGCACGTTGGCTGCGGTGCCGATGACCGTATGAACCAAGCCTGACTCTGCGTCCACGCCCACGTGCGCTTTCATGCCGAAATACCAGTTGCGGCCTTTCTGGGTCGACTGCATCTCGGGATCGCGTGTGCCCGAGCCGTTCTTGGTCGAACTGGGCGCCGCAATCAACGTGGCGTTAACAGCCGATCCCGCCTTGAGCATTAATCCCTTGTCGCTCAATATCTCATTGACCACCACCAGGATTTGCGCAGCGATTCCATGAGCTTCAAGCAGGTGCCTAAACCGCAGGATGGTCGTTTCATCCGGGAGACGGGTCATTGCACCGTCGAGACCCGCGAATTCACGATACAGCGGCACGTCATAGAGGGCCTCTTCCATCGCTGGATCCGACAGACTGAACCATTGCTGGATGAAGTGAATGTGCAACATCGTCGCAACCGGAAATGGCGGACGGCCAGTCTTCCCTTTTGGATAATGCGGCTCGATCAACTCAATCAGCCGCGTCCACGGCACCACTCGTTTCATCTCCTCCAAAAACTCCCGCTTGCGCGTGCGCCTGGTTGACAGGTTCAAGCCGAGATGAAGTTGCGTCATTGATGTCCCCAGGTTGCCGTCAATATAGTAGCATTCCTAATGGACATTAGACGCGGGAGTTACGCAGAGTTTCCTTAGGAGATGCGGGCATAGCGCAAGCGCGAGAAGCTGATGTCACAGCGAATAGCAATCTCTCTGCGCATCATTGCAGGCGCTTATGAGGCCGGTGGGGCTTGGGCTGCGGTCTGTCTTTTCCGCCTTGTATGATTCCCGCTAACCGAGGAGGAGGCTTTGGTATGCTCCAACTCCGCGCGGAGCGCAGAGCTGGTCAAAGCAGATGATGTTGACGCGCGTTAGGCGAGATAAGTCTCGACCAAGCGGCTCCAGAACGCCGCGCCGACGCTTAGGTTTTCGTCGTTGAAGTCGTAGTTCGGGTTATGAAGCCCGCGGCCGCCGGACGCAGGTCCGTTGCCAATGCGAATGAGTGCGCCTGGCACTCTGCCCAACATGTACGCAAAGTCCTCACTGCCCATCAACTGAGGCATGTTGTTCACTACGTTCTCATCTCCGACAAGTTCGCGTGCAACCGACATGGCCAGTTGGGTTGGGCCCGGTGCATTCTTGACCACGGGGTAGCCGGGCACGTAGTCAATTTTGATATGGATCAGCGGAGATCAGCGTAGCATGGTGCGCCTCGTGACGAACTCCTGCCGAGCCGATCAATCGCCTTACTCTGACGGGCGTCGCTGGTGGACCGCTTACGAGTCAATTTCAACCGTAGCGTCGTAGGCGTCTGCCGTGGACCGACATATCTTCTCAATGCGCTGCTGTAGCAGGGCGCGCACGCCCGGGTCGAAGGAACGAACGGAGATGCCAATCTCGCCTTCGGCCGGAATCACGTTCAACGCATCCACGACTCGCAGACGCCCAACGGTGACGACAGCCGTGTCATTCGCCGCTACGTTCCGGGAGACGATGCTTTGCAGGGCCATCACTATTGCGGCGGACACAACCACTGTGTCGACTGTTTGATGTGGTCGTGCAGCGTGACCTCCCACTCCGAGCACTTTGAGAAGGACGCGGTCACCTGCCGCCATGAAGGCACCCTCTCGGCTCAGGAGCTGTCCTTGCGGCGCTCCTGGATGATTGTGGAAGGCAAAGACCATGTCGCAAGGGAACTGGTCGAACAGTCCCTCTTCGACCATGGCTTTCGCCCCGCTGTCGTATCCCGTTTCCTCGGCGGGCTGGAAAACCAGCGTGAGCTTGCCTGAGAACGACTTCGTTATGCTCAAGTGCTTCGCCGCACCGAGCAACATCGTCATGTGGCCGTCGTGACCACACGCGTGCATGCATCCTTCGTGCTTGCTCGCCCATGGTAAGCCCGAGGTTTCATGAATGGGAAGCGCGTCCATATCTGCCCGAAGGCCCAGCCGCTTTGCGCCGGTACCCACCTGCATTGTCGCCACGACTCCAGTGCCACCGAGCCCACGATGTACTTCATAGCCCCACTCGGTGAGTCGTTCAGCAACGAAGTCCGATGTAGCGTGCTCCTTGAAAGAAAGCTCGGGATTCGAATGCAGATGACGGCGGATTTCTCGCAGCTCATCATCCAGTGGTTGCAGTGAGTCGACGGTAGTCCGCTCTGTAACGTGTGTCATTAGATTGCCATCCCTTCAGATTTGGAGAAGTGGTATGAACCGGAGGCGCACTGATTTCCAGGCTCTCGACGTCGCGGCGTGGCCCGGCGTCGCCTATACCGAATTTGGCGACGAAGAGCGTCGCGCTTTCCAGCGTCGCGTGAGCTGGCGACAGGCGTGAACAGAAGACAGCTCTATCGCTTGCTTGACAGGGGATTGGCGCAGCAATGCCGTCGAGCGTTATGCGCGAGGAGAGTCCATCGGGGAGATCGGAGGCGCATCATGTCAGTTGACGTTCCGAGACCGATCGATCCATCGCTGCATCCGCTTGCTACCGGCAACTACCGCATCGCGACTCCGGCGATCCAGGCCTTCTATGATCTGGTGATCCGGTGTCTGCACTACAGGATCATGGGCGCGCTGATTTACGGACCGTCCCGCATCGGCAAGACGCGGGCGATCGAGTACGTAAGGCTGCTGCTGGCGCGCAACTATCCGAAGATGACCAGCTGCCACGCACAGTGTGAGCATAAACCCCGGCACGCCGAAGGCCCCTTCTTTGCGAACCTGCTTGAGGCCGTCGGAGACCCGGACCCCAACGCGGGTTCGAACCCATCGAAACGAATGCGACTCTCGTTAAGAATACGCGAGGCGGCCGCCCGCGCGGGCAGCGGAACCGTACTGCTTTTTTGCGACGAGGCGCAACGCTACAACGAGAACGAATATGAGTGGCTGCGCGACGTCCACGATGCACTGGATCGTCAGCAAGATCAAGCTTTTCACGTTACTGGTTGGTCAGCAGGAGCTTCTCGCACATCTTTTGGAAGTTCGCCAGGGCGAATTCGGCGGCGGCTCACATCACGGCGCGCTTGCTCGGCCCTGAGATCGATCCGTATGAGGGCGTCGCGCCGCGGGCCGACTGTCGATGTCCGCCGGCTTCGCCCTGCATTCGATCTTCCACGCAAGACGTTTCATGGATCACTGATACAGATTTCGGAGCGAAGCCGTTGCAGCGATCGCCTTCGCCGGTGCCGCCGGTGTATGGGGCGCGGTTACCACAGCGTCATCCACCACCACCGGCCCATGACGCGTAAGGAGCGCATTGCAATTTGCGGGAAGTTCTACAGGCTGCACTTTGGGTAGAGCATGCTTCGTGTGCAGTGCGGATCGCCTCGCCGGTGCTTTCCAGCGAGCCGCCCGGTTGCTTGCCTACCGCTTGATATTGCGTGCGGCAAACGCCTGATCGAACTGCCGGGCGCGCTGCACTTCATCGCTGTGCAGATAGGTCGACGTCGTCGAGATCGACGCATGGCGCAGATTGTCGCGCACCATGATCAGCTCGGCACCCTGGGCCAGCGCGTGTGACGCGTGCGTGTGCTGCATCCAGTGCGGGCTCGCGCGGCGCAGCTTCTCAGCCGTCGCGGGCCACTCGTCCTGGATCGCATCGGAGGCCAACACAAAGAACCGTCTCAGTACGCGCCAGAGTCGCGTGCTTTCGATGCCTGTGCCGTTCCCCTCGAGACTCGCAACAAGCGGCGTAGCTGGGTTCCAGCGAGTGGGCGTGACCGGCAGGCCGCGCTGCACAAGGTGCTGGTCGAGTGCCGTTCGCGCGAGTGGCGGCAACGCCACCTTACCGCGCTTGCCGCCCTTGCCGAGCACGTAAAGCCAGTGATCGCCGTGTTCGTCCCGGCGGACGTTGGCGAGCGTCGCGTCCACCAGCTCGCTGGCGCGTAAGCCGGTTGCGTAGGCGCAGTCTAAGAGGAACCGCAGCCGCTGAGCGGCTGGCACGCTCCAGCCATAGGACCATTCCAGGCCGTCGGCAAGGGTGCGGATCAACAGCCACTCGCCCTCGGAGAAGCCGCGCGACACGTCCAGTCCTGCGCGTGGCGCGTGGCTCTTAACCTTCACGCCGGCGAACGGATTCGCGAGCACGTAGCGCTGCTCGACCAGCCAGCGGAACAGCGCCGACAGGACATTTAGCGCGTACGCCGCCGATCGAGGCGAGAGCGCACCTATGAAGGGTCGCCACTCCACACTGTGCCGTGGCCGCGACGGTCCGACCCAACGCTCGCGCGGCGTGGGCCGGCGCAGGAATGCGCGATACGCGATCGCGTCATCTGTGGTGAGGGACGACAGCGCGCGGCCGCGCTCGATGATGGCCCACAGGATCAGACGTTCCGTTTCCTTGTGGTAAGCGCGCTGCGTGGCGGCCGATTCATGAAGCGACAGCCAGGATTGAATCGCCTCGTAATCGTTGGACGCATTCAGCAGGCAGGCGGCCTGCGGGGCGCGGAACTGTCCATGCGAGCCGTCGACTTCGTGCGGCACGCGCAACTGCTCCCACGGCACGACGTCCCCGGCCGGCGCCGCATCGATCAGCGCTCGGGCCCGTTCGGTCAGTGCCGGATGGGCGGCAAAAAACGCCTCCACGCGACGCGCGCCAGCGACGCCGAGTCCGTCGATCGAGATCCACCAGCGGCGCCGGCGCGGAATCCGCACGGTCAGATCGGCCAGCGTCCGAATGCCATGCGCCTGCAGGGCGGCCACCACCCGTGGCGGCAGCCACTGATCGATGGCGTCGGCGATGTGCAGCTCCGGTGCCGGCAGGTTGCGCAACGTCTCGATCGCGCGCGCAACCGTGTCGGCCGACGCGGCGCACCGCTCAACGAATGCCTCGACCAGGTCGACCCGATGGCGGCTTGCCGCGTATGTGGCCAGCGCACGCCGGATGCGCCCGAGCACGCCACGCGCAGACGTTCCCGGCACCTTGCGGTCGCCCAGATAGCGCGCGACGGCCGCGCGAGCGTCGAGCCCGGCGTACCAGGCGCGCAGCGCGGCCAGTTCGGCGTCGTCAGGAAAGGTGACGGGTCCGGTCTCACGCGTTTTCATGCACGCCAGTTTAGAGCGAAATCGGTGGCGGACTGATAAGGTTATTTATCAGGCTAGCCGCAATTCGCAAGACGGGTGGTTGCCACTTAACGGAGCCGGCGTCTTATCCAGGCGACCGCGTGGAGCGCTTAGCGGGCGGCGGCAGACGATCGTCCCCACTTCGGCCAAACTACTTGCTCCAAACCGGTTAGCGAATTTCATTCGCGGACTCCAATGCCAGTAAGCGGCCGTTGGTCACCACACCCAACCGGCCACAAACGGTCGTCGAAGCGAGCTGTCGAAATGACATTCGAACGTCTGCTGTGTTCCGTCAACGGTCCTAGCGCAGCGCTCATATCTTGGGTCGAGGTTTATGCCGTAAGTTTCTGGCCGAATGTGGCGATCGCCGCGATCCGACTGACGCGTATTACGAATGCGGTTTCGCTGAGAAGAAACAAGAAGGCCGCTTAGCGAAGTCGAGCACGGGAGCTAGCATGTTGAAGGTTGGTCCCTTTCGTACACCGGCGGCATTGGCAGCATGCCAATTCCTGCGCGAAGTTTTCTCGGTAACTCTGGTCGCGTGCGTCCGATGCGTGACACTCAGCCTCAATGCGCTGCTTCGACCGTCAGATGCAAGACCTCATGAACCGGGCGGAGACGATCTCGAATGGTCTGAACCGAAACATCACTGCGGGTGCGGACGCTCACGATTGCGGCCCGGGCCTCAGGTCCGATTTGCCAAACGTGTAGATCGGCAATCTCTGTATCGCGATAGGAGGACAAGATTTCTCGGATCTCGTCGGCTACATGTTCATCCGTCTTGTCAAGCAGCACAGCAGCCGTATCACGCATGAGCGTCCACGCCCATCGCGCGATGACGATGGACCCGACGATGCCCATCACGGGATCAAGCCAGACCCATCCGAGATAGCGTCCCGCGAGTAGCGCCGCGATTGCAAGTATCGACGTCAGGGCATCTGCGAGCACATGCACATATGCCGACCTGAGATTGTTGTCAGCACTATGGCCGTGTCCGTGATGGTCATGACCACGATGAGGGTGGTCGTGATGATGATGGCCGCCGCCATTGGAGAGCATGAACGCGCTGACGATATTAACCAGCAGCCCCACAGCAGCAATGACCGTTGCTTGGCCAAACTCAACGTTCGTAGGGCGGATGAGTCGCAATGCCGACTCGATTGCGATTCCCAGCGACACAAGCGCGAGAATCAGGGCAGAGGCGAAACCAGCGAGCTCACCGACCTTGCCCGTCCCAAAGCTATAGGCTCGATTGGCTGTGTTCCGTTTGGCGTAGCCGTAAGCGAGAACCGCGATGCCCAGTGCGCCCGCGTGGGTGGCCATATGAAAGCCGTCGGCGAGCAACGCCATTGAGCCGGTCACATATCCAGCGACAATCTCGCCGACCATCATGATGAAAGTCAGAGCGACCACCGACCTTGTGCGACGCGCATTCTCGTCGTGTGAGCTTCCAAGGAAGGAGTGCTCGTGCGTCAAACTGCTTTTCGAATCGTTCATTTTGTGTATCGCCGAATGGCCTCAAGAAGCGCATCCACGCCTTTTTCACGCTCCTTTGCGCTCAAATCTGGATGTGCGACGTGCTCGCGAGCGTGAGCCTCAATAATTTCGTCGAGCAATCCGTTCATCGCACCGCGCGTCGCGGCGACCAAATGTAGGACCTTTTCGCAGTCGGCTTCGGCCTCGAGCGAGCGCTCTATGGCTTGCACCTGACCCCCGATACGACGGACCCGCTTGAGGAGTTCGTCTTTACTTTGTGATAGATGAGACATACCCATACCCCCTATGGGTATACATGATATCACGCGTCTTTCTTTTCGGCCGATGGCCGCTTCTGTTATCGACCAAAAGAACATGGCGACGAGACTAACTTTCGTCGCCATGTTCTGGGCCAATTCCTGTTACGGCGCTCAGGTTTCAATCAGATTTAGAAACTGGCGCACCCGGGAGCTTGTTCCACTGAAGAACTCTTGGGGCGGAGCGTTTTCGACGACAACTCCGCCGTCCATAAAGACCACCCGGTCGGCTACATCTCGCGCGAATCGCACCTCGTGCGTGACAATCAACATGGTCATTCCACGCTTCGCCAAATCCCGCATGACTACGAGGACGTCTTCCCGAAGGGCGGGGTCCAGCGCCGAAGTTGGCTCGTCAAAGAGAATGACCTCAGGCTCCATCGCCAGTGCACGGGCTATCGCGACGCGCTGCTTTTGCCCGCCGGATAGGCGCCCCGGGTACTCATTTGATTTTGCCGCGAGGCCAACTTGGTCCAGCAACCGCGTGGCTCGTTCGGTGGCCTCCGCTCGCGCCACACCTTTCACGCTGATAGGGCCTTCCATGACGTTCTGCAACGCTGTCATGTGGGGGAAAAGGTTGAACGATTGAAACACCATGGCGGAGCGTTGGCGAATTTCTCGAATCCTCTTCTGCGTTTCTCGACTCGGCCGTTGCAAACCAGAACACTCGACTTCGATGCCGCAGACAGAGACCGTGCCGTCGTCCGGTGTTTCGAGGAAATTTAGCGACCGCAGCAAGGTCGTCTTCCCTGAGCCTGACGGACCCATGATGACCACAACCTCACCCTTGGACACGTCGAAGTCGACACCGCGCAATACCTGGTTTTGGCCGAATTGCTTCGACAGGCCCTTTACCCCGATGGTTTTGATGTTCAGATTCATACGAACCGCCTTGATACCCGACTTTCGAGAATCGTTTGAGCGATAGTCAGCAGTTGATTGATGACCCAGTAGATGAGCCCGACCATCAAGAACATCTCCATATATCGAAATGTCGACGCACCCACTTGGTCCGCAACGCGGGTCAGTTCGACGACCGTGATGGTGGAGGCCAAGGACGTATCTTTAATCAGCGCAATCATCCGGCTCCCCACAGGTGGAATCGCGATGCGCAGCCCCTGCGGCAAAATGATTCGCGACATCGCCTTCCAATACCCCATTCCCATAGACATCGCTGCTTCCCATTGGCCTTTATCAACTGCGTTGATACCAGACCGGAAGTTCTCGCTGAGGTACGCTGCGGAGAATAGCGTCAATGCGAGAAGGGCCGCAGGGACGGGGTCCAAGGTAATGCCGTACCGCGGTAGACCGAAGTAGATGAGAAGAATCTGCACAAGCAACGGCGTGCCGCGAAATATCGACACATAGGCGAACGCGAAACCACGTAGAGATTTGACGCTCGAGACCCGGCACAACGCAACCAGTAACCCGAGCGTTGAGCCCAGTACGAAGGACGACAATCCAAGGAAGATTGTCATCAGAACCGCACTTTTCAGTAACGGCAGCGAGCGCATGAATAGCTCGAGCATCGCTTACTCCTTCTGCGCCTTGGCCGTGGCGATGGTGCTAACCATGTTGAAGTCAGGACCGACCCACTTTTTCGAGAGCGCTTCGAGCGTACCGTCCGCGACCATGTCAGCAATTGCCTTGTTCACAGCGGCTCGCAATGCTGGCTGTCCTTTCACCATAGCGGGTGCCGAGAGTTGGTAGACGAGCGGCTCACCGACCTCCTTGACGGGCAGGTGGTTCACCTTCGCGTATTTCATCCCACCAAAATGCGAGATGATGACGGCATCGATTCGGCCGCTTCCGAGGTCATTGAAAACCAGACCACCGTTGTCATACGTGCGGATTTCCGAGTCCTTGAGGTGTGCCCGCGCCCAACTTTCGTTGCTTGAGCCTGTGGTCACGCCCACGCGCTTGCCCTTCAAATTCGCTCGCGCTTTGATATCGCTGTTGTCGGAGCGAACGAAGATGCGGAACTCTTCGACGCCGTAAGGGTCGCCGAAATCGACTTGCTTCTCGCGCTCGGGTGTCGGTGTGAGGTCGTTCATGACCAAGTCGTACTTATCCGACTTAAGCCCCTCTACGAAATTCTTGAAGGAGTCCGCCACGAACGTGACGTTAGGAACGCCGATGCGTTTGGCTATTTCTTTTGCAACTGCAACGTCGTAACCAGCCGGCTTGTTGCTCTCATCCAGCATGCTCCAAGGCGGGCTGCTTTGCGTGTTAGCGACGCGCAAAGTCTTTTTGGCCTTCGCTTGGGCGAGCAAGTCCTCTGCGTGCACCGAGGTAGCCGTACCGCATAAAAGGCCGACCGCTGCCACGACCGTCCCAAGTGCGTGTTTCCAAGTTGACTTCGTGTACATATTATTTTCACCGAAGGAAATGCAGGTTCGATAGACAGCGATCGTTCACGCCCTAGCGTTTCTCACCCGGCGAAACGCGTCGAGGGCGCCTTTGAGGTCGTCAAGCAGCAGATTCGTGTCTTCCAAACCAATGGACAGCCTGATGATAGGACGGTCAGTGAGCGGGAATGGGCGATTGGCCTGAAGGGGCGCCGGGTAGTAGGCAGCGAGACTGTGCACGCCGCCCCAGCTTGCGCCGATGGCGAAGTGCTTCAGGGAATCGAAGAACGCGGTGAAGGCATCCTCGCCGGCCTCTTGCAGAATCAATGAGAAAAGGCATCCGCTACCTGAGAAGTCGCGCTTCCAGATGGCATATCCAGCATCTGACGGCAGCGCGGGGAAGAGCACCTGTGCCACGTCCGGGGACTGTTCGAGCGCCTGAGCTATCTTCAACGTGGATGTGCTCTGCGCCTCGAACCTGACCTTCAACGTTTCAAGGCCACGCATGACCAGGAAGCAGTCGTCGGGGCTGGTCTGTTGTCCGAGGATGCTTTGAGTCTCACGCAGAACAGCGTAGTACTCGGCGTTATTCATGCTGATGCAGCCTGCGAGCAGGTCGGAATGGCCGCCGAAAAATTTGGTCGCCGCTTCGATGCAGAAATCGACACCGTGTTCGAGCGGCTTGAACGCAAGAGGGCTGGCCCACGTGTTGTCCATCATGGTCATGACGCCGTGTCGCTTGGCGACCTCGACGACAGCGGGAATGTCTGGCACTTCCATCGTCACCGTTCCCGGAGACTCCATGCAAATCATGCGGGTGTTGGGTTTCGCGTATTTTTCGATATCGGCGCCGATCGACGGTGGATACAGCTCGACTTCGACGTTGAAGTGAGCCAACCATTTCTGTGCGAAAGTTTTCAGCGCGCCATAGCAGGCTGCGGAGACGAGCAAATGGTCGCCGCCACGCACGAAGCCCATCACCGTGGTCATCAAAGCGGATTGACCGGACGGGGTCACGATGCAGTGTGCCCCGCCTTCAAGTTCGGCGATTCGATGTTCCAGCTCGCGTGCAGTCGGAGTGCCAGTGATGCCGTAGCTGTAGCCATCCGGCTGACGCTCCTTGCGGCGCGCAAAATCAGCAAGCGAATCAAATACGACTGTCGACGCTCGCATAACGGCTGGGGAAAGGCTGCGGAACGGCTGGGAGGCGTTGCTGGTAGTGCTTTTCATCGTTCTCTCAATCGATTATCAAGGTGGTGTTGTTGACGTTCAGTTTACTTTTGCACCGAATTCGAGCAACATCGGAAATAATTAGGTTAATAAGTTTTTGTTATGGGTATTCGAGATATCGAGGTGTTCCGTGCGGTGATGAACGCGGGAGCGACGAGCAAAGCATCTGCGCTTCTCGGTATCTCGCAACCGGCCGTGAGTCAGGCAATCCGCCGTTTGGAGGAGATGGCCAACTTCAAGTTGTTCGAGCGGGTGCGGAGCAGGCTTGTCCCGACTCAGGAGGCAATCGCGCTGATGAGGGACGTCGACCGCTACTTCGTCGGCTATGAAGTCATCGAGCACCGCATCCGAAGTCTGCGGTCCTACGGCTTGGGCCGGATGGCCATCGCTTGCTTTCCCGCACTCGGAACAGGGTTTTTGCCCCGAGTCATCGCGGCTTTCGACGCGCCATCAAAAGACCTCCAAATTTCGCTGCAAGTGATGAGCTCGCGCGAAGTCCACGAAAAGGTGTCAGCAGGTCAGGTTGACTTCGGGTTGATGTCAGATGAGATGTCGATGGCAGGCCTTGAGCATTCTGAGTTCGTCAGACTGCCAGGTGTTGCGGTCATGAACGCCTCTCATCCGCTGGCACGGCGCAGTTCCATCAACGTAAATGAGCTGCCGGAGCTCCCGTTTCTCGCCTTGAACCCCGAGGACAGCACCCGCCTTCGACTCGAGGCGCAACTCACCGCGCGCGCTATTCAGTTGAAGCCTGTCGTTGAAACTCCGTATTCCCATACTGTGTGCGAGCTGGCATTGGCGGGCGTCGGGATTGGCATTGCGCATCCCATCGTGGCGCTCGACTTTGTGAAGCGTGGTCTCGTGGTGAAGCCTATCGACGTAGAGGTGATGTTCACTGGCTTGCTTGTGTTTCGCGCCGGCACCCCGCTCGCCGAGAACGCAAAAAAGTTTCTGCGTCAGATGAGGATGCAGTTGCGCAGCGACCAGGACGAGCTCGACCGCGCGCTTGGTAACGATGGCCAGGATAAACACGCAGCGCAGCAAGCAGCAGCAAGAACAGTTCGACGCTCACACACAAAATAGTCCGGTGACTTAAGCACGGGCGCGCTGTGCCGGTGGTGCGGTGTGCCTGACGCGCCGCGAGTCGGGCGGTTAAGTCCGGTCAACCCCGGATATGTCTTTCGCTGAAGTCACTCTGGTGAGCTTACCTTTCGAAGTCTTCTGACGACTTCCCTACTGCGCTACCAGTGGCTCAGTCGCGTCGGTACCATCTTGCGTCCGTTCGCTGACGCTGCGAGTCTATAACAAAGACTTATAGACTTAATTTTGTCGGTCGCTTACAGCCAAATTCATCCTTCGTAATATTCCTTCCGTCGCGGTCCCCATCCACAAAGGCTTCTCCCGGCGGAGTCAGCATGTACACCACCTCGCATGAGCGCACGCAGGAGACTGCACGTGCGTCCTATGACCGGCTTTCCATCGCGATTCACTGGTTTTTGTTTGTTTGTGTAGTCGCGCTGTGCATCATCGGTTTCTTGTTCTACAAGCTCGACTTCAACTCCGAGAGCTACAACAACTATTACTACTGGCACCGGTCCGTCGGCGAAGTGGTCTTCGCAGTAATGGTCTTCAGTGTTTTTTGGCGCTCGCGTCGCCCGCGGCCGCCAGAACTGCGGGATGTCCAGTGGCGCGCCCGAGCAGCAAAGCTAACTCAGCGGACGCTGATTGGTTTCCTGATTGCAGTCCCAGCTATCAAGATTTGGCGCGGTGCATACGGAATCGGCTGGGAATTCTTCGGCATCAAAATTCCGGCTCCACTGCCTAAAAACGTCCCGATGGGTCACTTTCTTACGGACGCGCACTACTACACGGCGATTGCGCTGATTGCCCTCAGCTCGTTACATGCGCTTGCTGCGCTCTACCACCACTACTTCCTGAAAGATAAGCTCATCAACCGGATGAATCCGTTCTGACATTCTTCAAAAAAAGGTCTACTAATGAAAAGTCTCAAATTCTATAAGAGTACGATTGTTGGCACGGCGATCCTCGCGCTCAGCGCTGCCTCATTCGCAGCTGGGGCACCCACCCTTGCTTACGTCAACAAGCCGGACTCGCACACAGCTGCGTTCATCAAGGGCAAAGAGCCGGTGAAAATCGCCTCAGTCGACGTGGACCTCAAGACATCCTCGAAGGTGCTTTTCCAGTTCACCAGTGGTATCGCGGATGAAAACTCCAAGGGCTGCCCATGCTCCGTTCGCGCTTTCGTCACGATGGATGGCCAGGCGCCGCGTCCGGTAAAGCGAGTGAACGTTGCATCGCCCGCGGTGCAAGAGGTCGACAAGTACGAACACGACCGGCAAAACCTCGACGGCTCTACCGTGTTCGAAACGCCGAAGGGGAAGCACACCTTCACGCTGACTTTCCAAAAGATGGATGGCGACACGGATGAAATCGAAGTCTTCTATCCGAACGTCCAAGCCATCGCTTTTCCGAATTGAACTGCTGATTTCTAGCCCACCTGCATAACCTGACCGGACGTTTCGGCGCGCCGGCACTCGAAACCAAAACTTGAAATGAACAAACGCGGCTTACTCTTGGCCTTGTCGGGATGCGCCTTGTCCGGTCAGGTACTGGCACAATCGAGCGTCACGCTTTACGGCATTATCGATACGGGCGTTGGATATGTTTACAATTCACAATCCGCTGCAGGAAACCAAAATACTCAAATCAAATTCGGAGGGGCGCTAACGGGTTCACGCTGGGGGCTGAAAGGCGTTGAAGACCTGGGTGGTGGACTGAAAGCCATCATGCAGTTGGAAAATGGCTATAACCCTGGAACCGGAGCGCTGGGGCAGGGCGGCCGGATGTTCGGTCGACAAGCCGTAGTCGGGCTCAGTAATCAATACGGTACCGTCAAGCTTGGTCGCCAGCTTGACCCGGTCACCGATTTGGTACAGCCGCTGACCGAGGACAACTACTTCAGCGGACTTTTTGCGACGCCCGGGGACATCGACAACTACGACAACGATTTACGCGTGAGCAACGCGGTGAAGTACATCAGCCCGATGATGTCAGGCGTCCAAGTCGAGGGGTTGTACGGGGTGGGAGGCGTAGCAGGTAGCACGGGCGCCGGTCAGTCGTACTCGGCGGCAGTCAGCTACACCAGTGGTCCTCTTGGGGCTGCAGTCGGGTATTTTCATGCTGACGGTGGCAACACTTTCGCCAACGGCGTACGAACTTGGACGAGTAGCTCGGACTCGCTGTTCTTTAGTGCCGTAAGTCAAGGCTTCGCCTCGGCCAAATCAATTGACATCATTCACGCGGGCGTCCAGTATGTGACACGAGAGTTCACCCTCGGCGTGGGCTATAGCCATAGCCAATACAACCAGGATGCGAGTTCGCGCTTCAGTCGAGACGCAAAATTCGACAACGGGGCGGTGTACGTGAACTATGCTCCGCGGCCGGATTGGCTGATTGGTGCCGGATATAACTTCACGAGGCTCAATGGCCCGGCAAACGCTTCTTATCATCAGGCGGACTTTGGCGCGCAGTACTTGCTTTCGAAGCGCACAACGCTTTATTGGGTGGCTGGGTATCAGAAGGCGAACGGTACCAATCTGTCAACCAACGGAGCAGTCATCCCAGCACAAGCTTCGGTAGGATCGTACGGCGTAAATTCTGGAACGAGCAGCCAGTTGGTAACGGTGGCGGGTGTTAGGCACAAGTTCTAAGTCTCTTCACGCATTTTTGACTTCCATCCTCACGCGCGGCTAAGCGCCGGACGAGGCAGTTAATAATGGCCCTCGGCAGCCCAATCAACCGCGTCTGATTTTGGACGTTGAACAGAGCCATTCGGACGCGATGCCAGTAAAGCGCTGTTCCGACGTCACCGGACGGTTCGAATGACAGTTCATCTTGGGATAAGAGACATTGCGTGGTACGAGAAGCGAACGACTAATATGGCGATATCGGCCCATGGTGTTGCTTCCGACTATGGACCAGCTCATCATTTGTGGGCATGACCTGCCGCCTGGAACAGCCCCTTGAAAGACCGGACACAGTCTCCCACTTACAATAGCTGGTAGGCATAAGACTGTGTATATGACTAACAACAAGAACGAAGTAATGGAAGTGTTGACGGGACCTGAGCGCCGACGGCGCCGGTCGGCTGATGAGAAGCTGGCGATGGTTCGGGAGACGTTCGAGCCCGGCAAGACAGTTTCGATGGTGGCTCGGCTGCACGGCATCAATCCGAATCAGCTGTTTCAGTGGCGCAAGCTGCATCAGGACGGCAGCCTGTCGGCAGTGAGCGCTGGAGAAGAAGTTGTGCCGGCGTCCGAGTTGAGCGACGCGCTGAAGCAGATCAAGGAGCTCCAGCGCCTGCTGGGCAAGAAGACCATGGAGAACGAGATTCTCCGGGAAGCCGTGGAGGTGATGAAGTCGCGAAAATGGATTGCGCGCTCACCCTCATTACCGGGGGACGGCCAGTGAAGCAGGTCTGTGACGTTCTCGGTGTAGCGCGCGCAAATGTGTCGGTAAAGCTCGCCCGGACTGCTGACTGGCAGGATGGCCGGCGCGCACGCAAAACGGATGATGCTGGCATTGTCGACGAAATCCGTTTGCTCGTTGCTGACTTGCCCAGCTACGGCTATCGACGCGTCTGGGGCCTGCTGCGAAGCGAGCGGGAATTGCGGTGTGAGGTTCCAGTGAATGCGAAACGTGTTTATCGCGTGATGCGCCAGCACGATTTGTTGCTTCACAGGAGGCCTGCGAGGCCGAGCATCGAGCGTCGGCATGAAGGTACGGTGGCGGTGCCCAGAAGCAATCAGCGATGGTGCTCTGACGGCTTCGAGTTTCGTTGCGACAACGGCGCGCCGCTGCGCGTGACGTTCGCACTCGATTGCTGTGACCGCGAAGCGATCAGCTGGGCAGCGACGACAGGCGGTCATAGCGGCGACGTTGTGCGCGATGTCATGCTGGCGGCTGTCGAACATCGTTTCGGGAACGTTCGCAAAACGCCCGCGCAAATCGAATGGCTCAGCGACAACGGTTCGGGTTACATTGCCGAAAAGACCCGCGCGTTCGCTTCAGATATTGGTCTCAAGCCGTTGACCACGCCCGTATGCAGCCCGCAGAGCAATGGCATGGCAGAAAGCTTCGTCAAGACGATGAAGCGCGATTACGTTGCGTTCATGCCGAAGCCGGACGCGGCGACCGCCGTGCGCAATCTGGCCGTCGCATTCGAACACTACAACGACAAACACCCGCATAGCGCGCTGAAATACCGCTCGCCGCGCGAGTTCCGACGTAAAGCCGATTCATCAACCTTGGTGTGAGATGGTGTCCGGAACTACGGGGGCAAATCCACCGCCGGTTTTAGTACGAAGTGGAGTTAGAGTCCGAGGTTAATAATTCCTTCGCTTCGTGCGCCTGCGCGAATTGCATCGGCGCCAGATAACCGAGCGAGCTGTGGGGCCGCTCGGTGTTGTACTCGATACGCCATTTGCCGGCTTCGACAGGCGCATCGATCTGATATTCAAGGCCAGTGAGACCTGTCAGCGCATCGCGCAGATTGAAGGAGTCGGTCCCAAAACAGCGACACGTCTCCGAAGTTCCCGGTGCGCTTCACCTCTATCGATTTCTGCACTCCAGTTGAATACAAGGCTAGGATCATCGCTGCATGATTTGCTGTACGTGGGAACGAGGCATGGTAATCGTGAAGGTGGGGAGGTTATGACGCGCTTACTGGCCGTTTCCCGCGATGAAACATGACGTTTCAAAATCGGTCGTCGCGCGTTGTTTGAGTGCATGGTTGATCGAGTGAAGTGTTCGCCACCGGGGCAGTGGCAGCGAGCGCCTCAAATCGAAAACACAACCGGTCATGAGCGCGGTCGTGTACGCGCCTCTTTCCGCGGCGAGCGCAGCGGTTACGCAGATGCCGCCCGCATCCCGGACTAGAACTTGTGACGAATACCAACGACAGCGACGGTTTGCTTGCTCGTGCTCGACGGCGTCGTGCCCACAAGCGCGGCGACTGCGGGTTTGCCGGTTGAATCGAACCCGGCTACCTGCTCATAGGCGACCACCGCGTAGAGATCGGTACGCTTCGATACGAAGTAGTCGGCGCCGACATTGACCTGATGATAGTTCGCTCCCTCGATCCCGCCGGCGCCGCCACCACGGGTATAGATGTAAGCCAGGCCCAGCAGCAACGAGGGCGAAACCATATAGCGGCCATTCGCCTCGTAGCTGTTGAAGGAGGCTGTGCCGCGCAACGCGGCTTGTTGCGCGGTCAGGCCGCTGACTGCGACACTGCCCATATCGCGGAAGCGCGTATTCGAATAGATGAAGCCGAGGGTCGCAGGGCCGAGAGCGTAAGACAATCCGGCGCCGAGAATGTCTTGCTGTCCCGCTGCGGAATAGCCGACGAATACCGGGCTTCGCATGTTGCTCGCGGTCGAACTGTCGTTCGCCTTGTTGCCCCAGAAAGAATAGTTCGGATTATGAGTGGACTGATAGCCGGCGGCGACCGTGATCGGCCCCTGACTATACGATCCCGCCAACCCCCAGATGGCATTTCTCGACATGGTTCCCGCCACGTTCCCGAATGAATACATCGTGCCCATGGAAAAGCCATGGTAGACAGCAGTCTGATATTTGACGGTATTGTTGACACGGTTCGAACTGTCCAGATTGTCCAGGTCTGCCGGATGGGAGCCGTAGCCAGTGCCGACGGCAGCCCATGTATTGCCGGAGGTGAGTCCCGCGAAGAAATCGTAGAGCGTCGAATATTGCCGCCCGAGCGTCACCTGTCCGTACGATTTCGATATGATGCCGACATACGCCTGCCGGCCGAAGAGCGTCCCGTTCTGTCCCATCGCGCCTGTCGTCGTGCTGTATCCGGCTTCGATATTGAAAACGGTCGACAAACCGCCTCCCAGATCCTCTAGCCCTCTGAAACCGAGCCGGCTGCCTGACTGGTTTCCGCTCGTCATGGCGTACTGGCGCTCGCCATTCGCGTTCGAATTGAAGGTGAGGCCCGCGTCGATAATTCCGTACAGTGTCACGCTGCTCTGTGCCCAGGTAGGCGAAGCGAGAATGCCGAGCGTGGCACATATCATGAATTTGACTTTCACGTAGGTATCCTAATTTTATAAGAAATAATAGAAGGCATCCGACGAGTTGGTGGACTCGTCGAAACGAAAAGCGGACTTCAGGAGCTTGAATACGAACATGCGAGATGTCCGTATCGAAGAGAAATGGCGGGGCGGCGCCTTCTTGAAGACTACAAAGGCAACTCTCGGCCGGCACGCTCGGGCGCGAGCAGCGCGCCGATGATCGTCAGCGCCCCCGTGAAAACGACGATCAGCGGTACCGCATACACATTGGGCGCGCCGCCGGCGCTCGCGAGGATGGTGGACGCGATGAGCGGGCCCAGTCCGGAGATGGCGCCGGCGCCGATCTGATAGGCGATCGAGACACCGGTATATCGGGTACGCGTGTCGAAGAGCTCAGAGAGGAAGGCGCCCATCGGTCCATAGACCATCGAGTGGCCGATTTCGAGTAGAACGAGCGACACCAGCACGAGCGGGAGGTAAGCGTTGTTGAGGGACCAGAAGAGCAGGTACATGGCCGGCACGACAAGCACGCTTCCGACGATCGCGAGCACACGTCGTCCGGTCTTGTCGGAGAGCCAGCCGAAGAAAACGGTCAGTCCCATCGCAACGAAGCCGTTTACGAATTGAAAAAGCAAGATGGTGCTGATCGGAAGTTGCAGTGCTCTCGAATAGGCCGTGGCGAAGGTGCCGTATATCTGATACGAACACGCGCCGGTCGCAATGAAGATCGCGATGATTGTGGCCTTCTTGTGTTTTCCGAACAGTTCGGCGATAGGAAGCCGTTCACGCTTGACTTCGGCTGCTTTCTCCTCGGCCTTCAGGAAGATGGGCGTCTCCGACACGCCCATGCGCACCCACAAGCCGACGAACACCAGTGCCGCCGATGCGAGAAACGGCAGACGCCAGATCCAGTTCTGGGTCTCGTCCGGCAGGCGCGTGATGCCCGCAAAAATCAACGTGCCGATTGCGATGCCGAGCCAGATGCCGAAATTGGCGAAACTGCCCCAGTAACCTCGGCGATTCTTGCTCATGTGCTCGACGAGCATCAGCACTCCGCCGCCCCATTCGGCACCGGCGCCCAGTCCTTGAGCAAGCCGTGCAAGGATCAGCAGGACCGGCGCCCAGATGCCAATCACCGAGTACGTGGGGAGGACGCCGACCAGGAAAGTCGCCACGCCCATCGTGATCATGCTCGCGACGAGCACCTTCTTTCGCCCGTAGCGGTCGCCAAAATGTCCGCCGATGATGCCGCCGATCGGACGGATGAGAAAGCCGCTGGCCAGCGTACCGAACGACGCGATCACACCGATGGTGGGGCTCACGCTCGGGAAGAACTGATGAGCGAAGTAGAGTCCCGCAGCAAGGCCGTAAATATACACATCGAAAAACTCGATGGTCGTGCCGAGGATGGTGGAGAGTATCAAGCGTCGGTGAATACCCGGCCGGACAGCCGGTGTGTCGAGTACGGCGTTGGTCGAATACATGGTGTCTCCTCTGCGCTTCTGGCCAGTGTGCCAGGGAGCATGTTGAACATCTGAAGCGGAAATGGCCGGCGGTTGGTCACCCGTCGAATGGCGTCTTTGTGAAAGGTTAACCTTTGACGAATCATTGCGCGTAGCGAATTCCTAGACTATCCGGGAAAACACGCATCGGAGGTAATATCGTCGCTATTGGCAACGCTTTGGACGGGTTGATGGATCTTGAAGATCGTCGTAACGAGATTTTTATCATTGGTTAGCCAATGAGTTCGAACGGTGTGCGGCATTGTGCAAGTTTGGCGTGCAGCGCCCGGCCCGTCACCGACGAACGATCGGAAAACAACAGATTTCTGGAGGGTGATGGCGTACGCCGCTGGAATTCCAGTGCTGCGTGCGCGAAGCGAATGCGGGACGGAAGCCAACGCGCTCGACCGAGCGGGGCGGTCAGAGAGGTCTGGAAGTGATCTTGCACCCTAGCAATACGAGCTTGCGGAAGCGTGATTCCTGAATCTTTCTCCCAAGGGCGTGCGCGGAACGAGCCGTAGTCGTATTGCCCGCGGATCGTTTAGAGTCGCGGAAAGACCAGAGCGCTGTGGAAACAGCGTGACGATCCCGCGTCACGCCGACTGCATCTCCGGTGCGTTCGCGAAGGATCAGGTCACGTGATGCACGTAGCGCGGGTGCATGAAGGCTTCGATGCCTTCGTGTCCTCCCTCGACGCCATAACCGCTATCCTTTACTCCGCCGAACGGCGCTTCGATTTGCGAAACCGCGAACGTGTTGATGCCCACGCCGCCAACCTGCAATTCATCCGCCACGGTCACGGCAGTTGCCGCAGAACGCGTGAACGCGTAGCCGGCCAGTCCGTAGGAAAGGCGGTTGGCTTCGGCAAGACCGTCGTCGATAGTGGAGAACCGGGTGGCCAGCGCGAGAGGACCGAACGGTTCGACATTCATCGCTTGTGCGCTGTGGGATACACCCGCGATCAGAGTCGGCCGCCAGAACGTACCGCGTGAGCCGACGCGATCGCCGCCGGCGACGAGCCGGCCGCCCTGGTCGATGGCATCCGATACCATCGCTTCGACGGCGTCACGTCTGCGATGATTGGCCAGCGCCCCCATCTGGCTTGCGGAATCGAGGCCCGGACCCACGATCACGCGGTCCAGCGCTTCGCCGTATCGCTGAACGAAGGCGTCGTATATGCCGTCCTGCACAATGAATCTCGTCGGACACGTGCATACCTGACCTGCGTTGCGGGTCTTGCCTTGCACGCAGGTGACAACGGCCGTGTCGAGATCTGCGTCGTCGAATACGAGGACGGGCGCGTGGCCGCCCAATTCCAGCGTGCAGGGCTTGAGTCCTTCCGCGGCCAGCTTCGCGAGGTGCCGTCCGACTCCCGTCGATCCTGTGAAATGGACCTTGCGGATGATGTCGGAGCGCATCAGATGACTCGACACATCGGCCGGTACACCGAATACGACATTCAACGCACCGGCAGGCAACCCGGCGTCCTGAAGCGCCTGCGCGATGCCGATCGTCGAGGCAGGGGTTTCTTCGGCGGGCTTGATGACAACCGTGCAACCAGCGGCAAGCGCGGTCGCGATCTTCCGCGCAGGCAGCACACCCGGAAAGTTCCACGGAGTGAACGCGGCGACGGGCCCGAGCGGTTGCATGACCACCATCTGACGTGCGCCACGGGCGCGCGCCGGGATGATCCTGCCGTTGGCCCGCAACGCTTCCGCGGCATTCCAGTCGAGCGTCTCCGCGACGATTGAAAATTCGAGTGTCGACTCCGCCAACGTCTTGCCCTGTTCGAGCGTCATCAGGCGGGCCAGGTGAGCGCTGCGGTCGCGGATCAGATCAGCGGCGCGCCTAAGTATGGCCGCTCGTTCGATCGCGGATGTCTTTCGCCAGATTTCGAACGACGAGGAACTGGATGCCAGGGCGTCGTCGAGATCTTGTCTGCTTGCGCGTGGCACTTCGGCCAGTGTTTCGTCCGTCGCAGGGTTTCGAACAACCCCGCAATGACCGTCGCCTCCACGGCGCCATTCTCCGCCGATGAACTGTTTCGGAAGCGGGTAATCGCTGCTTTGCATGTCCATTGCTATCGCCTCGAGAGGTGCGGCGTCCTGCATGCGGAGCGCCGTCAGTGAATCGACGACCAGACATTAGACTTCGGCTTCCAAATAGTCAATGACTAACCAATGAAGTCGGATTTTTTCTGAAAAGCTTATTTTTGCCACTCAGTTAGCAAGAGGTGACTAGAATTAAGTCTTATGCGCTAAGACGAGAGAGGCATAACGAAATGCATAGGGAACTTCCCTGACTCAAATAATCAATGGTTGACATATGAAGTCGCTCCGTTACCATCGACCATTAGTGCTGGGAACGGCATCGCTCCAAAACATTCAAGCGACAGACGAGCCTTTCGGCTCGCGTCGCTATACGACGCAGCGGACATCGATCTCGATAAGGAACGGTTTTATGAAGGCACTTGTTCTGGAAGGAATTCAGCAGCTGGCAGTTCGCAGTGTGCCGGACCCCGAACCAGCCCCTCTGGGAGCGTTCATTCGCGTGCAGGCGAACGGCGTTTGCCGTAGCGACTGGCACGGTTGGATCGGCGACAGCAAGCGGGACTTTCCGACCATCATGGGGCACGAAATGACCGGGATCATCGAAGACGTGATGCCCGGCGTTACGCGGTTCAAAAAAGGCGACCGGGTCGTCGTGCCGTTCTCCGGCAGCGAAGGAACTTGCGAGTATTGCCAGAGCGGGCAGTCGCATCTCTGCGACGGCGGGATCATTCCCGGCCGAACCTACCCGGGCGGCTATGCCGAATACGTGAGCGTGCCGCACGCCGACCGGAATCTTATGGTGCTGCCCGAGGACATCAGCTTCACCGACGGCGCCGCGCTCGGTTGCCGGTTCATGACGTCCTTTCACGGACTCGTCGATCGCGCCGAGCTTCGGGCCGGCGAATGGGTGGTGGTCTACGGATGCGGAGGCGTCGGCCTGTCGGCGATCAATATCGCGGCTTCGCTGGGCGCCACCGTGATCGGCGTCGACATCAACGACGCCAACCTCGATCTCGCCAAGCGGATGGGCGCGCACTTCACGATCAACAGCCGCGAGTTGAAGGCAGTCGAGGCGGTGATGCAGATGACGCGAGGCGGAGCGCATGTGGCCGTCGACGCGCTCGGCATCGCGCAGACGTGCGTCGACGCGATCATGAGCCTGCGCAAGGGCGGCCGGCAACTGCAAATCGGGCTGACGACGAAGAAGGAAGCGGGCTACATCAGCGTGCCGATCGACACCATCGTGCTCAGGGAACTGAAGATCATTGGCTCGCTCGGCATGGCGCCGCACCGCTTCGCTTCGATGATTCCGATGGTCGCGAGCGGGCGCCTGACTCCGGGCATGATGGTGACGAAGGAGATTACCTTGTCCGATGTGGGCGAAGTGTTCGACAGCATGACCAGGTCGGCGAACACGGGTACTTTCATCGTCACCCGCTTCGAGTGACCCTTGCGTACGTCCGATTCGTTCGGCGAACTGTCGGGCGTCAGGACCGATCCGGAGCCAACCATGCCCCTCAGTGAAGCCAAGGCACGCACCCCGCTGCATGAGCGAGTCATCACGATCGGCGCTTTTCTTCGCGACGACGATCTGATCGACATCGAGGCGACCCTGGTCGACACCAAACCCGTTGAATTCGAGCTTGGCGTCGATCGTCCGCACGTGGCGCCTGGCGAGGCCATACACAGAATCTCGGTCCGTCTCTCGGTGGATGAAAACGCGAGGATTCGCGAGACCGAGGTCGCCATGGATGCGACTCCGTACCACTGCTGCAAGGAAGTGGAGAGCTCGTTTGCGCTAAATGGAATCCAGCTTGGCGCCGGCTTAATGAAAGCGGTGCGCGAGCGCATCGGCACGGCGGGCAATTGCTGGCACGCATCGCAGTTACTGCCGCAGATGGCGACCGTGCTCGTCCAGGCAAACTACCTCGCCATGCGCGCAAGAATCGATCGTTTGCCTCCGAAAGAACGCCCCGCGCCGAAAATGCTCAACACGTGTGTCGGCTGGCAGGATCATCGGTTGCATGTCCAGCAGGATTTTCCAAACTTCTATCGTGAGAAAAATCCGCCAGTCGACCGCTCGGACAATCGCTATATGGATCCCGAGGATGATATGCCGCCATGACGATGTCCCGTTTCTTGTAGCATAGGGGACAGGTCGGACTGATCTCGCACGCTCACGGCGCTGCGCGTCCGCGAATTCCACGTGACGAGAAAGACATGGAGACGACTGCCGGAGCAATGTCGGGGGTAAGGGTGGTGGACCTCACGTCGGTTTTCATGGGGCCATGGGCCACGCAGATGCTCGGAGACCTCGGGGCGGACGTCATCAAGGTGGAAGCGCCGGATGGTGATTGCACACGTAGCATCGGGCCTTGCGGGGAAGCGAACCTTGGGCCGCTCTTTCTCGGGCTGAACCGCAACAAGCGCAGTATTGTGCTGGACCTGAAGCGTCCGGCGGGGCGCGAGGCGCTGCTCCGTCTCGTCGAAGACGCCGACGTGCTCGCATACAATATCCGTCCCCAGTCGATGGAGCGTCTCGGCCTGGACTACGACACGCTTGCCCGCATCAATCCTAGACTGGTCTACGTCGGCATGTTCGGCTTTTCGCAGCGCGGGCGTTACGCGCCTCAAGGTGCCTACGACGACCTCATCCAGGCGGCCACCGCAGTACCCGAGGTCGTCGGAATGGCCGGTGAGGGCGCCCCGCGCTACGTACCGCTCACCATCGCGGACCGTTCGGTCGGAACGTATGCATTCGGTGTGATCTGCGCGGCCCTCTTTGCGCGGGAACGTTCAGGAGTCGGCCAACGTGTCGACGTTCCGATGTTCGAGACGATGGTGTCGCACGTGCTCGGCGATCATCTCTATGGAGAGACCTTCGTTCCGGCCAAGGGAAGTTTCGGCTACCCGCGGCTGCTGTCGGCGCAGCGTCGTCCGTATCGAACGAGCGACGGTTACGCGTGTTGTGTGATCTACACCGACCATCAGTGGCACGCCTTTCTCAGGGTCGTCGGCAAGGAGGACCTTTATCATTCGGACCCGCGTCTGAAGAGCATTGCGACGCGTACGGCTTACGTGAACGAACTCTACAGCATGGTCAGCGATGAAATCGCTTCGCGCACGACCCACGAATGGCGCGTCGTGCTGGGCGAAGCCGACATCCCGTTCTTCAAGTTGCACACGCTCGAATCCTTGCTCGACGATCCGCATCTGAAGGAGATCGGATTTTTCCGGGAGACGGATCATCCGGCTGTCGGCCGGATACGCGAAATAGCGATGCCGAGCGAGTGGCGTGGTGGCACGGAACGCAAGCATCGTCATGCGCCCGGCCTCGGGGAGAACAGCCGGGAAATACTTCGCGAGACGGGCTACGCGGAAGCCGAGATCGACTCGCTGATGTCGTCGGGCGCGTCTTGTGAACCGGCTTCCGTCCCGCCCGCAACGGCGGAGCACAACGTTTCATAGCACGTCATAGCGCGTCGATAAGGGCCGGCACGGCTTCGAACAGATCGCTGACCAGGCCGTAATCCGCGACGCCGAAGATGGGCGCTTCCGAGTCCTTGTTGATGGCGACGATGACCTTCGAGTCTTTCATTCCCGCCAGATGCTGAATCGCGCCGGAGATGCCCACCGCCAGATACAACTGCGGCGCGACGATCTTCCCCGTTTGCCCCACCTGGTAGTCGTTCGGCACGAAGCCCGCGTCCACTGCAGCCCGCGATGCGCCGAGCGCCGCACCGAGGCGATCCGCCAACGGCTCCAGCACTTTCGCATAGTTTTCGCCGTTTCCCAGCCCGCGCCCGCCCGATACGATGACATGCGCCGATGTCAGCTCCGGCCGTTCAAGCTTCGTGATCTCGCGACTCTGGAAGTTCGACAGTCCGTTGCTCGCGGGCACGGCGACAGGCTCGATCGCGGCGCAGCCGCCTTCCGTCGCAATCGCATCGAAAGCGGTGGGGCGCACGGTGATCACTTGAATCGGATCGACCGACTGGACGGTTGCGATCGCGTTGCCGGCGTAGATCGGACGCTCGAACGTATCTGCGCTATTCACAGCAACGATGTCGCTGATCTGCGCAACATCGAGTTTAGCCGCCACCCGAGGGGCGATGTTCTTGCCGTAGGCCGTAGCGGGAAAAAGGATGTGAGAGTAATTCCTTGCGACTGTCAGCACCGTCGCCTCGATATTCTCGGCGAGACCGGCTTCCAGATGCGGCGCGTCGGCCGACAGCACTTTCGACACGCCCGCTATTTTCGCCGCCGCAACCGCCACTTCCTCGACGTGATATCCGGCGACCAGCACGTGGATCTGGCGGTCGGTGTGGGTGGCGAGCAGGGCCGCCGCAGTGAGCGTGTTGAACGTCGCCGGCTTGAGCGATGCGCTTTCTTCCGAGCCGGATCGGCCCGCCGCGTCATGTTCCGCAACTACCAAAATCGTCATTTCGAGCCTCTCCTCACAGAACCTTGGCTTCGTTTCTCAGCTTTTCGACAAGCGATTTCACATCGGGCACGAGCACGCCGGCGGAGCGCTTCGCAGGCTCGGCGACGCTCAGCGTTTTTAGCCGCGGTGTCACGTCCACGCCAAGCTCCGCGGGGGTAGTCGTCGCGAGCGGCTTTTTCTTCGCCTTCATGATGTTGGGCAGCGTGACATAGCGCGGCTCGTTCAGCCGCAGATCGGTTGTCACGACAGCAGGCAGCGCAAGCGACAGCGTTTCCGCACCGCCATCGATTTCGCGCGAAACAATCGCCTTGCCGTCGGCGATGACGAGCTTCGATGCAAAGGTGGCTTGCGGAAGCCCCGACAAGGCGGCGACCATCTGGCCAGTCTGGTTCGAATCGTCGTCGATGGCCTGCTTGCCGAGTATCATCAACTGCGGCTCTTCCTTGTCCATCAAAACTTTCAGCATCTTCGCCACGGCGAGCGGCTGCAAGTCCTCGTTCGATTCGATCAGGATCGCGCGGTCCGCACCGATCGCGAGTGCGGTGCGCAGTGTTTCCTGACATTGCGCGCAGCCCGCCGATACGGCGATGACCTCCGTGGCCACGCCCGCTTCTTTCAGACGGACTGCTTCTTCGATCGCGATTTCATCGAAGGGATTCATCGACATCTTGACGTTCGAGAGATCCACACCCGTACCGTCCGTTTTCACGCGAACCTTCACGTTGTAGTCCACGACTCGCTTGACCGGCACCATGACTTTCATCGGGATTCCTTGGTACTTTTCAGATCGAGCTGCTTTGGCTTGACGCCCTTCGCTGATACTTCTCGTGCAGATCGAGCAGATTGCGAGCGCGCTTGAGGTGCGGAATATCGAACATCTTTCCGTCGATTCCCACCGTTCCGACTCCGCGCTCGTCCGCGAATGCGGCTGCGATCTTTCGCGCCAGCGCAACGTCGGCGGGAGACGGCGCGAACGCTTCGTTGATCGGTGCAACCTGATCGGGATGAATGGCCACGCGTCCGGTGAAGCCTTCCTGAGCCGCCGCCCGGCAGGATGCGCGCAGTCCGTCGAGATCGCGATAATCGACGTAGACCGTTTCGATGGCCTGCACGCCCGCGGATTTGGCGGCGAGCAAGACCGCCGAACGAACCCAGCGATAAGTCAGGGTCCAATGGCCGCTTTCATCGACGTTCGTGGATGCGCCGATTGCCGCGCTCAAATCCTCCGCACCCCAGTTGAGCCCCACGAGCCGTTCGAGCCTTGCCGACGAAAACTCGCCGAGGCGAAGCGGCGCCGTGGGTGTTTCCGTCGCCACCGGCGCAATCTTGATGTGCCCATGCGGAACGCCTTCGCGCGCCTCCAGCGCATCGAGGTAGTGACTCAGGCGCAATACATCGTCGGGCCCGTCGATTTTCGGCAGCATGATGCCGTCCGGCGCGCCTCCGGCGACCGCCGCGAGGTCGGTGAGCGCGGTGTCGTCGAGCGGATTCACGCGCACCCATAACTGGTAAGTACGCCGGGACGGTGGCCGCGCGTCGAGGAATGCGCGAATCTTCTGCCGCGCTATGTCACGGTTGGCGGCTGCCACCGAATCTTCGAGGTCGAGCACCACGGCATCGGCTCCCGCGCCATCCGCTTTCGCGAGCTTTCTGTCGTTGTCGCCCGGCACGAAGAGCCAGGATCGCAGATACATGAGTTGAACTCCGTCGAAATGGTTAATGGGTGCCGCTGTTCACGCGATGACTTTGCCGACCTTGAGCCTGTCGATGTCCGCGCGAGAGAAGCCGATCTCGTGAAGGATGGTCTCGGTATGTTCGCCGTGGACCGGCGGCGGCGAACCGGCGAACCGGCGCTCGCCGCCAAGCGTGAACGGCTGGCCGACCGACTGGATCGGGCCGCCGTGCGGATGGACATAGTCGACGATGGCGTCGCCGCCCCGCGTGTGAGGATGCTGCAGCATTTGCGCCAGCGTGTTGATCGGCGCACACGGCACGCCGACGTCGGTCAGCTTGTCGTTCCAGTAGGCGACCGGATGCCGCGCGAGCGCCGCCTGCACCACATCGAGCGTTTCCGTGCGATTGATCACGCGGTCGCTGTTGGTGCGGAACTTTGGATCGTCGGCGATGGATTGCAGTCCCGCGACAGCACACAGCTTGCGCCATTGGCTGTCGTTGGCGACGCCCAGCATGAGCGGTCCGTCAGCGGCTTCGAAGGCCTGATAAGGGCACAGGGACTCGTGACTCGAACCGCATTTGGGCGGCTGCGTGCCGCGCTCCCAGAAACTTTGCAGGTTGTAGCGCAGCAATCCGAGCGCCGTCTCGAACAGCGACACGCTGACGGTCGTTCCCGTACCGGTCTTGCCGCGTTCGAGCAGCGCGGCGAGGATGCCCGTCAGCGCGTGGGTGCCGGTCATCTGGTCGATCGGGGAGATGGGGCTGCGCACATAGCCGCCGCCCTCGTCGCCGGTGAGGGACATCATGCCGCTGAAGGCCTGCAGAATCACGTCGTATCCCGGCGACCGGGCGAGCGGACCTTCGCGGCCGAACCCGGAAATGCTGCAATGGACGAGCCGCTTGTTGAGCGGTTGAAGCGTGGCCGCATCGATGCCGAGCCGCTCGGCAACGCCGGTTCCGAAACTCTCGATTGCAACGTCGGCCTGCGCGGCCAGCTGATGGGCGACGGCGCGTCCTTCCGCCGTCTTCAGGTCCAGGGCGATGCTGCGCTTGTTGCGGTTCACGCTTAGGAACACGGCGCCCAGCCCTTCACTCCGAAACGGCGGCCAGCCGCGGGTTTCGTCGCCGAGTCCGAGCGGCTCGACCTTGATCACTTCGGCGCCCAGATCGCCGAGCGCCTGCGTGCACAAGGGGCCTGCCAGGACTTTGGAGAAATCGAGGACCTTGATCCCGTCGAGAGGTTTCATTGCGCGACCTTGTCCTTTTTCTTCATCAGGGCGGCACGCGTGCAGGTGGCCACCAATTCGTTGCGCTGGTTGAAGGCTTCATGCACGAAGGTCACGATGCCGGTCGCGGGCCGCGACTTGCTCTCGCGCATTTCCAGCACGATCGAACGGGCGTGGACCGTGTCGCCATGAAAGAGCGGCTGCGGAAAGCGGACCTCGTTCCAGCCGAGGTTCGCGACGGTGGTGCCGAGCGTCGTGTCCTGCACGGAAAGGCCGACCATCAGCCCGAGCGTGAATGCGCTGTTGACGATCCGCTGGCCGAACTCGGTCTCGGTCCGGCAGTATTCCTCGTCCAGATGCAGGGCCGCGGGGTTATGGGTGAGTGCCGAGAACAGGACGTTGTCCATCTCGGTGACGGTGCGGCGGACGGCGTGGTCGAACACTTGTCCGATCGCGAACTCTTCGTAGTACAGGCCGGGCATGCTTTTTCTCGCAACGAATGGTCAGTAGGACTTGGGAAGATCGAGCACTTTCTCGCCGATGAAGCAGAGGATCATCTGGTCGGTGATCGGGCCGATCCGCGTCACGAGCACCTCGCGCAACAGGCGTTCGACGTGATATTCCTTTGCGTAGCCCATGCCGCCGTGCGTCAGTACGGCCGTCTGACACGCCTGATAGCCGGCGCGCGAACCGAGCAGCTTGGCTCCGTTGGCTTCTGCGCCGCAGGGGAGCCCGGCGTCGTAGAGATCCGCAGCTCGCTCTGCCATCAGCAAGGCGGATTCGAGGTTCAGCCACGCTTCGGCCAGCGGATGCTGGATGCCCTGGTTCTGCCCGATCGGCCGCCCGAACACCACGCGCTCCCGGGCGTAACGCGCCGCACGCTGCAACGCGTCCTGACCGATGCCGATCGCCTCCACCGCGATGAGAACGCGCTCGGGATTGAGCCCATCAAGCAAATAGTGGAATCCGCGTCCTTCCTCGCCGATCCGGTCCGACTCGGGGATGAACAAGTCGTCGATGAATACCGCGTTGGAATCGACCGCAGCGCGTCCGTGTTTCGGAATCCGCTTCACTTCGATCTTCGTGCGGTCGAGATCCGTATAGAACAGCGTCATGCCGTCGGTCGCCTTGCCTTTTCCCTTCTCGTGTTTCGGCGCCGTGCGGGCCAGCAGGAGGATCTTGTGCGCCACTTGAGCGGTGGAAATCCACATCTTGCGCCCCGACACGATGTAGCCGCCGTCGACCTTCCTTGCGAAGGTCTTGATGCTGGTGGTGTCGAGGCCCGCGTCCGGTTCGGTGACGCCGAAGCAGACCTGGTCCTCGCCCGATACGAGCCGTGGTATCCAGCGATCCTTTTGTCCGGCGGTGCCGTGAACCAGCATCGGGTGAGGCCCGAACATGTTCATGTGGATCGAGGAAGTGGCGGCCATCCCGCCGCCGTGCAATGCAACGGTGTGCATCACGAGCGCCGCGTCCTTAATGCCGAGCCCCGCGCCGCCGTATTCCTCGGGCATGGTGACGCCGAGCCATCCCGCATCGGCCATGGCGCGATGAAATTCCCGCGGAAATCGCTCGTCCTTTTCGCACGCCGCCCAGTATTCGTCATCGAATTTTCGGCAAACGGCAGACACGCCGTCGACGATCGCCGACTGCTCACCGATGAGATTGAACATTCGTTCCTCTGCTAAGTTGAAGGTCTTAGCGGCAACTACTTACCGCCGTCATTCGTTTCAATGGTTAACCAAATGACTATTCAACGTCAAGTGCATTGCTAGATATCAGTAATAGGGGATTTCACTAGGACATTTACCGATACATTCATTGGTTGACAATTAAAAGAAGTGCTTTATCCTTGCTAGCTAATGTGGCAATAAAAGGAAGGGCGCGAGATGAGAAATCGTCGTTGGGCACTGGCCTCGCATGCGCAAGGCGCAGTGAGCGAATCGCTTTGGAAGCTGGAGGAGACCGACGCTTCACGACCGGCCGAAAGGCAAATTCTGGTCAAGACGCTTTGGCTCTCGGTGGACCCGTATATGCGTGGCAAGTTGAATGAGGGCGCCGGCATGCAAGCGGGCAGCCTGATGCAGGGTGGCGGCGTCGGTGAAGTGGTGGAATCGAATCATCCGGAATGGCGGGTTGGCGATATTGCCGAAAGCCCGGACGTTGGTTGGCAGGACTATGCGGTCCTCACGCCCGATCTTCCCGGCGCGTCCAAGGTCAACAAGGTCGATACGCGTTTTGCGCCGCCGCAAGCGGCTCTTTCATGGCTCGGAATGCCTGGCCTGACGGCCTACTTCGCCATGCTCGACGTCGGCCGACCGAAGCCCGGTGACACGGTCGTCGTGTCGGCGGCGGCAGGAGCCGTCGGACAGATCGCCGGCCAACTCGCACGGCTGGCCGGTTGCCGCGTGATCGGCATCGCCGGTTCGGATCGAAAGCTCGACTGGTGCAAGACGATCGGCTTTAACGAGACCATCAACTACAAGTCGGCGTCCGATCTCGCGGCAGAAGTCGCGCGATGCTGCCCGAACGGGGTGAATGTGTTCTTCGACGGCACCGGCGGTCCGATCCACGACGCGGTCCTCAAAAACCTCGCGATCGGCGCGCGCGTTGCCATTGTGGGCCGCGTGGCCGTCGCCAACAATTCGGGCGGCGAGGACACCGGACTGCGCGCGAGTTCCAGATTGATCGCAACGCGCGCCGTGGTGCAGGGTTTCGTCGTCTACGACTGGTGGCATCGTCGCGACGAAGCGTTGCAGCGGCTGGCGGCCTGGCACAAGTCGGGCGAACTCCAGTTTCGTGAAGATGTCCTGAGCGGACTCGAAAACGTGCCGCGCGCCTTCATGCGGATGATGGCGGGAGAGAACTTCGGCAAGCAACTCGTTCAGGTGTGACCTCGCGATACGGGGTCCATCCGAATCACGCGCGCGAACGATCGCGGACGATGTGATCGGTCTCCATTGGCAAACATCAAGCGTTCTGGATTCTTTATGAGCCTGACATTTCGGGTAGGTGACCTGACCGTGCACCGGATCGTCGAACTCGATGCGCCGTTTCTGCCCGCTCTTGAAATGCTGCCCGGCCTGACACCTGAACGACTCGCTGAGAATCGTGTGTGGCTGCAGCCCGATTCGCTGGATGCCAACGACACGTTCATCCTGTGTTACCAGTCGTACGTGATTCAGACGCCGCATCACACGATCCTCGTGGACAGTTGCCTGGGTAACGACAAGCCTCGTCCGCGCCCCGAGTGGGACATGAAGTCCGATGGCCGGTATTTGCGCGCGTTGTCTCACGCCGGCTTTTCCGTCGACGACATCGACTTCGTCATGTGCACGCATCTGCATGGCGACCATGTCGGCTGGAATACGCGGCTCGTCGGCGGCGAATGGATCCCCACGTTCCCGAACGCTCGCTATGTATTCGGCGAAAAGGAGCAGGCGACGGCTGCGGCGGCGCATCGCATCGAGCCGAACGCCGCTTATGTGGACAGCGTTCTGCCGGTTATGTCGGCGGGTCGCGCGGATATCGTGAAGCACGATCATCAGATCGGCGATCACCTGCGTATTCTGCCGACTCCCGGGCATACCGAAGGGCACTTGTCGTTTTGCTTCGGCAGGAAGGCGGACGATGTGGTCCTCACGGGTGACCTGATCCACGTGCCGCTTCAGACCCGCTATCCCGAACTCTCGTTTGCGAGAGACAAGGACCCGGTGCAGGCGGCCGTCACGCGGCGCGCGTTTCTCGAACGCTATTGCGATACACCCACGTTGTGTTGCACCGCGCATTTTCCGTCGCCGTCTGTTGGACGCGTCACGCGCTGGGGCGACGGTTACCGGCTGCAAGACATCGATTAAACGAAGTTTAAACGGAGGAAAACATGCGAGCGTACGCGGTCCAGTGTTTCTGCGAACCGGTCGTGCAAGTCGAGCGAGCCGAGCATCGGCCTGTGGATACGGAGGTGGTCGTCGAAGTCATGCGTTGCGGCGTGTGCCATACCGACCTTCACCTGCAGGATGGTTACTACGATCTCGGCGGCGGCAAGCGGCTGAATCTGGTGGATCGCGGCATCCATCCGCCGGTGATCTTGGGGCACGAGGTGTTGGGACGGCTCGTTTCGAAAGGCCCCGACGCCGCGCTCGAAGATGGCGCGATCGGTAAAGCGTTTCTGATCTACCCGTGGCTCGGCTGCGGGACGTGCGACATGTGTCTGCGCGGCGAGGAAAACTTGTGCGGCAAACCGCAATCGATCGGCGTGTTCCGTCCCGGCGGGTATGCCGAGCAATGCGTGGTGCAGCACCCAAAGTATTTGGTCGACGTGACGGGAATCGAGCCTACGCTGGCAGCTACGTACGCATGCTCGGGACTCACCGCGTATAGCGCACTGCGTAAGGCCGGCATCGACAAGGATCGTGATCTGCTGCTTTTAATGGGCCTGGGCGGCGTCGGTCTCAGCGGGCTGCAGATCGCAGTGGGACTCGGATTTCGCCGCGTCGCGGTGGCCGATATCGATTCGGACAAGCGCGAGCTCGCGCTGCGTCATGGAGCGGAGATGGCGCTAGACCCGCGCGATCCGGATGCGTCCGCCGCACTGGCGGCAGCGGGCGGTGTCGGAGCGGCTGTCGACTTCGTCGGCAACAAGGCGACGGCGGATTTCGCCGTGGCATCGCTGAGAAAGGGCGGCATCTGCATCGTCGTGGGTCTGTTCGGAGGAGATATCACAATCTCGCTGCCTCCGCTCGTTCAGCGCGCGATCACGGTTCGCGGTTCGTTCGTCGGCAGCCTCGACGAACTCAAAGAACTGATCGCGCTGGTCAAGGCGGGCAGCATTCAGCCTCTGCCGGTGGAAGAGGTGGCTTTTGATGAGGTGAACGATGCCCTCGCGCGCCTGCGTGCCGGCCACGTCAAGGGTCGCCTCGTGCTCGCAAGATGAACCAGACCAAGGAGATTGTGATGAGTGGAACCATTCGCGTGCCGCTGATCGAGCCCGGCTCGCATCCCGAACTCGCGGAAGTTGAGGCGACTATTCGCGCGGAGCGGGGCGGGGAAATCGCCGTGCTGTATCAGGCGCTGCTCAATAGCGCACCCATCGCCTCGGGATGGGAACGCATGCTGAGCGCGGTGCGCAATCGCACGCAGATCCCGGCTGACCTGCGCGAGCTGATCATCTTGCGCGTGGCGGTGCTCAACCGCGCGACGTTCGAGTTCGCGGCGCACGAACCGCACGCAAGGAAGGCCGGTGTATCGGTTGACAAGATCGCCGCGGTCAGGACCGTTCCCGCCAAAACCGCCGACTTCACCGATGTTGAACGACTGGTGCTTGAACTCACCGATCACATGACGCGTGAAATAGAAGTCCCGGATGCCGTGATGCAGCGCGTATGCGCGAGGTTCGACCCGCGCGGCGTCGTCGAGATCGTGGCGACCGTGGCGGCTTACAACATGGTGTCGCGATTTCTCGTGGCGCTGAACATTACCCACTAAGCACTGCGATGCTGATTGCATGCCATTTTACGGAGTCGCGACAAATGGGCTATCCCGATACCCAGCTCTTTATCCACGGCGAGTGGCAGGACGCCGCCGACGGCCGCACCCTGCCGGTCAAAAATCCGGCCAACGACCGGGAGATTGGCGGCGTCGCGCATGCCGGTCTCCCGGATCTGGATCGTGCGCTCGAATCATCGCAGCGGGGCTTCACGGTATGGCGCGATTTCACGCCCGCGCAGCGCGGCAAGATCATGCGCAAGGCCGCCGAACTCCTGCGGGCAAACGCGGATTCGATCGCTACGCGGCTCACGCTGGAACAAGGCAAGCCGCTCGGTGAAGCAAGGGGCGAGACGTTGGCCGCCGCCGAGATCGTCGAATGGTTCGCCGAGGAAGGATTTCGCGTGTACGGCCGCATCGTGCCGCACAGAAGCAGTGTGTCGACGCGGCAGATGGTGATCAAGGACCCGGTCGGCCCGGTTGCAGCTTTCACGCCGTGGAATTTCCCGATCAATCAGGTCGTGCGCAAGGTTGCCGCGGCGCTGACCGCGGGATGTTCGATCATCGTGAAGGCGCCGGAGGAAACGCCCGCCAGCCCGGCGGCGCTCGTCCGCGCCTTCCAGGAAGCCGGATTGCCTCCGGGTGTGCTGAATCTCGTCTATGGAGATCCGGGTGAAATATCCAGCTATCTGATCGCGCATCCGGTCATCCGGAAGGTGACGTTCACCGGTTCGACACCGGTCGGCAAGCAGCTTGCCGCGCTGGCCGGAGCGCATATGAAGCGGGTCTCCATGGAGCTCGGCGGTCATGCGCCGGTCATCGTGTGCGACGACGCCGACCTCGGGCTGGCAGTGAAATGCATGGGCGCGGCCAAGTTCCGCAATGCGGGGCAGGTCTGCATCTCGCCTACGCGATTCCTCGTTCATGAGAGCGTCCGGCAAGACTTCGCTCGCGCCATCGCGGAGTTCGCGCAAGATCTCGAGACCGGCGATGGTCTGGCCGAAGCAACGCAGATGGGTCCGCTTGCCAATTCGCGACGGCTCAAAGCCATGACCGAACTGTGCGACGACGCCGTGAGCAAAGGCGCACGAGTGATGGCGGGCGGGCACCGCATCGGCGATGTCGGAAACTTCTGGGCTCCGACGGTGCTGGACGATGTATCGCTAGACACGAAGATTTTCAACGAAGAGCCATTCGGTCCGATCGCGGCGATTCGCGGCTTCGAACGGCTGGAAGACGCGATCGCCGAGGCGAATCGACTTTCGTATGGTCTCGCCGGCTATGCATTCACGAGATCGCTCGTCAACGCGGACATTCTGACTCGCCGGGTCGATGTCGGCATGCTCTGGATGAACATGCCAGCCATGCCTTCGGCCGAATTGCCCTTCGGAGGCGTCAGGGACTCCGGCTACGGAACGGAGGGCGGTCCGGAGGCGCTGGATTCGTTTTTGAATGTCCGGGCTATCGCCATTGCGCATGCTTGAGACTGGACGTGCCGCTGACTCGACAAGGTCAACGATTCTTGGGAAGGCAAATATGGACACAATGCAACGAATGCGTTTCGAGGCTGCCGCAGCCGCAAATTTCGATGATGCTTCGCTATGGCGATGGTTCTCGGCGCTCCTCGAGGAACGCAGAATTCGCTGGCGCTTTTGCTTCAATCAATGGCTAATAAACGTCGATCGAAGGCATGTTGCGACGGACATCAGCTTCGACCGCGCGATCCGTGCCGCAAAGGAGCATGCGGAGAAGAAGGGGCTCGGACTACTGAATGCGAACCCGAGAAAAGCGGCGTGCGCGCCAGACGTCGTCGGTGGCTCAGTCGTGGGAGAGCGGTACGTGTAAAGTGTCCGGTGCGGTGGCTCGAACATGTGTCGCGCCGATGTGTTGACGCATGCGTTTCTCGGCTAGCTCCGGGTTACGCGCTTCGATGGCCGCGTTGATTTGCGAATGTATGCGAATGACCTGGTTACGGGTGTCCGTGGTGTCGTACTCCTCCGTCGTCGTAGACAACGCCACACCATAGGAAATCGCATACAGCACGCCCGCGAGCAGCTCGTTACCGCTCGCACGCGCGACGGCGTTGTGCCACCTGATATTGGCCTGCGAGAACTGCTGGAAATTATTCACGGAGCTGATTAGCTCTTCGTGCAGCGCCGCTAACATCTGCACGTCTTCGTTAGTACGATGAACCGCCGCCAGCCGCGCCAGCGCGGGCTCGAGTGTCTCGCGCGTCTCATGCAAGGTTCGCAAGGGAAGCTGCCGTCCACGGACGAATTGGGAAATGCTGTTAGCCATGGACTCTGTTCCGGGCAGCGTCACCACGTTGCCGCCGAAGCGCCCGGGTCTTGTCTGCACGAGCCCCTCGACTGCCAGAACTCGGAGTGCTTCGCGCACGGCGCCACGGCTCAGCCCGGTCTGCTCGACCAGCGCCCGCTCCGGCGGAAGGGTGTCCCCCTCCGCGATTTCTCCACGCAAGATTGCCTCACGCAGTTGACTGGCAAGCAAATCGTGCGGTTTCGGCGCTTGGATGCGATTAACGAGCAAAGCGCTCGGCTTACGGACGGGCCCCGCAGTCTCCTTGTCTTTTGGTGCGCCTCGCGATTTGCCAGTTTTCGCTTGCGTTTTGCCCTCCGAGACACCGCGCCCAGCCGGTACAAGCAACTCCTCTCCTGACAATTTGATTCGGGGCATATTGAATGTAAGTGGCAGCACGATAAATCCGTCGTGGTCTAAAATACATTGTTTCACGGTTAAATGTCAACCATTGACGACGATTGTGGACTCGCTCACGTCAACCTGCCTCGCCGCAAAGTGAAAATGCCCTAACCCGTTGCCAGGGCGGGGCGAAAGTAAGTGCGTCGCTAGGCGCAACTGCACACGATCGGCACGACACAGGAAGACCGAGGACCACCTATCCGGTCTGTTTGGTGCCGGAGACCTTCGCGCCTTGACGAAGCGCATTCGCAACCACGACGAAAGCAGGAGTGGGTTGCCGGCGGCTGGGATAGTACAGGTGGAAGCCGGAAAATGACGGGCACCAATCAGACAGCACTCGCAGGAGTTCTCCGCTTTCGAGCTGCGACAACACGCGCTGCTCCGGGACGAAGGCAAGACCGACGCCTGCAAGCGCGGCTTTCACTGCCATTGTCGCGGTGTTAAACACGAGTTGTCCTTCGACGCGCACGTTCAGTTCACGCCCGCCCTTTTCGAACTCCCAGGCATATATTCCGCCGGCCGTCGGCAACCGGATGTTGATGCAGTTGTGCGCCGTCAGGTCCTGCGGCGTCTTCGGCTTAGCGTGCCGCGCAAAATACGCCGGCGTGCCGACTACCGCCATGCGCACGTCTGGACTGATGCGAATGGCGACCATATCTTTGGCGACCTGCTCGCCAAGGCGAACGCCCGCGTCGAGCCTCTGTTCCACAATGTCCGTCAGTCCATTGTCAATGACGATTTCGATCGTGATATCCGGGTAGTCGGGCAGCAGCCGCTCGATCACCGGCCACAACAGCAGTTCTGCCGCGTGCTCTCCGGCGGCGATGCGCACAACACCCGCCGGCGTGTCGCGCAACGCGCTCAGCGCGCTCAGCTCGGCTTCGATCTCGTCCAGACGGGGACCGACCGATCGAACCAGCCGCTCGCCGGCCTCGGTCGGCGAGATCTTGCGTGTCGTCCTGGTCAGAAGTCGCAGCCCAAGCCGAGCCTCCAGGTTGCGCACCGTCTGACTGAGGGCCGACTGAGAGACGCCGAGCTTTGCGGCGGCCTTCGTGAAGCTGCCCTCCCGCACGACAGCCAAGAAAGCGGTGATATCGGATAAGTCAGAGCGCGCCATTAATAAGTCTGTCTTCTAGCATCATGCGGATTTTAGCTCTTAATCGCATGAACCCGTGCTGCTACATTGGAAGGCAAGCTAAATGGCAAAGGAACCCTCATGCAAATCAAGAGATGCGGATCGCAGCCGTCCGCAAAAGGCGCGGCTGAATATTTCACGGGAACGGTCAGGATCGACGCGCCATTCGCGGGCGACGAGCCGGCGCGGATCGGCGGGGCAACCGTCACGTTCGAACCGGGCGCGCGGACTGCATGGCATACACACCCATTCGGGCAGACGCTGATCGTGACTGCCGGCCTTGGATTGGTCCAGCGCGACGGCGGTGCGGTTGAAGCAATCCGGCCGGGCGATGTCGTCTGCATTGCGCCCGGTGAGAAGCACTGGCATGGCGCGACGATGAGCACGGCCATGACGCATATCGCCATTGCTGAGTCTCAAGACGGCAGCCCCGTTGCCTGGATGGAAAAGGTTTCTGACGAGCAGTACGAGGCTGGTGCGGCCGCCTCGGAAAGTTGAGGAGTTGAAGTCATGAAGACGCGTACTCTTGGAAAAAGCGGGCTGGAAGTGTCCGCCATTGGCCTCGGCTGCATGGGTCTGAGCTTCGGCTTGGGACCGGCGACCGAGCGCAAAGAAGCTCTGCAGGTCATCCGATCAGCCGTGGATCGAGGTGTGACGCTGTTTGACACCGCAGAAGGCTACGGTCCCTTCGTGAATGAAGAACTGGTGGGCGAGGCACTGGAAGGCGTTCGCGATCAGGCGCTGATTTGCACTAAATTCGGTTTCGCGATCAACGAAAAGAACGAGCTAGTCGGTCTCGACAGCCGCCCCGCGCATATCCGTGAGGTGGTCGAGGCGTCGCTGAAGCGGCTGCGCACGGATCGCATCGACCTTCTTTATCAGCACCGCGTTGATCCGGCCATTCCGATGGAAGACGTCGCCGGCGCTGTCAAAGACCTAATCGCCGAAGGCAAAGTTTTACATTTCGGCCTGTCCGAAGCAAGCGCCTCCAGCATCCGCAAGGCGCATGCAGTGCAGCCCGTCACGGCGATTCAGGACCACTATTCCCTGTGGATGCGCGAGCCGGAACAAACGAAGTTTGCACTGTGCGAAGAATTGGGCATCGGCCTGGTGGCGTGGGGGCCGCTCGGACAGGGGTTCCTGACGGGCAAGATCAAACGCGGTATGACGTTCGACGACGCGAACGATCTGCGCCGGGATTTTCCGCGCTTCGCGCCCGAAGCGATGGAAGCGAATTTCAAGGTGGTCGATTTCCTGAATGGTCTGGCCGCTCGCAAGAACAGCACGCCAGCGCAAATCGCACTGGCGTGGCTCCTCGCGCAGAAGCCGTGGGTCGCACCCATTCCAGGCGGCACGAAGATCGAGCACCTGGATGACAACCTGCCGGCCGCGGATCTCGTCCTAACGTCGGACGATCTGCGTGGGATCGACAACGCATTCGCCACGATCGATATCAAGGGTGCGCCGCTTTCTGCAGCCCTCGACGCCGCGATTGACCGCTGAAAGGAAGAATCGAACGATGCAAAGGCGCATTCTCGGAAAGAATGGACTGGAAGTTTCGGCGCTCGGACTCGGCTGCATGGGCATGAGCGCCAACTACGGCCTCGCGCCCGACAAGCAGGAGATGATTTCGTTGCTGCACGCTGCCGTCGATCGCGGCGTGACGTTCTTCGACACTGCGGAAGTGTATGGTCCTTTCGTCAACGAAGATTTGGTCGGGGAAGGCCTTGCGCCGCTGCGTGACAAAGTTGTGATCGCGACGAAATTCGGTTTCAACATCGATCCCCAGACGCGCGAACGCAAGGGCTTCAACAGTCGGCCGGAGCATATTCGCGAGGTGGTCGAGGCCTCGCTCAAGCGCCTGCGCACGGACCGCATTGATCTTTTGTATCAGCACCGCGTCGATTCGAACGTGCCGGCCGAAGACGTCGCCGGCACGGTGAAGGATTTGATCGGTGAAGGCAAAGTCCAGCATTTCGGACTTTCTGAAGTCGGCGCGGCTACGATCAGGCGGGCTCATGCGGTACAGCCTGTAGTCGCTGTTCAGAACGAGTATTCCCTGTGGGCGCGCGATGTCGAGGCTGAGGTGCTGCCGGCATGCGAGGAGCTGGGCATCGGCTTCGTACCCTGGAGCCCTTTAGGCCAGGGCTTTCTGACGGGCAAAGTCGATCCGAAGGCGGGCTTCGACAAGTCCGACGTCAGGTCATGGTTCCCGCGTTTCACCCCTGAAGCGATGCAGGCAAATCAGGCACTGGTTGATCTGTTGAATCAGATTGCCGGTAAAAAACAGGCGACCGCCGCCCAGATTGCGCTCGCATGGCTCCTTGCCAAGAAACCGTGGATTGTGCCGATTCCGGGAACGCGAAGGCTGCACCGCCTTGAGGAAAACTTAGCCTCGGCGAGCGTCGTGCTCACGGCAGACGACGTTCATGAAATCGAAGCGGCTGCGGCCGGGATCGAGGTGCAGGGCGCGCGGGGAACCGGCCATGAACAGCACGCCTAAGCTAGCGGCCATTACATGCAAGGAGATGATTATGCAAAAACGATTTCTCGGGCAAAGCGGGCTTGAAGTGTCCGCTCTCGGCCTCGGCTGCATGGGGTTGAGCTATGGCTATGGTCCGGCCGCCGACAAGACCGCGGCCATCAAACTGATCCGCACTGCATTCGAACGCGGCGTAACGTTCTTCGATACGGCTGAAGCCTATGCTCAGGGCGCGAATGAGGAATTGCTCGGCGAAGCGCTGGAGCCGTTTCGCGACCAGGTAGTGATAGCGACAAAGTTCGGCTTTCAGGATGGCGACGCCAGCAAAGGTCAGGACAGCCGGCCGGAGCGCATTCGCGAAGTGGCGGATGCGGCCCTGAAGCGGCTGCGGACCGATCGCATCGATCTCTTTTACCAGCACCGCGTGGACGCAAATGTGCCGCTGGAAGACGTTGCCGGCGCGGTCAAGGAGCTGATCCAGCAGGGCAAGGTGAAGCATTTCGGCATGTCCGAAGCGGGCGCGCAATCGATCCGCCGCGCCCATGCCGTGCAACCGGTCTCCGTGCTGCAAAGTGAATATTCGCTATGGTGGCGGGAGCCAGAAAAGGAGATCCTGCCGCTGCTCGAACAACTCGGCATTGGCTTTGTGCCGTTCAGCCCGCTCGGCAAGGGGTTCCTGACAGGCGCGATCGACGCGACTACCAGCTTCGATAAATCGGACTTCCGCAACGTCGTCCCGCGTTTCTCGGAAGAGAACCGCCAAGCCAATCAGGGTTTGATTGATGTGCTTAAACAGATTGCGGGCGGGCTGAATGCTACGCCGGCGCAAGTCGCGCTTGCCTGGTTGCTCGCCCAGAAGCCCTGGATTGCCCCGATCCCCGGCACGACGAAGCTGCACCGTCTGGAAGAAAACGTCGGCGCGGCCGATCTTGAACTAACCGCCGAGAACCTGCGCGACATCGACTCTGCGCTTTCGGCTATCGCCGTGCAGGGCGACCGTTATCCGGCTCACCTGCAGGCACGCGTTGGCAAATAACCAATAAGGAACATGTCATGAAAGCATTTGGGTTCGCCGCAGGGTCCGCCAAAGCCCAGCTCGCGCCTTTCAGCTTCGAACGCCGCACGCCTCGGCCGGAAGATGTCTCGATCGACATCCTCTATTGCGGCATCTGCCATTCCGATATCCACTCCGCCCGTAACGAATGGGGCGGGACGCGCTACCCCTATGTGCCAGGCCATGAGATTGTCGGCCGCGTGTCGACCGTCGGCGACAAGGTAACGAAATACAAGGCGGGCGACCTGGTCGGCGTTGGTTGCTTGGTCGACAGCTGCCGTCATTGCGCCTCGTGCTATGACGGGCTTGAACAATATTGCGAGAACGGCTTCACGGCGACCTATAACAGCGAAGACAAGATCGGCGGCACCCCGCACAAGTTCACCTTCGGCGGTTATGCCGACAAGGTCGTGGTCGATGAGCGTTTCGTGCTGTGCATTCCCGATAATCTGGATCCGGCCGCTGCGGCTCCGCTGCTCTGCGCCGGCGTGACGACCTATTCGCCGCTGAAGCACTGGAAAGTCGGGGAAGGGCAAAAGGTCGGCATTATCGGTCTGGGTGGCCTCGGCCACATGGGCGTCAAATTTGCCCATGCGATGGGCGCGCACGTCGTGATGATTACAACGTCGCCGGCTAAAGGTGAAGATGCGAAAAAGCTGGGCGCGGACGAAGTGTTGATCTCGAAAGACGCGGCCTCTATGGCCAAGGCGGCCGGCTCGTTCGATTTCCTGCTTAACACGATCCCGGTCGGCCACGACACCGATCCGTATATGAACCTGTTGAAACGCGACGGCACGATGGTCATCGTCGGCGCGGTCGAGACGCTGACCCATGCAAGCGGCGTCCCCTTCATCTTCAAACGCCGCTCGATGGCGGGTTCGCTGATTGGCGGCCTGCCTGAGACGCAGGAAATGCTCGATTTCTGCGGCCAACACAATATCGTCTGCGACATCGAGACGATCGCGATGAAGGACGTCAACACGGCTTATGACCGTACGGTCGCGGGCGACGTCAAATATCGCTTTGTGATCGACATGGCGACGCTCGGCGAAGCGGCGGAAAGCGCGCAATGAAAATCCTGATCTTGGGAGCCAATGGCGGGCTGGCGCGGAACACGACGCGCGTTCTGCTCAAACGCGCCGATGTCGAACTGACTTTGTATCTACGTCAGGCGAAACGGCTCAAAAATCCTGTTCCTGACCGCGTGACCATCATCGAGGGCGACGTTATCGATACGGCTGCGCTGCAAGACGCCATGCAGCGCCAGGATGTCGTATATGCAAACCTGTCGGGCGACATGGCCCGACAGGTGGAAAGCATCATCGACGCGATGCACGCGGTTGGTCTCAAGCGGCTGATCTTCATTAGCTCGATGGGGATTTACAGCGAGGTACCTGGCGAGAGATATCGCAGCATTCTCCACCCTTACCGGGATTCGGCCGCGCTGATTGAGGCCTCCGATCTCGACTATACGATCCTGCGGCCGGGCTGGTTCACGCGTGAGCCGGCAGGGCCGTACAAGCTCACGCAGAAGGGCGAGCCGTTCGCGGGCCACGACATTTCACTCGACAGCCTGTCAGGGTTGATTGCGAAGATTGCAACCACGCCAGGCCTTTACGTTCGCAACAGCATCGGCGTGAGCGACCGCTGACGCCAGAAGAAAGAAGGACATCATGCAGAAAGTCATCGTTGTAATCGGCCCTGGTTCGATCGGCCAGGCAATCGCGCGCCGGGTCGGCGCCGGCAAGCATCTTCTGCTCGCTGACCTGCGGCAGGAAAACGCCGATGCGGCGGCAAAGACATTGAGCGAAGCCGGGTTCGAGGTGACGACGACGGCCGTCGATATCTCGTCGCGCGCGTCGATCGAAGCCCTTGTCGCAAAGGCAACGTCGATCGGCGAAATCCACGGCCTTATCCATGCGGCGGGCGTCTCGCCGTCGCAGGCCTCGCCGGAGACGATCTTAAAAGTCGATCTCTACGGCACGGCGGTCATCCTCGAAGAATTCGGTAAGGTAGTCGCGGAAGGCGGTTCGGGGGTTGTCATCGCATCGCAGTCGGGACACCGCCTGCCGCCGCTATCGACCGACGACGATAAGGCGCTCGCGACGACACCCGTCGAGGACTTGTTGAAGCTGCCCCTGCTGCAGCTCGACCATGTGAAGGATTCCCTGCACGCCTATCAGCTGTCGAAGCGCGGCAATGCGCTTCGGGTGATGTTTGAAGCCGTTCGTTGGGGTAAGCGCGGCGCGCGCGTCAACACGATCAGTCCCGGCATCATCATCACGCCGCTGGCAAAGGACGAGCTTTCCGGCCCGCGTGGCGAAGGCTATCGCCGCATGATCGACGGCAGCCCGGCAAGGCGCGCCGGCACGCCCGACGAGGTTGGCAATGTCGCGGCGCTTCTCATGGGGCCGGATGGCGGCTTCATCACCGGTAGCGACTTCTTAATGGACGGAGGCGTTACATCGTCTTACTGGTTCGGACCACTGACTCCGGCGTAAGTTGCAAAGAGCTTGTTGCCGGCGGATTCCATCTTCTCGATATCGGCAATTGCTTGGGCACGGTACAAAGTCAAATCCCTCACGACTCGGCTGGGGCACGGAGCGACGGGTGCCGCTAGACCCGAGTCTGTAGGTTCAAAGCGGATGCGCAAACATTAACCGGATCTGTCACCGACGGGCGCCAGTCACAAACGGACCCGCATGGCAAATCTCAGCAGGATCCGTTCATGTTTGCAGGACGCCGCTTATTCGCTTGAATAGCAGGCGGCTGGCCGAATGCCTGAACTCTCGCGATTGCTTTCCGGCGCGATCACGCTCGATACGCTGTTTCGTCGGAGAGCGCTTATCCTGACTTCCAGGACGCTGCGCTTTGTCTTGCACTGTTACTAAGAGACGGCTCGGTTAAATTTGATATGCCGAGTTCGGCGCGCGCGGCCGCACTGGCAGACAAAGTGCGCTTCTTGGCCACTCATATGCTGAAAAGCTGCCTAAGACTGACGAGTCGGCGATTGTGCACGGTGGCAGCGGGTGATTGGCTTGAGTCAATCTCTCAGGGGCCTCCGACTTGCAGCTCTTTTGCCGACGCGGGATGTGTCGACTTTTTTCGTTGCGGTTCGCCAGTGCGAGCCGCTGCCGGCGATAGCAGTGAGAGACGGTCGAAAGGCCGTCGAAGCATCAAGCGATTGACTTCAAGCGAATTGTTCCTTTTAAAGCTACCGAAGCAGAGTGTGGTGTCGTACTTGGGCAGGACCGATGTCGCACCCATTGGATCTGTATGCCTCTCGAAGCCTGCGATTGCTTGAAGTTGACGATGCTTGGATAATGAAGCCCCATCAAGCAACCGCAAAGACTGCATGAGCGATAACCTGGCCAACGATTCGTGGGGCGACGACTACAGACGCTGGCTCGCTGAAATTAAAGAGAGGGTCGAGGAACCCGACTTCGCGCAGTCACCAGCGTGAACCGCGAACTCGTGATGCTGTACTGGCAGATCGGCCGGGAAATCTTAGATCGTCAACAGCGCCAAGGGTGGGGCGCCGCAGTAGTTGACCGGCTTGCCCGGAACCTGAAAGCAGTGTTTCCAGACATGCGCAGTTTTTCCCCGCAAAACCTGAAATATATGCGCTCGCTGGCGCAGGCGTGGCCCGACGCGGAATTTGTGCAGCAGCCTGCTGCACAATTGCCTTGGTTCCATCTTTGTACCTTGCTGGACAAGGTCAAGGATCCAGAGCGACGAAACTGGTATGCCGGCAAGACGCTTGAGCATGGCTGGTCGCGACAGGTGCTGACGATGCAGATCAAGGCAGCGGCTTATACGCGAGCCGGCAGCGCCGTGATCAATTTCGGGAAAACCTTACCCCCGCCACGGTCCGATCTTGCCCAAGACGCTCTAAAGGATCCATACATCTTCGACTTTCTTGTCTGACAGAGGATGCGCAAGAACGTGACATTGAGCAGGCGCTTACCTGGCATATTACCCGGTTTCTTAATTGAGTTAGGCGCAGGATTCGCGTTTGTCGGGCGGCAATACCGGCTGGAGGTCGGAGGTGATGAATTTTTAATTGATCTACTGTTCTACCATCTGAAACTGCGCTGCTATGTGGTCGTTGAACTGAAACCACCTCATTCCGTCCGGAGTATGCGGGCCAGCTCAACTTCTACCTTTCTACGATCGATGCGCAGGTGAAAGCGGGGGTGGTTCAACCCACGATCGGTTTGCTCCTGTGCAAGGAAAAGGACCGGCTCGTCCCGGAATATGCCCTGCGGGGGGGCGCCAAGCCAATGGGCGTGGCCGAGTATCAGTTGCTTCGGCAAGTGCCTGAATCACTGGGAGCAACGCTGCCGTCGAATCGACCAGATTGAAGCAGAGCTTCGGCCGAATTCGCCCAACCATTAACATGGGCGCACCAGCAGGTGTGCGGATACGTGAGCATTACAGACTGATCTGAAATCCATATTTTGCTAACTAACATGATCACTCGTCAATAAGGAATCCTTAGCGAATAAGTGCACATGCCGCCGCTTGGCAACTGATGTCGAGCAATGTACTGTGTTCCAGACATGGCCACGGATTTCTTGTTGGCGAGGGTGTTGTCAGCGATTGCTGCAGCTTGAGTGAATTGCAGATGCGACTAATGGTCAATGTTTTCGAAACTCTCTATTTGCTGCGCTATGGCGGCTCCTTGCTAGCCGCGCTCGTGGGTTGCGGGAGGAGGGCGATGGCGCCGGCGAGAGACAGCCTTCCGCGCGTCGTGGGCGCTACTGGCCTAGGAGGGCCGTGCCCCCGGCTACGGCGGCTCATTCATGGTAAGGGACGCAGTCGTCGGGCAACGCTGCGCGCTGTCGTTGCGTGGCCGGATCAGCGAAACGCAGGCTCGTGTTGATCGAATCCATTAAAAAGTCGTAAGCGCTAATTTGAGTGCACCGGCGCGCGCATGACTTTCGCCTAGCGCCGCAAATCTGTTGGCATGGAAGCGTGACGTTTGCGTGTGATTTTTTTACTGCCGGCGTCGATCGAAACCCGAGACTGCATGAACCGAAATGGCAATAGGTCGCTTATGTCAGCGTCTTGCGCTCGTTGAGGCAGTTGAGTCAGTACGTGAAGCAGGTACGCATATGGCTCGACGTCGCACGCGCGGCACGTAAGCACGAGACTGTAGATGCAAGCGGTCCTCGCACAAGACTAACAGCGACCTCTTCTCCATTTCCTGGCGCTGCGGATATGTTTTTAATGCAGTTCGGTGCCCGTCTCCGCGAACGGCTGAAGAGCTCCAGTGTGGTCATTGCGGTCGGCTCCCAGCATTACAGAAAGAGGCGATATCAGCGCCTCACCGCGATGGCTCCCAGCCTGTATTCCGGGGATCAGCTGCGCGAGCGAGGGAGTCGGCGACCCGAATACCAGCTGCGCCGACGCCAAAGTGCTGAAGTTTGTGCTGCTACGCAGCACGGGCCTTCACCAACAAACGACTCGCCGATGACAATTAGCCGGAAGTAGGGTTATCACGCGAGGCGACCGACTGACCGGCCGGCCGTGCCGCTTGACGCTGTGTAGCTTGCATTCAGACACCCGTGCAGGATCGTCGCAGATCGAGTCAGTCGACCGCGAGGCCGCCAACGGATCACCCGCGTACCTTGGAATCCGTACATTCGCCGGACCTGAAGCCACAGTTTGCCAAAACTTGATTGTGGAGGCTGACGCGCTTCAATAGATTCGAGCTTGCGCCGACGCGTGGCAGACATGTAAGGATGCAGCCTCAGATCTGTCAAAACATTCCAAAACTAGGAGACGCCTCTATGGCCGCCTGCATGATCGTCATTCGTGATCCGCTGCTATCCAACCTGATCATCGGGAGGAACTGATCCGTGGCCAACTTTCCTATGTACGGTGAAGTTGATCCGGACCACGTCGTCCGGAAATGTGGTTGGCGCATCCTACCAATTATTATGTTCGGCTTTTTGCTTTGCTTCTTAGATCGTATCAACGTCGGAATGGCGGCGCTGACCATGAACGCCGACCTCGGGCTCAGCCCTGCAGCATTCGGCTTCGGCGTCGGGTTGTTCTTCTGGGGTTACTGCTCCTCAGAGATCTTGAGTTCAATGGCACTGGGAAAATTTGGTGCGCGAAAGTGGCTCGCGCGCATCATGGTGGTTTGGGGCGCCGCGTCGCTGGCAATGGCCTGGGTGTCCACGCCGACTCAGTTTTACGTACTGCGCTTCCTACTCGGTATGGCAGAGGCAGGGTTCGTTCCTGGCACCTTGTATTTCTTCCGAGGCTGGTTTCCTAGACGTTACTACAATGGAATGGTTGGCCTGTTCCTCGTGTCAAATCCGCTCGCGAGCTTGATCGGCAACCCGCTTTCCGGCCTAATAATGGAACATCTCAATGGTGCACTTGCACTTAAGGGATGGCAATGGTTGTTCATCGTCGAGAGCATTCCAACCATCCTCCTAGGCATTGTCGTGTTTTTTGTTCTTCCGGACCGCCCAAGCGAAGTGTCTTGGCTCGAACCCGCGGAAAAGCAATGGCTGGTTACTACCATAGCGGAAGAGCGGACAGGTCTTAAGATCAGTGATAGTTCTGTTTTCCGGATCTTGACAAATTGGCGAATCTGGTTGGTCTCGCTCGTCAATCACGTGTTTGTTGTTGGCATCTACGGCGTTACCTTCTTCCTTCCTCAGATCGTCAAGGATTTTGGCCTTTCCACGACTCAGGTCGGCTTCGTTAGCGCGATCCCGTCACTTTTCGGCGCTGCCGCGATCGTGGTGCTGTCACGAAACTCAGATCGTACGGGTGAGCGCGCCTGGCACAACGTTTTTTGCGCTGTACTTGCGATAGTCGGTCTGTTGCTCACTGCCTACGCTCCAACTCCTTTGCTGAAGATGGTGGGACTGACGGTTGCCGCGATGGGCGTTCTTGCGGGCAATGTCGTGTTTTGGGGCATGCCGAACGCGTTGATCGGTGGCGCGCAGGCTGCCGCCGCATTCGGCCTAATCAATACCATTGGGTCATTCGGTGGTGTAGTTGGCCCGAACATTATGGGGCTGCTGCGCGAGGCAACGGGAAGTTTCCGCTCAGGCCTGATCGGGTTGGCGGTATGCCAGATTCTCGCGATAGTCATCGCCCTATATTTCCGCAAGGAAGTAAATGTTCGAGACGATTCGAGCCACTCGGAAGACACTCCCTCGACGAGAGCAAGGCGCATGACGGCGACACGATAGGCCAACGATGCCCATAGCCCCGCGTCGGTGAGTGTGCGCATTCGGAGCGAGATCGATTGGACATTGCCCGGTTGTTCCTGGCTTGCGGCGGTGGCTCGTCGATTTCAAGGAGGACCGGACGGGCCAATAGCTTTAGCTCCTGAGAGTGCCCCTCGTTTCGATGGGGTGCGAATGAGGAGTGCTAGGTCACAAACAGTGGCTTATACGTCGTCATGGCGATGGGAGTGTTGCTGGGGGAACCAAATGGCGGTGTCAAGGTTTCGCGTTGGAATTGTTGGCTTACAGGGCTGCCCGCGCACATGTACCGGCGTTACGCACTTTATCGGACGATTTTAAGATTGCGGGCATGGAGAACACAAGTTTCGCCAGTGCGCGAGGGGCGGCCGGCGCTTGCGCATTGGCGCGTGCGTACACGGATGTTGAGCAGTTGGTGAGCGACGCGGATATCGATATCGTCGCTGTTACCGTTAGGGTCCCTCACCACTTCTCAATCGTCGAAGCAGCGTTCGCACACGGCAAGCATGTCTATTGCGAGTGGCCTTGGGCAACGGCGTGCAAGAGGCCGAGATACTGGGCAAGCTGGTCGAAGGGAAGGGCGTGCTGGGCGTTGTCGGAATGCAGGCTCGTCTGGCGCCAGAGGTTGCCTATCTGCGCCAATTGATCTCGGACGGTTTCGTTGGCAACGTCTTATCAACGACGGTCATTGCAAGAGGTAGTGGCTGGGGTGGAATGGTCGAGAACAAATCGACGAGCAGCTACCTCTTGGATAGTCGTAATGGTGCCACTATGTTGACCATTCCTACAGGGCACATGCTCGCCTCACTCGGCTATGTATTTGGCGACATCGAGCAGGTATCGGCGATTGTCTGTAATCGCAGAAGCGAAGCGGTAGTAGGGAATACTGGGGAATCATAGCCGACTGACGCGCCTGAGCAAGTCCTTGTGCGCGGGACGCTTGAGGGGGCATCCCGCTGTCGCTCCACTACCGTGGCGGGCTATCGCGCGGGGTGCCGGGGCTGACCTGGGAGATTAATGGGACCGACGGCGATATCCGAATCACCGCGGCGACCGGGCACATCCAGATGGAGCCGCTCATCTTAGAGAGCGCCACAGGCGGCGAGTCTTCAATGAGGACATTGACGGTCCCGCCGTCGTATCTTAAGGGAGGCCCGGTCGCAGCCGTGCCCGGCAATGTTGCAAGGGTTTACGCGAGTATGGGTGCAGATCTGCGTCATGGCACACGCTGCGCACCGAGGTTCTTGGACGCCATCAAGGTTCTCCACTGGATTGCGGGACGAGCAGGCCGCAGTCGAGGGTCGACGCGTTCACATCTCAGGATCATCGCTAGACTAGGTCGACAGGAAGCGGTCGCACGAACTGCCACCAATCTCAAGTACGTGCTTTGGTGGTGGCTGCTTGAGCCGGGCCTTGGGCTCTGCGATACTAGTCGCGGAGCCCGCATGCATGAAGCGGATCGCACTGACCTAGGGCTAACCGATGAGCACAAATATAGCTCGCTTCGACCTGATTGACCTTCGCGTTTTCGCACGAGTTGCCGAAGAAGAAAGTCTAACGCGCGGTGCGGAGCGAGCGTTTTTGTCCTTGGCCGCTGCCAGCCTGCGCATCAAAAACCTAGAAGAGTCTTTGGGCACCCAACTTTTCTACAGAAACAAGCGCGGCATCTCGCTGACTCAGGCGGGCGAAGTCTTTCTCCTGCACGCGCACAAGGTTCTCGCAGAAGTTGATTTGATTCAGGAGCGAATGCAGCCTTTTTCTGCAGGCGTCAGAGGACATGTTCGGCTGTTTGCGAATGCAACGGCGATCTCAGAAATCCTACCGAACGTCCTGGCGAAATTTTTCGAGAACCACACCTCGATAACTATCGATCTTCATGAGCGGCTGAGCGCTGAGATCGTCCGGGCTGTACATGAAAAAATTGCAGACATCGGCGTTATCTCGGGGCATGTAAGGGCGGAGGGCTTGGAGACCTTACCCTACAAGAGAGATCGACTTGTTCTGGCGGTACCAGAGAACCATGAATTCGCCGATCAGCCATTCTTGCATTTTGCGGACGCACTTCAGCATTCATTTATCGGACTAGAGGCCCATAGTGCAACGACAGCTTTTCTTCAAAACGAGGTTGCTCAATCTACGGGAAGCATGCAGCAACGAGTACAGGTGTGCAGCTTCGATGCAATGTGCCAGATGATTGAAGCTGGCGTTGGTGTCGGCGTGCTGCCAGAAATGGTTGCACGTCGTCTCAAAAAGACGGCTCGCATAAAGACGATTCAGTTGCTGGATGAATGGGCGATGCGCGAGCTTAGAATATGCGTGCGTAGCCAAGATGAGCTACCCGTCTTTGCGCGTGAACTCATTGACTTCATCTTGAAAAGTGGCTAACAGGGCGCTGTGATTTGCGCTCGCTAGCAAAATAGTATTTCACCAAGCTAAAACCCACCCTTCGCAATTCCAAAATTGCCGTACACGGCGACGCAGCGCAGACTCTCTCTAAAGGGCCGAACGAACCTGATGGTCGACCTTCCAACGTGGAAGGCCCTGTCAGGGGCGTGGATGGCTGTCGGGAGAATGCATGTCGCTGGAGCTTTCAAGGCTTGATGAGTTTGCGATCGTAACCCTTGATCGACCGCAGGCGCTAAACGCACTTAACTACGAAATGCTGCGCAGGCTGGGAAACATCCTCGATGAAATCGAGCAATCCGATGCACGAGTCGTAATCTTCACTGGGGCGGGAGACAAGGCGTTTTGCGCCGGCGCGGACGTTCGCGAGCTTACCGATCGGAGTATTCCAGAGGACTACTCCGGTACTCGACTCGGGCAAGGTACCTTCTCGCGAATTGAAAACTTTCGGCTCCCATCTATTGCTGCAGTAAACGGCTACGCTCTCGGCGGTGGGTGTGAGCTTGCCATGGCGTGTACGTTTCGGGTCGGCACTGCAAACGCCAAGTTTGGGCTGCCGGAAGTAAAACTTGGCTTGGTGCCGGGCTACGGCGGTACTCAGCGACTGCCTCGCCTAGTGGGTTTCGGTATCGCTTTAGAGATCCTCATGACGGGCCGCACGGCGGACGCAAAGGAAGCAATTAGGATTGGCCTTCTTAATCGCATTGTCGAAGGAAACGTCGTCAACGGTGCAAAGGACTTCGCCCGTGGCTTTTCACGCCATGGTCTACTCGCGCTACGGCTTATCAGGGATGCCGCGCTTCGTGGGACAGATACCACGCTGCAGGACGGACTTCGTATCGAAGCGGATCTCTCGACTGTCTCGATGAGAAGTGAAGATGGCCGCGAAGGTCCTCGTGCTTTCCTAGAGAAGCGGGCACCACAAATTAAGGACATTTGAAGATGTCAGAGTTCATTGCAGTCGTCGGTGCCGGCGTCATGGGGCAAGGCATTGCACAGGTTTCAGCCGCAGCCGGAAATCGCGTGGTTATATTCGATGTAGACCAGACTCGCAGCCGAGATGCTATTGATTTCGTGCGCAGGATGTTACGGCGATCCGCAGAGAAAGGTCAGATACGCGAGGAAGAGGCTGAGCGCGCATGCAGCAATCTCAGCTCCTGTGAATCCATCGAGGAGATCAAAGAGGCGACTCTAATTATAGAAGCTGCGGCGGAGAATCTCGACATCAAACAAAAGATTTTCGCTGATTTGGAAGCTGTAGTTGCCGATGACACGATTATCGCAACCAACACCTCTTCACTGATCGTCACGCAGATTGCTTCTGCATGCGCTCGCCCGCAACGCGTCGCCGGACTGCATTTTTTCAATCCCGTTCCGCTAATGAAGCTGGTCGAGATCATTCCCGGTCAGCTTACGGACACCAGGACCATCGAGCGGTTAAGCACGTACGTGAACGGCGTCGGACACGCCTCGGTCCTCGCTACTGACACGCCAGGCTTCCTTGTGAATCATGCCGGGCGAGCGTTTTATACCGAGGGAGTTCGCATCGTAGGGGAGGGAGTTTGTCAAGTCATTGACGTCGATCGAGTTGCGCGAGACGCGTTGGGTTTCAGAATGGGTCCTTTCGAACTCTTCGATCATACGGGTCTTGACGTTTCATACCCTGTATTGAAGCAGATCTATCACCAGTATTTCGAGGAACCGAGGTTCCGTCCGCACCCGCTACTCGCCAGGCAACACGCCGCGGGGTTATTTGGAAAAAAGACAGGGCGCGGATTTTACCGGTACGAAGGCGCGCAAAGGATCGAACCGATCGAAGAAGTCGGACCCGATGAGCCGGCGAAGCCCGTCTGGGTCGCGCCGACCCATGCGGGCGCAAATACTTTGTACAAGTGGTTCCAAGAACTAGGAGTTCCGCTGGACGACAGAGTGTCGCCCAGTTCCGACAGCATCATTGTTACGTCCCCTGAAGGCGAGGACGCAACTACAAGTGCTCACCGGCTCGGCCTTGACATGACCAGATGCATCGCCATCGACACCATGATATGGCCGGTGAAGCGATTGACGCTCATGCCCACGGTGGTTACAAGGCGTGAGGTGCGCGACAGTCTCGCACATATGCTTCGCTCGCGAAGCGTCCAAGCGACGGTCATCCATGATAGTCCAGGCTTTATTGGACAGCGCGTGGTCGCGAGCATTGTAAACCTCGCATGCGACATAGCACAGCAACGCATTGGAAGTCCACGCGACATCGATCGAGCGGTGAAGCTGGGATTGGGATACCCGCTCGGACCGCTGGAGTGGGGCGATAAGCTTGGTTCCCAACGCATTCTCAACATCTTGCAGCAGCTCTTCGACTTCTACGGAGACCCTCGTTATCGACCGTCCCAATGGTTAAAACGGAGGGCTATGGCACAAGTCTCACTCCTTACCAACGAATCTTGATCAGAAGAGAACGAACGATGCAAACGGAAACGAAGTCGCAAAGCGTATTTCGAGACGGTATTTTCAAGGACAAGGTGATTCTAGTGTCGGGGGGCGGAACCGGGCTGGGTAAGGCTGCTGCTGAGCAGTTCGCCCGATTGGGGGCATCCTTAGTCATCTGTGGTCGCGACCCAGAGCGGATGGAGGTTGCCAAGTCTGAGCTTGAAGGACTGGGCGCTAAAGTGCTTACGCGATCGATGACCATTCGGGATCCAGACGCTGTCGCGTCTCTGATGGATGAAGCCTGGAACGAGTTCGGCCGCATCGACATCCTCGTGAACAATGCGGGCGGACAGTTCGCAAGTCCAGCGATTGACATTAAGCCTAAGGGCTGGCTTGCAGTCGTCGATACCAATCTGAACGGTACTTGGTACATGATGCAAGCGGCCGCGCAACGTTGGAAACAGCACAGCCAACCGGGCAACATTATCAACGTTGTCGCAGTAATTTGGCGAGGCTTGCCGCAGGTCTCGCACACGTGCGCCGCGCGAGCAGGGGTGGTGTATCTCTCGAAGTCGGTAGCGGTGGAATGGGCGGAATACGGCATCCGAGTTAATTGTCTCGCGCCCGGAACCATCGAAACTGACGCGTTCAACTACTACAACGAGCAGGGGCGGGCAAGCTTTTGGCAGGCAAACCCGATGAAACATGCCGGTGAAATCCCGGACATCAGTGAGGGGATCACCTATCTCGCTTCGGACGCCAGCAAGTTCATCACAGGCGAAGTCCTCACCATCGACGGAGGCCAGCAACTTTGGGGGGACCCATGGTTCGCCGGGCGCCCCAAGTATTACGAGCTCGACTATGAGGTGTCGCGCCGTGTCGAATAAGCCGTCGGAAAAGACTGTCGCAGTCGTAGGCACCGGGACGATGGGGACTGGAATTGCGATCGTCGCAGCGCGAGGCGGTGCCAAGACGATCGTCTTCGACGTAGACGGGTCGAGAGCTCATGCGGCTATCGAACAGATGGGTCGCTTTTTGCGGCGATCGGTGGAACTTGGACGGACCACTAACGAAGCGGGCGTTGAAACTTTGCGCCGCACCGCGGCGACCAGTTCGATACAAGATCTCGCAGAAGCGGATCTGATCATTGAGGCGGTCTTCGAGGACATACAAACAAAGGCAGACCTCTTTAAGAGTTTAGACGAAGTGATTCGACCGGATGCCATCATCGCGTCGAATACGTCGACCTTGTCAATCACACAATTGGCTAGCGCGAGTCGACACCCGAATCGAGTTGTTGGACTTCATTTTTGCCTGCCCGCTCAGCTGATGAAGCTGGTTGAGGTGACCCCTGGTCTACTGACCGACGATTCGGTTGTGCAACGGGCAGAGGATATTTGTACTGCTCTGGGTCAAATTCCGGTGAGAACGAAGGATACGCCCGGCTTCATTCTCAACCGGTTCGTTATACCTATCAACAATCACGCGATTCGGCTCGTTGAGAAAGGCGTCGCATTGCCTGACGACATTGACCGGGCGATTCGAGGAGCCCTTCGGTTTCCCATGGGACCGCTTCAGCTCGTTGATCTGGTCGGTCTGGATACACAGTTGCGACTCTGCGAAGCATTCTATAGCGTCACACATGATCCCCGTCACGACTGTCCGCCATTGCTCAGGCAAATGGTCGCAGCCGGTCACCTAGGAAAAAAGAGTGGACAGGGGTTCTACCGGTACACGTCCACGGGTACTTTTGGAGCCTGATCGTATGACTCTTCGTTTAATCGAATGCGGCGCAAGTCGGTCGTTGCCAGAGGGCGACCGGCTCCGCCAGCCAGCCGAACTTGACTGCAAGGTCTTGCTTATTGTAGGTGGAACTTCGGTTGATCGCGCTAAAGCGCTAGCTGAGGTCAATGCTGCGACAGAGTCAGTGGTGGCGGTCGAACTCGAGACGGAGTGCCTCGAGTTTCATCACGGGAAGCGAGATGGTCAAGTCGACAACATCGTCGGGTTTGCAAGGTTTCGGCTGGGAGTAGCGGAACCGTCGGACTTGATTGAGGTCGTTCGTACTAACGCCACCAGTGCTGCCGCAATTGATGCCATCAGAAATTGCTTCGAATCAGTAGGCCTGTCGGTCTCAATTTGCCGAGATTTTCACGGGCGCATCGTTGATACCCTTTTTAGGCCCTTCATCAATTCGGCTCTCGCCGCCGTTGATGAAGGACTGGCCGAGCCGGGCGAGATGGACAAGGCGCTTCGGCTCGGTCTCGGTTATCCAGAGGGGCCAATTGAAATAATGGACCGTACTGGCTATACCGAACATTTCGAGGTTAGTAACTCGCTATACGAATCAACAGGTAGCGAAGAATTCAAACCCGCGCGTAAATCGCGCGTCCTTGCCATGCGAAAGAAGGCCGGACTGGCCTAAGGGTGAACGGGATGAAAATCGAGACTGAAGTCGCCGATAACTTCGCTAGCCATTACAAGGCAGTTGGCCTGTGGGAAGGGCGCACATTGCTGGATGACTTCAATCAGGCCGTGGAACTCAGGCCCGACGCCCTTGCGGTAGTGTCTCCAAACGGCAGGCGCATGACCTATCGGGAACTGGACGCGGAATCGCGTGCGGTAGCGGCGTATTTCGCGTCCGTAGGCGTGGGAAAAGGTGACGTCATTTCGGTGCAGCTGCCGAACTGGGCGGAATTCGTAGCGGTGCACTTGGCGGCAACGAGACTCGGCGCCGTCACGAACCCGCTCTTGCCCATCTACCGGGAGAACGAACTCGGATACATTCTTGGATTCGCGCACTCCCGCATCGCCGTAATTCCGGGAAATTACCGAAATTGTGATTACCCCGCGATGTACGGCGAGATGTTGCCTTCCCTCCCAGACCTCAAAGAAATTGTCGTTGTTGGAGGTGAGGCACCCTCAGGGATGCGGAACTATGGGGATATTGCAGAGGCTGGATATGAAGCCGTACCTGAAGCGAAGGTGAGCGGCGATGACCTTACCGCACTCGTTTTCACATCGGGAACAGAGTCAAAGCCCAAGGGCGTCATGCATACCCATAACACGATGATGTATGCGACGCGGACTATGCCGAAGCTCTTAGGGCTGACGCATGAAGACGTAGTGTGGGCACCGTCACCGATTGGACACGGTACAGGCTTCACTTGGGGAATGCGGCAGGCCCTAACGCTCGGTTGCAAGCTTGTCTTGCAGGACATCTGGGACCCGGAAGAGGCGTTGCGACTCATTGAAGCAGAACGTTGCACTTTCACTCTCTCGGCTACGCCCTTCGTCAAAATGCTTTTGGACAGCCCAAACGCCGTGGAGCGAGATACTTCTTCGTTCCGGTATTTCGGATGCGCTGGTGCTCCCATTCCGCGTCATTTAGGCCTCGACGCCCGAGAGAAGCTTGGATGTTTGCTGGTCGGCATGTGGGGCATGTCCGAGTGCTTCGTCGGGAGCACGTCGTGGCCGGGTGATCCTGAGGACAAGATTTGGGGAACGGATGGAAAGGCAATGCCCGGCGGAGAGTTGGCCATCTTCGATGAGAGTCACACCCGGATCATGTCTCCTGGCGAGGTCGGCGAACTTGCAACGCGTGGCCCTCACGTCGCGCTTGGATACTTCAACGATCCACAACGTACTGCTCAAGCTTTCTCACCGGATGGATGGCTATTTACGAACGATCTCGCGACGCTCGATACTGAAGGCTATATGCGCATCGTCGGGCGAAAGAAGGACGTAATTAATCGAGGCGGCCTGAAGATCAGTGCGAGCGAGATTGAGGAATTTCTAATCCGTCATCCTCTTGTCCGGGAAGTAGCAGTCGTTGCCGTTCCCGACCCGCGTCTTGGCGAGAAGAGTTGCGTTTTCGTGGTGCCTCGGACTGATCATGAGCCAAAACTCACCGAGCTCCTTGACTATCTTGAGGAGAAAGGTGTTGCGAAGTACAAGTTGCCCGAGTTCATGGTGTTGTTGCCCAACTTTCCTATGACGCCAACGGGGAAGGTTCAGAAGTTTGCTTTGCGTGACGGGGTAACAGGGGGGCAGTTCGAGGTGCGGACGGTATGAGCGAAACGACAGTCTCTCCCAGTCAGTCTCTGCCCCGTGTCGCACCGGGGGGCCGTCTCGAGCTTCTCAAAGGAATTCGTGTTCTTGACCTTACGACTTCGATAGCGGGACCCTACGGGACGATGTTACTCGGTGACTTCGGAGCCGAGATTATTAAAGTCGAGCGGCCAAAGTACGGAGATGATTCGCGGCAATGGTCGCCGCCGTCACTTGCCGGACAGGCGCTCTGGTTTCTCAGTGTCAATCGAAACAAAAAGAGTGTGACGATCGATTTTTCGACGGCTAAAGGTCTAGATATTTTGCATAGTATCGTCAAGGAATGCGACGTAATCGTTACAAACCAGCTTCCTTCGGTTTTGACAAAGCTGAAAATCCGCTATGAGGACATTCGTGCGGTTAGGCCCGACATCGTCTACGTCTCACTCACTGGTTTCGGCATTGGGGGGGGGCGCCAGAACGATCCATGCTATGACCTAATAGCAGAAGGGTTCAGCGGAGTAATGGATTTGACCGGTGAGCTTGACAGCGATCCACAAAAAGTTGGAACGCCCGCCGCCGATCTGCTAAGCGGAACCGACGCTGCGATGGCATGTCTTGCGGCATTGATGGATCGAACACGCACGGGAAATGGGCATTTCGTCGAAGTCTCTCTCGTAGAGAGTATGACTCGATTTCTCACCCCAAGGGTTGTGAGTTATCTCGGTAGCGGGGAGGTTCCTAGACGCTCTGGTGCGAAAGATAGCGTTATCGCAATCTATCAGGTGTTCGCGACCGCTGACGAACCGATCACACTGGCACTGCCCAACGATGCTATTTGGTTGAGGTTCTGTTCCTTAATCGGGCGAGGCGACCTCGCTCAGGATCAGACGCTAGCAACCAACGCTGGTCGAGTCCTCCGACGGCGAGAGCTGGTCGAACAAATTCAACATCATCTCGTTCAGCATCCGCGATCGTACTGGTTAGCGATGTGCCGTGAGCATAAGGTACCTGCTGGTCCGATAAATCGTGTTGACCAGGTTGTGCAAGACGAGGAGCTGCTGGCTCGTCAATTGTTTTACACCATGGAACACCAAGAGTCACCGATCCCGCAGGTCGGACTTGGGATCCGTTTCAATAAGAAAGTCGCTGGTTACGACAGGGCACCGCCGAAACTCGGCGAAGACACGATTTCCGTTCTAAAAGGGATCGTTGGCGCGAGCCAGCAGGAAATTGATGCTTACAAAAACGCAGGAGTGATCTGATGTCTGATACCGGGAAATACGAAACTATCCTGTACCGCGAAGAGGGACCAGTTGGAATCTTGACGCTCAATCGACCGCACGACGGAAACATGTTCACGCCGACGACCTGCATCGAGGTTCGTGATTGCATCGAGGCTGTTAGGCGAGAAACGCGGACTCGTGTGTTGGTCATTACTGGAGCGGGGGATCGCTTCTTCTGCATCGGTGGACGCAAGGAGGAAATGGAGGACACCCGCCTCTACGCGGGTGCGATGCCGACACTCGAAATGTATGAAGCGATTGAGCGCCTGCAAAAGCCCGTAATAGCGTCGGTAAATGGCTATGCGGTGGGTGGCGGCCATGTTTTGCATGTGGTTTGTGACCTGACTATCGCTAAAGAAAGCGCCATATTTAGGCAAGTTGGCCCGATGATGGGGAGTTTTGATGGGGGCTACGGGACTTGGTACCTTGAAGACTTGATTGGAAAGAAGCGTGCTAAGGAGATGTGGTTTCGAAATCCGAAGATTCCCGCGCTGGAAGCATTTGATATGGGGCTCGTGAACAAGGTGGTTCCTGACGCGGACCTGGAACGCGAAACGATGGCCATGGCGATCGAGATTTCCGAGCGGGGATCTTTCGCGCTTGCAGGAATCAAGGCTGCGTTCGGTGCTCGACATCAAGGTGTAGGTGGGCTTTCGCGACTCTCACACGACCTGATGCTGCCAGCGTACTACGCATCGGAAGAAGCCCATGAACTTAGCCAGGCGTTCGAACAACGGCGCAAGCCGGACCCTTTGAAATTCGGACACTAATCATGTCAGACGAGAAAGCCATCATTGTCACAGGTGCGAGCCGCGGTATTGGCGCGGAAGTCGCGGCCGAGTTGGCGCGACGCGGTAGAAATGTTGCATGTCTTTCACGCTCGGGCGCTGAACCGGCAGTGCATGACATTGAAGTCCTTCGTGACAAGTTTTTTTGCATTCCATGTGATATTGGAGACGATGAAGCACTCCGCGGCGCCTTCCAGCAGGTAGCGGAGCGCTTTGGGGGCATCAATGGCCTGGTGAATAACGCTGGCATCCATAACGATGGTCCGTCGCGATCGTTCGCGACTGCCGACTTCGAAGAAATGATGCGGGTCAATGCCGTTGCCGTTTTCGCAGCATCGCGCGAAGCGTATCCGTATCTTGTTGATGCTGGAGACAGCCTTATCATCAATATCGGATCGTTCTTCGAACGTATGGGTGCAAAAGGTAATACCGCGTATTGTGCAGCCAAAGCGGCCGTTGCTGCAATCACGCGTTGCCTGGCTGCTGAATGGGGAAGGAAAGGGATCGCGGTACTGAACGTCGCCCCGGGCTACATCGAAACCGATATTAACAGAGCCTACCTGGAAGACCCGGTTCACGGCGCGAAGGTCCGTTCCCGTGTGTTCACGGAACGCCCGGGCCGTCCGGAAGAAGTCGCCCGCCTAATCGCTGCGCTTTTCGCAGAGCGTATTGCCTTCCTGACCGGAGAGAGCATCTACCTTGATGGCGGCCACTCAATCTCTATCTAAGCAATCAAGATGAATATTTTGGAAAGACTCGACCTCTCCGCAAAATTTGCAGATCATGAAATGCAACTGATTGAGAGTGTGCGACGTTTGGCAGAAGGGCGTATTGCACCGCGAGCGGCTGCATACGACGAATCTGGGGCTTTTCCTTGGGAGAATGTGAGAGATATCAATAACCTCGGGCTTAACTCTATGTTTGTCCCCGAGGAATATGGTGGTTCAGGGCTTTCCTATTCTGCGTATCTCGCATGCTTGAAGGAGATTTCAAAGGCCTGTGCTTCGACCGGAATCGTCTGGGCGACGAACTTCCATGGATCGAGCCCGATCGTGGACTTCGCCAGCGAAGAACAGAAGAAGCGCTGGTTGCCGAAGGTCGCTGATGGAGCGATGGTGGCCCTCGGCCTTACTGAGCCGTCTGCAGGCTCTGATGCGACCGGGATGCGGACCACGTTTCGACCGGATGGCGATGAGATCGTGGTTAATGGGGGGAAAGTATTCATCACAAACGGAGATGTTTGCGACTTCCTTGTCTTATTCGGTAAGTGGCAGCCGATCGGAAGCGGGAAGGACGCTATCTCAATTGTGGTGGTGGAAAAGGGTACGCCAGGTTTCAGCGTAATACGCACTGAGAACAAGATGGGAACGCGTGCGTCAAGCACGGCTGCACTAGCTTTCGACAACTGTCGCATTCCTCGAGCGAACCTCATGGGCGAACCGGGGCAGGGCCTCGCAATGTTGTTTCATTTTCTCAATAAGTCCCGACCAAGCGTGGCTGCTCACGCGCTCGGTATCGCGCGTGCCGCGTTTGATGATGCGGTGGCCTACACAAACGAGCGAGTGCAGTCTGGACGACGCATCCTTGAAAACCAGGGCGTTCAATTCATGATTGCCGATATGGCAACGGATCTCGCCATGTGTGAACGCTGGCTTTGGCATGTGGCGCAGTCCATTGAGGCAGGGCAGACGGAGATCGGGCAAGAGTCTTCAATGCTCAAACTGCGTGCATCCGACCTTGCGATGCGTATCACTACAGACGCCGTGCAGTTGCACGGAGGATATGGATATACAAAAGACTATCGTGTTGAGCGACTCATGCGTGATGCGAAGATCACTCAAATATGGGAAGGGGCGAACCAGGTTCATCGGCAGCTAATCGGCCGTAGTTTCTTGATAAAGAATCGAGCAAAAGCCTGACGCGCAACATCAATGATTATGAACCCCGCTTGAGCGGCGGTGAATGGAGATGCGATGAAATCGAACGAACGCAAACAGCGATTGGGCCTCTTGCTCCCATCGTCGAACTCGACGCAAGAGCCGGAATTCTCAGAGGTACTTCCGCCATCGATCTCGCTGCACACAGCACGACTGACTTTAACGTCCATCGATGCTGATTCGACTGTGAAAATTGTCGAAGAACTAGAGCACGAAGCGGGCAAACTTGCTCACGCAGATGTAGATGCAGTTTTGTTGGCTGCTACCGCCCCTACTTCGCGCAAAGGGTTGGGCTATGACCGTGAACTGATGGGACGGATCGCCTCCGCGAGCGGCAAGCCGGCGACGACGGCCTCGACTGCAATGCTGGAGGCTTTCAGCGTCGTTGGCGCAAAGCGGATCGCACTCGCGGCTCCATGGAGCGCTGAAGTTAACCAGACCGTCGCGAATTTTATTGAGGCGAACGGTTATCAAGTAGCGAATCAGAAGGCAATGGGCGTCGTCAAGAATAACGACGTTGGTCGACTGGACTCGTACTCTGCTTATGATTTGGCGCTCGAGGCCGATACGGCGGATGCGGACGTACTTTTCCTTGCGTGCGGAAACTGGTGGGTAATGGAGCAAGTTGAGCGTATCGAGCAACGGCTCGGTAAGCCGGTCCTGACGACGAATCAGGTGAGCATCTGGGCTGCACTCCGCCTTCTTGAGTTCCGCGAACCGCTTCGGGGTTGGGGTCGTCTTCTTGAAGAATTCCTGACGGCCGAAAAGGCGTAAAGCATCAAACTGAAGCTACGGAGAGCGGCTGCTAGCGGCCGCATATGAGCATTCTAACGAGCGATAACTGCATTTCATGGACGAGTTCCCTACTATAAGACTGATTGTTAATCATGGAGGTGCAATCGCCTGGATTGTGGCGATACTTCCATTCCTCGGATGTCTCGCGGCTTTTGCGCTGCTGCAGACTAGTTGGCTTATCCTTCTCGTCGGTCTCGTTGCCACCATGGTTCTTCTGTTCATCATGAAGAGCTATGTGGAGCTGGTGAAGGTTGTTGCCGACATGCTCCTACCACAGTAGCGCCATGGATAGCTTCTCCTTTGATGTGGTTGTAGTCGGTGGCGGCATCGCCGGACTGACAGCGGGCAACCGTGCGGCGGAGCTTGGCCTTCGCGTGGCTTTGTTCGAGCGAGGCAGTGCCGAGCGCTATTTATGCAACAGCAGAATGGCCGGCGGAGTGCTTCATATAGCGTTCAAGAATATCAAGGATCGTCCAGAAGCAATTGTCGAAGCTGTACAGGCAGCGACCAAAGGGCACGCTGACCCAGAACTTGTGAGCGTGTTGGCGAATACCAGTGCGAGAGCTGGCGACTGGATAAAGAAGGAGGGCGCAAAATTTGTGCGCATGAGCTTCGCGGTCGACTGGCAAAGCTGGGTGATGGCGCCGCCTCGGCGGATTCGGCCCGGTATGGATTGGGAATGGCGAGGCCCCGACTACACGCTGCGAACCTTGACAAAAAATCTGCTCGGCCGAAAAGGCACCATTTTTCGCGGCGCAGAAGCTCGGGGCCTCTTGGAAAGTCAAGGGCGGTGTGTCGGCGTTGAAATCGTGCACCATGGTCTCGTCAGGGAAGTTACCGCCAGGTCAGTGATCATTGCTGACGGCGGGTTCCAAGGCAATCTGGAGCTGCTTCGCAAGCATGTCTGCTCCAGTCCGGAAAAGCTGAAACAACGAGGCGCGTCGACGGGAATCGGCGACGGCCTGATGATGGCCGAAGCTTTCGGTGCAGAGATCTGCGACCTTAGCTACTTCTACGGTCACATGCTTTCCCGGGATGCTTTTACAAACGACCAGACGTGGCCGTACCCGCAGTTAGATGAATTAGGTGTAGCCGGTGTGGTTGTCGGGGGTGACGGTCGGCGATTCGCCGACGAAGGGCGCGGTGGCGTTGCACTAGCCAACGCGATAGCCAAGCTAGACGATCCGCAGTCGGCGTGGGTCATTTTCGACTCAGCGGTCTGGGAAGGACCAGGCCGGAACGCGCGAATTCCGGCAAACCCGCATCTGATCAAGGCCGGAGGCACCGTGCTCTCTGCACCAACGCTTAGTGAACTGGCCATGAAGGCAGGGCTACCACGAGGGCCGCTGGAACAAACGATCCTGGAACACCGAGAGGCTGTTTTATCGCGAAACTTAGATGGGCTGATGCCCGCTCGGAGTTCTGGCGCTGGCCAACTGTGGGCGCTGAATCAGCCGCCATACTACGCAGCGCCCCTTTGTGCGGGGGTCACCTATACCCTTGGCGGGATCGGCATTGACAGCCACGCCCGTGTGCGGAGCAAAGCCGGGAGTCCGATTCCAGGTCTATACGCCGCGGGGGCTACGACCGCCGGTTTAGAGGGAAGAGAAGGTCCCACGTACATCGGTGGCCTGATGAAGGGCATTGTTTTTGGTATGCGAGCGGCCGAACATGCGGCGTCAGCACTCGGACAACGAGGATAGAGTTAAAAATAGGGAATGTTATGAAAGATCAAGATAATCGGACATCCGAATTGTGCAAGTTCCTAATGGGATTAAAGTTCGATGATATTCCCGAGTCCACGTTAGAGCGAACGAAAGACCTGCTGCTCGATCACCTGGGCGTTGCTTTGCTTAGCTCACAGCTGCCGTGGACGCGCATTGTCCGGGAACAAATGCGGTTGAGCTCGGGGCGCGCCGAAAGTACGGTGTATGGTTGTAACCAGAAAATGGACCGACGAGCGGCTGCTCTTATTAATGGGACTGCGGCCCATGGCATCGAGCTTGACGATACCCACAACGCGTCCTTCTCTCATCCCGGGGCGGTGGTGATCGCTACTGCAATGTCGGTGGCCGAAGCCGAGGGTCGGAGCGGGAGGGAACTGCTCGCCTCAATCGTCGCGGGTTATGAAGCGCAGGGAAGAGCCGGAGCCGCAGCGTCGGGGGCATTGGGAAGAGGATTCCATCCTACTGCGGCTGCAGGTGTATTTGGCGCTACTGCGGCGTGCGCCCATCTTGGTGCGATGGAAAGCTCGTCGCTCGAATCGGCATTTGGCCTGGCCGCCTCCGCAGCATCCGGGGTGATGCAGTTCGCGGAGGATCCGGAAGGCAACATGATCAAACGCCTGCATGGTGGCCTCCCAGCCATGAATGGCATTTTGATGGCGGAGCTTGCTAAGGCTGGATTCAAGGGGCCGCGGGCAGCACTCGACGGCCGGTTTGGCTTCGTCAGCGTGTTCGGTGGCGGAGGAGATTGCATGCGAATCACGCGTGATCTTGGTCGCGTATGGGAGATAGACCAAATTAGCGTAAAGCTCTACGCATGCTGCCGTCACTTCCATTCGGCGATCGACGCGCTGAGGGCTTGCTTGAGAGAGGCACAAGTTTCATCGGATGACATCGAGTGGATCGACGTTTTCCTGACGCCCATTGCGCTTGACGGCCGTCTTCAATATCGCCCGAAATCGGTGATGGCGGCGCAATATTCTCTACCTTATGCAATGGCGGCGACTGTTCTGCTTGATCCTCAAAACCCATCCTCATTCAGCGAAGAGGCCGTTGCCCGCCCTGCTCTTGTCGGCCTAATGGATCGGGTGAGAGGGCATGCGGATCAATTATTGGAGAAATACTTGCCCGAGCAATTTCCTGCAAATGTTTGTGTGTCCCTGCGGGACGGAAGGAAATTCAGCAGAATGCTGCCGGATTCGATTGGAACACCGGGTTTCCCGCTAGACAGGGACGGCGTTGTTTCGAAGTTTGACTCACTCGTCGGAAAGTCGGCGGACCATGATTGGGGCACTCAACTTAAAGAGGAAGTTCTTTCAATTGACCGAGCGCCGGATCTATCAAGACTGACGAAGATTCTCAGACGGGCGTCGTTCGCTGATGTGTGATTGGAAGGGGGTTTGTCGGCGATGAAGCAGGTGTTCAGCAATGCTCGATTGCACAATTGAAGGGGCCTCTTCATTATTAACGCACGGAACGCTGTCAGACAGGTGTTCAGTTGGTGAAGGTAGCCAGCGCGGCTGATGAACACCACAACATTTTGAAATGGGAGTTCGCATGAGCGAAACCGGAGCGCTCGCTTACTGGTTTGATATTGCACCGTCGGTCACGGGAGAGTGGCTCGATTGGTATTTGCAGGATCATATGCCAAGTCGCGTAGGAACTACCTTTGTGGCCGGGCGCTGTTATGAGGCTCTGGGAGCAACGTCAAGTCATATGGTGCTCTTCGAGACCGCAACGCCCGAAGCACTGCTCGCACCATCTTATCTCGAGTTGCTGAAGCAGGTCAGCGACGAGGATCGGCAGCGTCGTTCGTGGTACTCGAATCCCATTCGCGTCATCTGCCGCGTCGTAGGGCGTTCAGGTCGGGGAACAGGGAGCGTACTAGGCGTTCTGCGCATCACCGACTCTCAGGGTGCGTCAGACGAGATGATTCGCGCCACTCTCAACGAACTCTTGGCGGCGGGCAGGAAGGTTAAGGGGATCGGATCCGCCTGGGTGCTGCAGAACGACAACTCCATGCGCATCCGGATGGACGAAGCGCGGGTCACCGGGCACCAAGACGGAAGTGCGGATTGGGCAATTTTGATTGAGGGTGGTCATCAAGGCGACGTTGAGAAGGCGCTAGACCTGTTCGAAGGGATTCAGGCCTGGAGAAGCCTCGAATTGGGGGACGCTGTTACGAGAGGTGTTTACAGACTCTTGTACACGATGAGCCAGTCCGATCAAGCTGGAATCTGATAAAGGCGAGGCGGCGGCTGCCGCGGTTTAGCGAACCTTTCAAGTGAGATGTTGACGATGTCTGAAAATCCGCAGTTCAAGGGAAAAGTCGTTCTGGTTACCGGGACGAGTGGCGGGATTGGAAGCGTCATGGCGAAGATGTTCGCACAGCGCGGAGCAACAGTCGTGCTGGCGGACTTGATACCTCATCGCAGCGGCGAGATTGTATCGGAAATCATTGAGCTCGGTGGCAAGGCAAGTTTCGTCGAATTGGATGTCAGTCAGCCAGGGAGCTGGAAGCTGGTTCTGGATCACGTGACTGACCAATACGGACAGTTGCACGTGCTAGTGAACAACGCCGGGATTGTGAGTCGAAACAATATCCAGACCATTTCGATGGAAGAATGGCATAGGGTCATTGCGATAAACCTTACCGGACCGTTGCTCGGAATTCAGACTCTTGCGCCGCTAATTCGAGACTCAGGCGGCGGAAGTATCGTGAACGTATCATCGACTGCGGGGTTAATTGGACATCCTGGGGTGGCTTACTCGGCGAGCAAGTGGGGTCTGCGAGGGGTAACGAAGAGCGCTGCTTTGTCGTTGTTGGACTGGAACATCCGTGTCAACTCCGTGCATCCGGCAGGTGTTACGGAGACACTGATTTCCACGGGTGCGACGCCATCGTGGCGTTACGCCAACGAGCGCGTGATGCCGGCGAAGCGGTCGGCGAAGCCCGACGAAGTATGCAACGCTGTTCTCTTCCTCGCCAGTAACGAAGCGAGTTACCTCAACGCCACTGAGTTGGTCGTCGACGGAGGTGCTGTCTCCATTGGGCTCGCAAATGTGCGCACCCAATTGCAACGCGACTACGAAGAAAAGAATGGAAGCGAGACCTGATGGTTCGCGCATATTCCCGACAGCACGAGTAATTCAATCAAATAAGGTGTGTCTGAAATGAGAGAAGCCGTAATTTGCGAGCCTGTCCGCACTCCAGTCGGCCGCTACGGGGGCGTTTTCAAAGACGTTCCGGCATCAACGCTCGCCGAGACTGTTCTGCGCGAGCTGGTCCGGCGGTGTGAACTTGATCCCTCGGCAGTTGATGACGTGATCTTCGGACAGTGCTATCCCAACGGGGAGGCTCCTGCGATCGGACGCGTCGCGAGTTTGGACGCCGGGCTGGGAGTGAATGTTCCGGGATTGCAGTTGGATAGGCGCTGCGGTTCCGGCCTACAGGCGGTGATCGATGCGGCGATGCGCGTTCAGACTGGTGTGACGGATCTGGTCATCGCAGGTGGGACCGAAAGTATGAGTCAGGCCGAGCACTACACAATCGGTGCTCGCTTCGGCGTACGGGGCGATTCAGCACCTTTCTGGGATCGAATTGCTCGTGGGCGGATCACTTCAGGTGGCCGTCACCATCCGGTGGCCGGCGGCATGTTGGAGACGGCGGAGAATTTGCGTCGCGAGTATTGCATTGGCCGAGAAGCGCAAGATCAACTCGCCTACAGATCGCATATTCAGGCCACGTCCGCGCAACGTGAAGGACGGTTTACCGACGAGATCGTACCGGTCGTAGTTAAGGGACGCCGCGGAGATGAGATCGTATCCGTCGATGAGCATCCGAGAGCGGACATTTCGATTGAAAGCCTTTCAACTTTGCGGCCGGCTAGATTATCAGTGGACCCCGAGTCTACGGTGACCGCGGGAAACGCGAGTGGGCAAAACGATGGCGCGGCTGCATGCATTGTGACCACGCGAGAAAAAGCCGAATCTCTTGGACTACGGGCATTTGGGAAGCTCGTAAGTTGGGGCGTCGCGGGGGTGGAGCCCGAGCGCATGGGCATTGGTCCCGTGCCAGCGGTTGCCAAGGTCCTCGGCCGCTGCGGATTGGGACTGAAAGACATGGATTTGATTGAACTCAATGAAGCTTTCGCTGCGCAGGTGCTCGCGTGCACAACAGCATTGGAATTCGGAGCAGGTGATTTTGAGCGGCTAAATGTAAACGGTTCCGGTATCTCCCTCGGTCACCCGGTCGGCGCGACGGGGGTAAGGATTCTCGCAACGATGTTGCGGGAGCTTGACCGTCGCGGTGGAAAATTCGCGTTAGAAACGATGTGTATTGGAGGTGGTCAGGGATTGGCAGCGGTATTTGAGCGCATTGTTTGAGTTCCTGATATTAGACATGTACCAGCTCATTAATGATTTGCGCATTGTCGAGTGTGCATCATTCATCGCCGGACCCTCATGTACGCTGCATCTTCAACAGCTCGGCGCAGAGGTCATTCGAATTGATCCAATTGGCGGTGGGCCGGATTTTCACCGCTGGCCTGTTTCAGACGAACACCACAGCTTCTATTGGGAAGGCCTGAATAAAGGGAAACGATCGATACAGATCGATCTTGCAGACCCGGAGGGAAGGGCACTAGCGCAAGCCATTATCACTGCGCCCGGTACGAATTCGGGAATTTTTGTGACCAATTTCCCACGCCGGAGCTTTCTCTCGCACGAAAGCCTTTGCGAGAAGCGCTCAGACTTAATCACCGTTCGAATTGCAGGTTGGTCTGACGGAGAACCCGCAGTTGACTATACGGTGAATGCTGCGACGGGGATTCCGTACATGACGGGTGAAGAAAGCGGCTCGGGAGATCCGGTTAATCACGTTTTGCCCGCGTGGGACCTTATGACGGGCGCTTATGCGGCATTTGCGGTGCTGGCGGCGGAAAGAAGCAGACGATCTACCAATCAAGGTGGCGAAGTCATCGTGCCATTGTCAGATGTGGCCATCGCTTCGCTCGGACACTTGGGCCAGATCGCTGAAGTCTTGACGCAAGGTGACAGACCGCGCTCTGGAAACGCATTGTTTGGAGCGTTCGGTCGCGACTTCGTTACAAATGACGGGAACAGGGTGATGGTTGTCGCCATTACGGCCCGACAGTGGTCGGCTTTGTTAAATTCGCTCGCGCTTTCCGAGCAAATTGCTACGTTGGAGAAGACACTAGATGTCTCGTTCGCGTTCGATGAGGGCGTGCGGTTTCGCTTTCGTGATCGCCTTTTTCCCCTCTTCGAACGGGCGATTGCTAGTCGAACTCTCGACGAGATTTCGAAGCGATTCCGTGCAGAGGGCGTTTGCTGGTCGGTCTATCGTACGCTTAAGGATGCGCTTGCGAGTGAGCCACGCTTTTCGCTGCAAGGTCCGTTATTCGGCGAACTTGAACACCCGAGCGGGCATCGATACCCCGCTCCCGGATCGGCCGCGACGTTCATTGGTCGGGAGAGATTGGCCCCGCATGCTGCCCCTCTGCTCGGCACGAACACTGATGAGATTCTTGGGGAAGTAATGCACCTGTCGCCGAGCGAAATTGGAAAGCTGCATGACAGGGGTATCGTGAAATAGGACAACGTACGTTTTTTTTATATACGAATTTTGGGATACTAAACGTGGACGATATGGGAATCATAAAACGATTCGATGGGATTCTTGAGTCGGTCCGGAGATATAACGACGCCGCGCTGGCTGCGGGGCGGAGTCTATTCATCCATGACGAAACCGCGGGAGCCGACCGACTGCGTGTGTACCAGCGTGAATTGCACGGCCTTGCGTGGATTGCGACGACCTCTAAAGCAGTGGAAGTCGCGATTAACTGGGCGTGGGATCTCAGCGCGACCGAGAGATGCAATAGGGCTGAGCTTCTTTCGCTCGGCATTGGCCTGGCTGAATACGTCTCCCAGTTGGCCACGGGAATTCCGATGTCTCAGAACGAAATTTTCCGGCCTCAGGAGTTGGGTCTTGAAGCGGCCGCAGAGCACCTGACGAATTCCGAGGACATCCGGTGGCTTCTGCAGTTTGGAGCGACTCCTGAGAGCCGTCGAGCGTTGATCGCTTGCTATTTGAACGGTGAACGGGTCTCCGATTCGGCGTTCGATGAGGATTTGGATCTCATCCGCGACCAGTTTCGCAGATTCTCGGACAACGAGATCGTGCCTCGTGCACAAGCATGGCACATCGCAGACGAGCTAATTCCTGATTCCTTAGTAAACAAGCTTGCCGAACTCGGGGTTTTCGGGGTGTGTATTCCGACTGAATACGGTGGCTTAGGTCTTGGTAAGCGGGCGATGTGCATTGTTACCGAAGAATTGAGTCGCGCCTGGATTGCCGCAGGGTCGCTCGGCACGCGTTCTGAAATTGCGGGCGAGCTCATCATTAACGGTGGCACGAGTGAACAGAAGAGTCATTGGTTGCCCAAATTGGCGACAGGTGAAGTGCTCCCGACCGCAGTGTTCACGGAGCCTGATACTGGATCGGATCTCGCGTCGCTCCGTACAAAGGCATCGCGTATTCCCGGCAGAGGCTGGAAGGTTGATGGTAACAAAACTTGGATCACTCATGGCGCCCGCAGTGACCTCATGACATTGCTGGCAAGGACGGAAGATGGCGTAAGCGGGTACGCCGGACTCAGTATGTTCCTTGCTGCCAAGCCCAGGGGTTCTGATGAGGACCCATTCCCGGCTCAGGGCATGAGTGGCGGAGACATTCCGGTGCTGGGTTACAGAGGAATGAAAGAGTACGAGATCGCATTCGATGGATTCGAGATGGACCAGGATGCTCTCCTCGGCGCGCAGGCTGGTCAAGGTTTTCGACAGCTAATGCAGACATTCGAGGGTGCACGCATCCAAACGGCAGCTCGCGCCGTCGGTGTGGCAAGGCGGGCGTTCGAGCTTGCCTTTCAATACTCACAGGACCGCCGTCAATTTGGGAAGCCGATCGTGGAATTTCCCAGGGTGGGTGACAAGCTCGCAATGATGTTGTCTGAGATCGTCATGGCGAGGCAACTCACTTATTTCGCGGCGACAGAGAAGGAAAAAGGCAGGCGCTGTGATATTGAGGCGGGTATGGCAAAGCTGCTTGCCGCACGCGTGGCGTGGAGCAACGCGGACGTCGCACTTCAAATACACGGCGGGAACGGTTACGCACAGGAATTCGAGATTAGCCGGATTCTTTGCGACGCTCGTATTTTGAGCATTTTTGAAGGGGCTGCGGAAATCCAGGCGCAGGTTGTCGGACGCGGTTTGTTAGCGGCAGAGCAATCGTAAATTCGCAAGGTTGATATGAAGATCTTGGTTCCAGTGAAGCGCGTAGTGGACTACAACGTGAAGGTTCGGGCGAAATCGGACAACACAGGAGTAGATATCGCGAACGTCAAGATGTCGATGAACCCATTCGACGAGATCGCCGTGGAAGAGGCGGTGCGTCTGAAGGAAGCGGGCGTGGCAACCGAAGTGATCGCCGTGTCGTGCGGCGTCACGCAATGCCAGGAAACGCTACGCACGGCGCTTGCAATCGGCGCGGATCGCGCCATTCTCGTCGAGTCCGCGGATGAGTTGCAGCCGCTTGCCGTCGC
>NZ_JALQDD010000046.1:0-7628 GCF_023631405.1 Caballeronia sp. GAWG2-1
GGTCACATGGAAGATCTCGCGTTCACCTACGAAAAGATCACGTGGACCTACGAGCCGGACGGCATCGAAGCCGAAGACTCGTGGCTCGCGCCGAAGGCCTGACGCATTCCAAATCACGCATGACGCGGCGGCGGACTTACGCCGCTGCGTCGATCGGGACCGTCGATGAGAGAGCGCAGGCTGCTGGAACGCATATCCGGCTGGGAACAGGGCGCGGTGCGCACCAACGAGACCAGCACCGAGGTGCTCGTGAGATCCGTGATGGAGCATCTGTCGCGCATCCTCAATACGAGACAGGGCAGCGTGCAGCTCGATCCGCAATTCGGCGTGCCCGATTTCACGAATATCGCGGGCGGGCTGGAAGGCGGATCGACGGGCGAAATCGAGGAAGAGATTCAACGCATGGTGTCGCGTTACGAACCGCGCGTGCTCAACCCGAAAGTGCATCTTTTGAGCGACCGCAGCGACGTGATGTCGATCCGCTTCAGTCTCGATGGCACGCTCGCCGTGAACGATCGCGAGATTCCACTGCGCCTGTCCACCACCGTGAATTCCGATGGCCGCGTCACCGTGCTTTGACGCCTTGACGGCCCGCGACCGATCCCGACGATGCTCAATCGCTATTACGAAAACGAACTCACCAAGCTGAAGACGCTTGCCGTCGAGTTTGCCGAGGCCAATCCGGCGCTCGCGCCGATGCTCGCAGGCCGCTCGACCGACCCGGACGTCGAACGCCTGCTCGAAGGCGTGGCCTTCCTCACGGGTCTTGCGCGCCAGAAGCTCGACGACGAGTTCCCGGAGTTCATCCAGGAACTCTCCACGCTGCTGTTTCCGCACTATCTGCGTCCGGTTCCCGCGACGACGATGGTGCTGTTCGAGCCGCGCGGCGCGCTCACGGAAACCGCGAGCGTGGCGGCGGGCGTGGAGCTGGCATCGGCGCCGGTGGACGGCACGCCCTGCCATTTCCGCACGACCCAGGCCGTGGACGTGCATCCGCTCACACTCGCCGCGCGGCTTTCAGCGGGCGAAGGACGCACGCCTTCCATCGATCTCGACTTCAGCTTGCGCGGGCTCGATCTCGCGCGCTGGCAGACGAAGTCGCTGCGGCTCTTTCTGGCGGGCGGCTACAGCGATGCCTCCAAACTCCTGATGCTGCTCATGACCGAAGTGACGTCGGTGCGGCTGACGGCTAGCGGGGTATCGACGGAACTGGGCGCGCGTTCGCTCGTCCCGTCGGGCTTCGACAGCGAGCTCGTGCCGTATCCGAGTCACGCGTTTCCGGGGTATCGCAGTCTGCAAGAGTTCTTCGTGCAGCCGGAGAAATTCCTGTTCCTCGACCTGAACGGGATCGACAAGCTGCGCGGCGCCACCGGCACGACGTTCTCGGTCACGCTGTGCCTCAAACGTTTGCCCGCATGGCTCACCGAATTGAGCGCCGACGCCTTCATGCTCAACGTGACGCCCGTCATCAATCTGTTCGAGCATCACGCCAATCCGATCACGCTGGATCATCGGCAAATGGACTATCGCGTGAGCCCGGAAGGCGCGAACCGTCAGCATTACCAGATTCATTCAGTCGACAAGGTCACGTCGTATCGGCAAGGCGTGGCGCAGCAGCGCGTGTACCGGCCATTCGGCGTGCTCGGGCACGCGGCATCCGCCGCGACGGCGAGCGAAGACCAGCGCGCGCCGGGCGATCTCGTCTATCACACGTCGTTGCGCCCCGCCGCCGTCGGCAACGAGACTGAGCTGTATCTCTCGGTGGCGTATCCGCCCGAGGCCACGCCGCAGACCGAAACGCTTTCCATCGAGCTGACCTGCACCAACCGCTATCTGCCCGAGAGCCTGCGTTACGGCGATCTCAGCGAGCCAACCAGCAGTTCGCCCGAGCGCCTCAAGTTCCGCAATATCCGGCCGATGACACCGGTGGTCAATCCGCCCGTCGGCGAGGCGTTGCGTTGGCGGCTGCTCGGTCACGCCGCGCTCAACTTCCTCTCGCTCGCGGATGCCGCCAACCTGCGCGCCCTCCTCTCGCTCTACGTGTTCTCTGAGCGCCAGGAGCAAGGCCACGAGGCGGCGAACCGCAGACGCATCGCGGGCCTGAAGGAGATGAGCGTCACGCCCGAAGTGCGGCTCTTCGGGCGCAACATGCTGCGCGGTCAGCTGATCCGCGTGCGCTGCGAGATGGATCACTTCGCGGGCGCGGGCGATCTCTACGTGTTCGGCAGCGTGCTGGACCGTTTTCTCGGCGCCTACGCAAGCATGAACACGTATACGCGATTCGAGCTGGAAGACATTTTCTCCGGAGAGGTATTCAGATGGACGCCGCGGCTCGGTCAACAAGCTCTGCTCTAGACGACGCGCTATTTGAGCAAGGCGAACGCTTTGCGTATTTTCAGGCGGTGCGGCTGCTGCGCCGCCGCGCGCGTCTTGCGGGCGACGATCCGGAACGCCTGCGCGTGCGTCCGCGTCTTGCGCTCGGCTTTCCCGAAAGCGATATCGACCAGATCGAGCGCGATCTGCCGCGCCGTCATGCCGATATCGACGACGACGCGCCCGAGCCCGCGCCGACGCCGCGAATTACCGCGAACTTCTTCGGGCTTTACGGCGTGTCCTCGCCGCTGCCGAGCTTCTATACCGAAGACCTGATCGAGGAAGAACGCGAAGGCCGCAGCGGGATGCGCGAGTTTCTCGACATCCTGCATTACACGCTGTATCCGCTGTTGTTCGAAAGCTGGGTCAAGTACCGGCCGCACGTGCGCGTGGTCGAGGAAGGCGACACGGCGATGCTCGAACGCCTGTATGCGTTCGTCGGCCTGCACGAGCGCTCCATGCGCCGCGACGACACGCCCGGCGTCTCCGACATGCTGCGCTACGCGGGCCTCTTCTCGCAACGCCCGCATTCGGCGCTTGGCCTGAAAACGCTGCTCGCCGATGCCTTCGCGCCCGCCGACGTGCATATCGTCAATTGCGTGGAAAGCTGGCTGCCGATTCCCGACGATCAGCGTCTCACGCTCGGCGATGGCCGTCATGCGCTCGGCGTCGAATGCTATCTCGGACAAGAGAGCCGCGATGCCAACAATCATGTGCGAATCGAGTTGCGCGGCCTGCCGCTGGCTCTGTTCGAAGCGTTGCAGCCAGGCCGGCGCGAGTACGAGCGTCTGCGTTTTTTCACGCGCTATTACCTGACCGAACCGTTCGACGTGACGGTGCTTCTCGAACTGCGCGCGGGTCTCGCCGAGAACGCCCGCACGGGCGGCATGCAATGGAACGCGCTGGGCCGCGACACGTGGCTCGCGCCGCGCGCGAATGCCGTGCCGCGTCCGGTCAGCTTCGCGATCTGAACCACCGATATCAAGAGACACGAGAGGAGCCCAAGCCATGTTGCTGGTCGATCTGAAACCGCTGGTAAGCCGGCTCAACGGCTACTGCCGGCAAGCGCTCGAAAACAGCGCCGGTCTGTGCATCTCGCGCGGCCAATACGAGATTTCCGTCGAGCACATGCTCGTCAAGCTGCTCGACGATCCGCAAAGCGATATCCCGCTTTTGCTGCGCGAACAGAACATCGATGCCGCGCTCTTTCGCCGCGCGCTCGATCAGTCGATAGAAGATTTGCGCGGCGGCAATACGGGCCGGCCGGTGTTCTCGCCGGTGCTGCTCGAACTGCTTCAGGATGCGTGGCTGATCGCCTCGGTGGACTTGCTCGAAACGCGCGTGCGTTCCGGTGCGATCCTGCTCGCGTTCCTCGCACGCGCCACTTTCTATGCAACCGGCGGCTATGCCGACATGCTGCGGCCGATCAACCGCGAGAGCTTGCTCGCGCGCTTCGGCGCGGCGTCGGCGGCGTCGATAGAGCAGACGGCGGCGGGCACTTCGTCGGCATCGGAAGGCGGCGCGAGCGCGGCGGCCGGTTCGGACGGCAGCGCAATCGCCAAGTACTGCGAGAACTTCACCGAGAAGGCGCGCGAGGGCAAGATCGATCCGGTTTTCGGACGCGACGCCGAAATCCGCCAGATGGTCGATATCCTCGCGCGGCGGCGCAAGAACAACCCGATCTGCGTGGGCGATCCGGGCGTCGGCAAGACGGCGGTGGTCGAAGGACTGGCGCTGCGTATCGTCGATGGCGACGTGCCCGAGTCGTTGCGCGACGTGACCATCCTCGGTCTGGACATGGGCATGTTGCAGGCGGGCGCGAGCGTCAAGGGCGAATTCGAAAACCGGCTGAAGGGCATCATCAACGAGATCAAGGCATCGGTGAAGCCGGTGATCCTGTTCATCGACGAGGCGCATACGCTGATCGGCGCGGGCGGTCAGGCGGGCACGTCGGACGCCGCGAACCTCTTCAAGCCGGCGCTCGCGCGCGGCGAGTTGCGCACCATCGCGGCGACCACCTGGGCCGAGTACAAGAAGTACTTCGAGAAAGACGCGGCGCTCGCGCGGCGCTTCCAGCTCGTGAAGCTCGACGAACCCGACTTGCCGACCGCGGTGCTGATCCTGCGCGGCCTGAAGGAACGTTACGAAGACGTGCACAAAGTCGTGATGCGCGACGACGCCATCGTGGCCGCCGCCGAATTGTCGAGCCGCTATATCACCGGGCGCCAGTTGCCGGACAAGGCCGTCGATCTGCTCGATACCGCGTGCGCCCGCGTCAAGGTGCTGCAAAGCGCGAAACCCGATGTGCTCGAAGACACCGAGCGCCGCATTCAGGCGTTGGAGCGCGAACGGCGCGGACTCGAACGCGATCGCGACAACATGCAGCCGGTGGACGACGAACGCCTCGCCGCCATCGCCGATGCCCTGCCTTCGCTCGAAGCCCGCGCGGCGGATTTGCGCGTGCGCTGGCTCGCGCAGAAGGAAGCGGGCGAGGCGCTCGTCGCGGCACGGGGAGCCGTGGCCGCCGCACGCGCCGCCGCGCAACCCGAAGCGCAGATCGACGCCCTGCGCGACGCCGCCAAGCGCGCCGAAGCCGATTTGCGCGAAGCCCAGGGCGATCAGCCGATGGTGCGCGTGGACGTCGATCCCGACGTGGTCGCGAAGGTCGTCAGCGACTGGACCGGCATTCCGCTCGGCAAGGTGCAGCGCGATCAGGCGCAGACCATCCTGAACATGGAAACGACGCTCGCCAGACGCGTGCGCGGTCAGGATCACGCGATGCATCAGATCGCCGAAGTGCTGAAGTCGTCGGCGGCGGGGTTGAAGGACCCCGAGCAACCGATGGGCGTGTTCCTGCTCGCGGGACCGTCGGGCGTCGGCAAGACGGAAACGGCGCTGACTGTCGCCGACATTCTCTTCGGCGACGAGAAGTCCACCGTCACCGTCAACATGAGCGAGTTCCAGGAGCGCCATAACGTGAGCCGTCTGATCGGCTCGCCGCCGGGTTATGTCGGCTATGGCGAAGGCGGTCTTCTGACCGAAGCCGTGCGTCAGCGTCCTTACTCGGTCGTGTTGCTCGACGAAACCGAGAAGGCGCATCTCGACGTGATGAACCTGTTTTACCAGGTGTTCGACAAGGGCATGCTCTCGGACGGCGAAGGCAAGGAAATCGACTTCTCCAACACGGTCGTGTTCCTGACTTCGAACCTCGCCACCGATGTCATCACCGAACTCACGGCGAACGGCGAGCGTCCCGACGACGAGACCATTCTCGCCGCCGTGCGGCCGATCCTCTCCGCGCACTTCAAGCCCGCGCTGCTCGCGCGCATGACCGTGATTCCGTACTACACGCTGCCGACGGATGCGCTCGCGGGCATCGTGCGCCTGAAGCTCGACAAGATCGTGAAGCGTCTCCTGGGCGCCAACAAGATTCGTCTCGCGTACACGGACAAGGTCGTGGACACCATCGCCGCGCGCTGCACGGAAGTGGAAACGGGCGCGCGCAACATCGACTTCATTCTGCGCGGCACCGTCATGCCGATGCTCTCGCACGAGATCCTTATCCGCATGAGCGAAGCCGAGCAGCCGACGCACGCCGAGCTCGATGTGAACGACGAAGGCGTGTTCGTCGTGTCGTTCGGTTTCGAGCCTGCCGAGGCGAAAGCCGCTGTCATCGAGGAAGAAGCGCAATGAAGCAGGTATGGGTCACGGCGCTCGCCAAAGACGAAGCGCGCATCGCGCAAGTGGCGGCGACGCTCAAGCGCTACGGGATCGCGGCGCAAGGCCATGTATGGCTCGACGAACCGGACAAGGCCGTCGCGCGTGTCGTGCTCGACGCGATGCAGGCGGCCGACGCGTGGATCGTCCTCGTCGATGAAGCGACGCTCGCCAAACCATCCGTGCGCTATGGCTTGTCGCTTTTGTACGCGAGCCTGCAGGCATCGCGTGGCGCGGCGCCGCCGGTGCTGTTCCTCACCGCTTCGGGCGATACCGTGCCGCCACCTTTGTTCGCCGGTGCGCTCACCTTCGCCGATCGGAACGCCGCGTGGCCCGCGAAGCTCGTCGCCGCGCTCGCACGCGCGCCGAAGCAGGCGCCGTTGGCGGCGCTCGGCGGCTATCGCCTGACGCTGTGGGGCGACGAGAACATCGGTCAGTGGTTCGAGATCGGCTCGCTCGAAGGGCCGCTTGCGGGCTTCGCGTTCGGCGTGCCGCGCAGCGACGAAGTATCGATCGACTTTCAGGCGGTCGGCGCACGCGGCGCGCTGCCGGCAAAGACCACGCTCGAATACGCACAGGAGGGTTTGCGCATGCAGATTGGCGGCACGGATTACGTAAGCTGGGCGGTGAGGAATGCGATCGGCCCGGACGATTCGTACTTCGTGCGCGTGCGCGGCTGCCCGGCCACGCTGCTGCTCATGCCTTATCCCGAAGGCGACGACGTCGAAGCGACGATCGTTCGGCTCGGATAACACCGCCATATTTCGGATGTAACAAACCCGCGCCCCACTCGAAACGAAGCCGCAACGCGGCGACCTTAATCTGTACTCATGCGCTGAACGAGATCGAAGGCGCAAGCGGCCAGGCAAACACACAGCGCGCCGCCAACCCAAACTAACTGGAGATTAATCATGCCGATGCCCTGCTACCTCACCCTCGAAGGCCAGAACCAAGGAAAGATCGAAGGCTCCACCAAGGTTCAAGGCCACGAAGGCAAGATCCTCGTGCAAGCCGTGGATCACACCATCGAAATTCCGAAGAGCCCGCAAACTGGTCTGCCGACCGGCAAGCGCGTGCATGGCGCAATGACGGTGACGAAGGAAATCGACAAGTCGAGCCCGAAGCTGTATCAGGCGCTGACTTCGGGCGAACAGTTGAAGTCGGTGACGCTCGAGTTCTACCGCATTTCGCCCAAGGGCACGGAAGAAAAGTACTACACGGCCAAGCTCGAAAACGCGATCCTTACGCACATGCAGTCGTGGACGCCCAATTGCCTGGACCCGAACAACCGTCAGATGGGCCACATGGAAGACCTCGCGTTCACCTACGAAAAAATCACGTGGACGTACGAGCCGGACGGCATTGAAGCCGAAGATTCTTGGCTTGCTCCCAAGGCTTGATGTAACGCGTCGGGGGGGGGGCGGGCCGCGGCGGCCCCCCCCCCCGCCACCCCCCCAAAAAACCCCCACCAATTCCTCCCCCCCCCCACCCCCCCAAAAACGCCCCAGCTTCGTCTCCGCCTGCTTAGACGCCCCCCC
>NZ_JALQDD010000047.1:0-42467 GCF_023631405.1 Caballeronia sp. GAWG2-1
TGCGCCGCCCCAACCCCACAACCTGAACAGAAACATCCGTTCAAAACCCGACATCTCTACTTAGCGGCAACCCCGACCTTTGAACTTAGCAGCAACATTTGTTGTATGGGCGATATCCTGATGTCCTGCTCAGGGGCTGCGGCAATCATTTGAATCTGGTCTCGACATTGGTTGCTGGCCACACGCTCAGATGTCGCGCCGCGGCCAGGCTAGCATCAAGTCCACGCCACATGCACCCGGTCCAGATCCCGATCCAACTGATAAGCCGCGCTGATCAAAGCCAGATGCGTCAGCGCTTGTGGAAAATTACCCAGCGCCTCGCCATTGGTCGCTACTTCCTCAGAAAATAACCCCACATGGTTTGCATATGCGAGCATCTTCTCGAACACGAGCCGGCCTTCATCCACACGGCCGGAGCGCGCCAACGCTTCCGCATACCAGAACGAACATGCGCTGAAGCCGCCTTCCAGGCCCGGTAATCCATCGAGCGTCGAGCCGCGTGTATAGCGAAAAATCAGCGGATCGACACGTAATTCGCGGCCGATTGCATCGAGCGTACCGACCCAGCGCTGATCTTTCGGACCGATGAAACGCACGAGCGGCATCATCAACGTGGAGGCATCGAGCGTCGCTGAACCCGGCGTCTGCACGAACGATTTCAACTCCTCGTTCCAGAACTCCTCGTGAATGTCGCGATGAATCTCATCGCGCGTCTTGAACCACTTTGCAAGCGGCGCAGGCAGCGAACGCTTCTCCGCGAGCCGCAACGCGCGATCCACCGCGACCCAGCACATGAGCCGCGAATGCAGCAACGGACGCGTGCCGTTGCGAAACTCCCAGATACCGTGATCGGCTTCGCGCCAGTGCTCGACCACATAGTCGACGGTACGCGTCACATGCTTCCAGCCTTCATACGAGATAGCCGCCCCGTACTTGTTGTAGAGATATAGCGAATCGAGCAACGCACCGTAGACATCGAGCTGCATCTGCTCGCGCGCCTCGTTACCGACCACGACCTTCGCCTGCGTGGCCTCGGCGAAGTTCCTGAGCTCCGCTTCTTCGAGCGCGGTTTCACCATCGACGGCATACATCACGCGCAAGGAGCCGTCCGAACTGCAATCGCGATTGCGCTCGCCAATCCATTTCATGAAGCGTTCCGCTTCGCCCGTGTAGCCGAGTCTGAGCAGCGCATAGACCGAGAACGCGGCATCGCGAATCCATGTAAAACGATAGTCCCAGCGACGCGATCCATCTTGCGACTCCGGCAAGCCGAAGGTCGGTGCGGCAACGATAGCGCCGAACTCGTCCGAGCTGAGCATCTTCAACGTGAGGGCCGAACGCAACACGACTTCGCGATAACGTCCGCGATACGTCGATCGCGACGACCACTCCTTCCAATAATCGATGGTCTCGGCAAGGATGCTCTCGAAGTTCGATTCGAGCTTTTGCAAGTCGTCGCCTGCGCCGAGCGCGAAGCATGCGGAGTCGCCAGCCTTCAATTCGAGCGTGGCGTAAGCGTCGTTATTCTGGATGTCCAGCGGGACACTTGCCAGCAACTGGACGGACGCGGTCTTGTCGTCCGGAATGAACTCGATGCCCTTCGTCACTGCGCGCGCGCCATGGCGAATGCGCGCGTAATCGAAGCGCGGCGCGCAACGCACATCGAGCGTCATGGTTCCATGAATGAGCCGCACGATACGCATGACGCAGTTGGGCACGGCATCGAGTCTCGCCTCGCCCGATGGCACCGGCATGAGATCGAGCAATTCGCATACGCCATCGTGCGTCATGAAACGCGTGAGCAGCACGTTCGTTTCGGGCAGATACATCTGCTTGACGTTCGCCTGCTCCTCTCTTGGCGTGATCGCGAATGCGCCGCCGTGCTCGCCATCGAGAAGCTCGGCGAAGAGCGTCGGCGAATCGATGCGCGGAAAGCACATGAAGTCGATGGCGCCGCGCAACGACACGAGAGCGGCCGTCTTCATGTTGCCGATCATGCCGCGTGCATCGATGGGAATCTTTTTAGGCGGAACTTCTTGGGATGGATGGCCCATGAGAATGCCTTTGGCCTGACTTCAGCCTGTGTGTAATGCGAGTCGGTCGGTCTGCCTGATCACGCCGAACACGCAAGACACGTTCCCGTTTTTGTCGTCCTTCTGTCGTATGTCGGTCGACATCTAACGCGCCGCAGTGCGCGCGTCGGCCTCCGACGCACCGCTGGCTACCGGCGCGGACGCTTCGATGGCAAGAGCTTGCGCAGGCTCGGCATTCAGTTCGGCATGCCGCGACGACTTGCCGAAGCTCGCGATATAAACCGTCGCCGCCACGACGACGGCCACGAGCACCGCCACCACTGCCACTCCAGACGTGTTTCGCTTCATCCAGGCTCCCAATCGGATACGATGTTGCCGGCACGCGAAAACGCCCGGTCGCCAAGACTCGAAGATAGCCGATTAACGGATTTCCGTCCGTGCAAGGCACAACATAGCCACCATCCGCCAGGAATCTACTCATGCATGCTGTGTCGGCATTCAATCTGGTGCTTGTCTCGCTCATCGCCATCATCGCGCTGGAAGTGCTGGCGCGGCGCCTGAATCTGCCGCCCGCAGCCGCGCTGTTGGTGGGCGGCGCGGCCATGGCATTCATTCCCGGCACGCCGCATTTCGAGCTCGACCCGGAACTCGTGCTCGTCGTGTTTCTGCCGCCGCTCTTGATGTATGGCGCGTATTTCTTCGTATGGGACGACTTCAAGCGTAATCTCAGCGGCATCATGCTGCTCGCCATAGGCGCGGTCGCCTTTACGACCTTCGCGGTCGGTTATGCCGTGCATCTGGTCGTGCCCGCCCTGCCCTGGGCCGCGTGCTTCGCGCTCGGTGCCGTGGTATCCCCGCCAGATGCCGTCGCCGCGAAGGCCGTGCTGGAACGCGTCGCGTTGCCTCGACGGCTCATGGTGCTGCTCGAAGGCGAAAGTCTGCTCAACGACGCCGCGGGTCTTGTGCTGTTTCGCTTTGCCGTGGCCGCCGCATTGAGCGGCATGTTCAGCGCGCCGCGTGCGCTCGGCAGCTTTGCCGTGCTCGCGGTCGGCGGCGTGATCGTGGGCGTGGTGGCGGGGTTCATCGCGGTGCGGCTGTTGCGCGCGCTCGAGGACGATTACCTCGTCATCACGACATCGATGCTCACCGCGTGGGTCAGCTACATCGCGGCGGAAGAGCTGGGCGTTTCGAGCGTGATCGCGACCGTCACGTGCGGGATGGTGGTCGGCTGGCATCAGCATGACGTCTTCTCGGCGGCGCAGCGCATGCGCGGCACGGCGTTCTGGCAAGTGGTCGTGTTCGTGCTGGAATCGCTCGTGTTCGTGCTGATCGGACTGTCGCTGCGCGGTATCGTGACGCGTCTGGGCGGCGCAGGCAACGCCTTCGAATTGCTCGCGCCAGCGACGGGCGCGGTGATCGCCGTCGTGGTCCTGTCGCGTTTCGTGTGGGTCTATGCCGTGGAAGCTGTCAAAAGCGCGATATGGCACGCCACCGGGCGAAAGGACCGCAACGAGGACGGTGAGCCGAACGCGATCGTTCCGAACTGGCGCGCGGCCACGGTCATCGGCTGGGCAGGCATGCGCGGGGTGGTAACGCTGGCTGTCTCGTTGTCCTTGCCCGATTCGATGCCCGGACGCGACCTCATTCTCTTCGCGGGCTTTGCCGTCATTCTGGTCACGGTGCTGCTGCAGGGCACGACTATCGGCCCGTTGATCGCCCTCCTCGCCATTCAAGGCGGCCCCGAGCGCTCGAAGCGTCATCTGAGCGAGCCGCAAGCGTGGTCGCGCCTGGAAGCGGCGCAACTCGAAGCGATCCGCCCGCTCGTCCACGATGCGCAGGGCAACGTGATCCATCCGCGTCTCTTCGAGCAATACTCGTATCGGGCGAGCCTCTCGCAACGCTTCCAGTCGCTGGATGATTTTCCGGTCGATGCCCGCCGTGCTCATTACGATGTCGTGCTCGCGGGCCTTGCGGCCGGTCGCGCCGAGCTACTCAAGATGCATCGCGGCGGCCTGATCCACGATTCGCTGCTGCATTCGCTCGAACGCGAGTTCGATCTGCAGGAAGTCTCGGCGTTGCTCGCAAGAGGATAAACCGCCGCGAAGCCTCGTATCGTGTCGCTTAGCCCGACACGCCATCGAGCCGCGCCGCGTCTTCGCGCGGCTTCTTCTTGCCGCGCCTCGACAGCAGATTCAAGCCTTCGACGAAGCCCGCAAAACCCATCGCCGCATAGATATAACCCTTCGGTACGTGCGTGCCGAAGCCTTCGGCGATCAACGTCATCGCAATCACGAGCAGGAAGCTCAAGGCCAGCGTGACCACGGTCGGATTGCGCTCGATGAAGCGTGACAGCGGTTGTGCGGCGAACAGCATGGTGGCGACCGCGGAAATCACTGCGATAAACATGATCGGCAGATGCTCCGTCATGCCGACCGCCGTGATGATGCTGTCGACTGAGAACACGAGATCGAGCAACAGAATCTGACCGATGGCCGCCCATGCCGTCAGGCTGGCTACGCCCGATACCGCGCCCGGCGCATGCGCGTCCTTGTTCACGTGATGACGCATCTCGGTGGTGGCCTTCCATACCAGGAAGAGACCGCCCGCGAGCAAGATCAGATCGCGCCATGAAAACGCGTGCTCGAACACGGTGAACACCGGTTGAGTCAGTTGCGCAATCCACGCCACCGTGCCGAGCAAGACGAGCCGCATGACGAGCGCAAGCATGATGCCGAGACGCTGCGTGCGTGCGCGTTGCGCTTCGGGCAGCTTGTTGCTGAGTATCGAAATGAAGACCAGATTGTCGATGCCGAGCACCACTTCCATCACGATGAGCGTGACGAGTGCAGCCCAGACGGCGGGGTCGGTAGCGAGCGCGAGAAGGTATTCCATAAGCAGTGGGATATTGTTGTCGATAGGTGACCGAGCCCTGATGATGGCGAAATTACGTGATCGGAAAAATCAGTGATAATCGAATCCATACTTCGGTTTTCTCGAATCCATGGATGGAGGCATCAATCGCATGCTCAACTATCGACATCTGCATTACTTCTGGGTCGTGGTCAAGGAAGGCGGTTTTGCACGCGCGGCGGAACGGCTCGACATGGCCGTGCAGACCATCAGCGCACAAGTGCGCGAACTCGAGAAATCGCTCGGTCATCAGTTGCTGAAGCCATCGGGACGCGGCGTGACGATGACCGAAGCCGGCCATGCGGCCTACGCTCGCGCCGAGGAAATTTTTCAGATTGGTCAGCATATTGCGGACGAAGTGCGCGAGGCCGCAAGCGGAAAGCTTGCGCGGCTTGCCGTGGGTTTGTCGGATGGCATATCCAAGCTGGCGGCGCATGCGCTGCTCGAACCCGTACTCGGCAATCCGGCGCTGCGTCTCTTGTGTCACGAAGGCGAGACCGACGAACTGCTCGGCGAGCTTGCGCTGCATCGGCTGGATCTCGTGCTTGCAAGCCAGCCTGCACCGCACAATCACAATCTGCGTTTGACGAGCGAGCGGTTGATCGCCTCGCCCGTTGACTGGTATGGGCCGGCGTCTGTCGTGCGCAAGAGCGCGGTCGATCAATTTCCCGACAGCCTCGCCGCATTGCCCATGCTTTTGCCAACCGGACACTCGTCGTTGCGCGCGCGTCTGGACAGATGGCTGGAGACGGAGCGTATCGTGCCGCGCATTGTCGGCGAATTCGAGGATAGCGCCTTGATGGCCGTGTTCGGTGCGCGTGGGCTCGGCGTGTTTCCGCTGGCCGAATTCGGTGCGGGCGAGACGCCGTTGTTACGCGGTCTTCGCTGGCTAGGCCGTTCCGAGGAAGTGAAAGAAGAGATTTACGCGATCGTGTCGCGACGTGGAAGGCATCATCCTTTGACTCAGGAAGTGCTGGCTCGGGCAGCTTCCTAGACTAATGCAACTTCGGTTTTTCCGAAGTTCGAGTTCTGCTTACCCTGCTTTTTCATACGCTTGCCGAACCTTACGCTGGTTCATATCCAACGAGGAGGCATACATGAAGGTCCTTTTCAAATCGCGTGAACCTGAAGCTATCGCCATGCACGAGCTCGCCAAGACGCGCAGTGAGTTCGTGTTTCGCCGGCTTGCATGGCTGATTTCGAAGGCCACCGTCAGTCTCTCCGATATCAACGGCCCGCGTGGCGGCGTCGACAAGCGCTGTCAGGTGGAAGTGCAGATAGACCGGAGCAATACCGTGGTGGCAACATCGATAGCGCGTGACTGGCGAGGCGCAATCGATCTTGCCTTGGCACGCGCAGCGCGCACGCTGGTGCGTAAGCGCCAGAGTGCGAAACTCGCGCGGCGAGTGCGTGCGCAAAGTGTTGCCTACAAGCTTGCGCCGGACGAAACAGCGGATCAAGCACTCACGCCTGCTGGCGCATGATCAGCGCGTCGAGTCGGGCGGCACAGGATTTTTGTCCTGTGACGAGGGCAGTGCGTTCTCGCTGTCCTCGTGCTTTTGCTTCTCTGCTGTGTCGACGTCCGTCTGTGTGGTGCTGGGGCTCGCGGGCTTACCCTGCGGTTCGTCCATGTCGTCGGCAGTTGCGCGGGGAACGGATGTCATGTCGAGCTCCTTTGAAAAAGGTCGGCACGAAAATGCAGCAAACGCCAGGCCCGCGTTACCAGTAGGCGCTTGGGCGGCCGTCTTCAGCACGACCTCCGTCATTGGCCGTTCCTGTGAGATCGAATGGCTTCTTGAGGTACTTCAGTTCACGAAGGGCAGCTTTCGGTCACGCGCCTCGGATAGCATCGACACAGTGATCTTGCGCACTTCGAGCTTGCTCTGCGTGATGTGCGCGCGCAGCAGCATAGCGGCTTCGCCATGTCTGCCGCGATCGATGTAATTCAGCATGGTCGAGTGTTCTTCGTAAGTCGCGCTGGTGCGGTGTGCCTTCAGAAAGTCCAGCCGCCGCATGATCCTGATCCGCTCCGTCACTTCGTCGTGCACGCGCAGGATTTCCGCGTTGCCCGTCGCGCTTACAATGCCGCGATGAAAATTCTCGTCCATGTTGAACATGGCGACGGGATCGCTTTCGCGCGCTTCGGGCGAGACGCACCACACTTCCTTCAGTGCATCGATATGAGGATAAGGCGGCGGCGTATTACCGAGCTTGTCGAGCGAGGCGACTTCGAGAACGATACGCAAGTCATACAACTGGTCTAGCTGGTCGAAGTTGATGTCCGACACTTTCCAGCCGCGCCGGAAACCAACTTCGAGATAACCTTCGCGCAGCAGGCGGAACAGCGCGTCGCGCATGGGTGTGCGCGACACGCCGTAATGTTGCGCGATGTCGGTCTCCGAAAAGCGATCGCCCGGGAATAGCCGGAAATTGAAGATGTCCTGCTTGAGAAGCTGGTACACCTGTTCCGCTAGCGGGTTGGCGCTCTGGACAGTCCGCGTGAGCGTCGCGTCCGGTGCCTCGAATGCGAGCGCTGCGGTTCCGCGAGTTTTAAGCGAGCCGATGCCGTGTCTCCATCATGATGCAACGATTATCGCCCTTTTACGGCGCGTCGATGAGGCTGACATGCGCCGCCACGATGATCCATCCGTTGAACGCGGACGATGCGTCGCCCAGCCGCGCCCACGTTTGCATCTGGCGACCGAGCAAGGGCGTGACGTCGCTCGTGAATTCGGTGCTCACGGTCGCGAGATCGTCCCCGAAAGCCGTCACCACCGTGCCATGCAGCCGTCGCGATGGCGGCACCGGCGCGGCCGCTTCACGCCACGCGCGAATCGCTTCGCCGCCGTGCTGAACTTCGGCTATACCGTAACGCACCGTCTCGGGCGCATTCCAGAAGAGCATGTTCATGGTCTCGACATCGTTATCGACGAGCGCACGTTCGTATGCGACGAACGCGGCGCTTACTTCCGCAACCACCTCGGCGCGATTCACCGCAAGCGTCATGCTCGGTTCTCCGTTAAGTCGGCGAGCGTCGCGGTCCAGCCCACGATGCCGCCTTGCGAACGAATCATGTCGATGGTCGCGTCCTTGAACGCGGGAATGTAGCTCGCGGTCGCGTCTTCGATAAGAAGACATTCATAGCCGCGGTCATTGGCCTCGCGCATGCTGGTCTGTACGCAGACTTCGGTCGTCACGCCCGCGAACACGAGATGCGTGACCGAACGCTCTGCGAGTTCTTCGGCGAGGCGCGTCGCGTAGAAGGCGCCCTTGCCCGGCTTGTCGATGACGAGCTCGCCTTCGACGGGCGCGAGTGCATCGATGATCGCGTTGCCCGGCTCGCCGCGCACGAGGATGCGTCCCATCGGTCCTTCATCGCCGATACGTGCCTGCGGCGCTCCGCGCAAGCGCTTCGCGGGCGGGCAATCCGACAGATCGGCGGCATGCGATTCGCGCGTATGCACCACAGACCAGCCTTGTTCGCGCGCATGTTCGAGAAGACGCTGCACCGTCGGCACGATGGACGACAGCAGCGACACGTCGTTGCCCAACGCTTCCCCGAAGCCGCCCGGCTCGATGAAATCGCGTTGCATGTCGATGACGACGAGCGCGGTCGTGTTCGCATCGAACGTGTAAGGGGACGGCTTTGCGCCGTTCAAGGTCGGCATGTGGTCAGCCCTTGTAATGGCGTGCGGGTGCGGGAAAACCGCACGATTGACCGTCCGTTATCTTCACTTCGTCTTCCCACGGCAGATGATATTCGCCGCGCACCATGTCCTGCATGAACGTGTAGGGACAATCGCGCGCACCGCCTTTCACGGCGACATAACCGCGATGCCCGAACTGGTAGATGTTGTTTTCCACGCCCCAATGCACGCGCGCTTCGCGAACGAGGTCCGGGCGCATTTCGCAAGTGATGATCTCATCCGGCCGATGACTGCCCTCGACCATGATGGTGCCGTCGAAGTCGCAGAACATGCCTTCGCCCATGGAATCGAACGAACCATCCGTACCGCAGAGACAAACGCTTGCCGTTTGCGCGAGGTTCTGAAATGCGTTCGATTGATTCGTGATGCGCCATGCGTGGCGAATGGGCGCGGTGTAGCCCGCCGTGCGCAGAATGATTTCAGCGCCCTTATACGCGGCCTCGCGCGCCATCTCTGGAAACATGCCGTCATGGCAGATGATCAGGGAAAGTTTCGCACCGTTCGGTCCGATGCAAACCGGCACGCCTACATTGCCCGGTTCCCACGGTTCGACCGGAACCCACGGATGCAGCTTGCGGTAATAGAGCTTGATCTCGCCTTGTTCGTCGATAACGATACCGCTGTTATAAGGATTGCCTCCGCGATTGCGCTCCATGATCGAAAAGCAGCCCCAAATTCGATGTTCGATGCACGCGTCCTCGAAAGCCCGCACTTCGGGACCATCGAGATCGCACATGATGTCGTCGTCGATACGCATCGAGAGGCCGTGCAGCGCGTATTCGGGGAACACGACGAGGTCCATCGCCGGATTGTTGCGCCGCGCCTTGCCAACCATCTCGACGATACGCCGCGTCTGCGCCGCAAGATCCGCGGGCGTCGCAACGTCGGGATTCTGCAATTGCACGAGACCTATCACCATTCCTTGCGGCGATTTGTTGAGACCGCCCAGTCCGCTCGAACTCATTCGTTACGCTCCTTGTTGTTCACGCATGCGCGGTGACGGGTTCGGCCGCACCGCTATCCATGCTGTCACCGTGACCGGCCATGTGCCGCCCCAGCGTGACGCGATCCGCGGTACTCGCGGCGCTTTCATGCACGAGCCGCCCTTCGGCGATCACCGCGATGCGATCCGCGAGTTCCAGCAGTTCATCGAGGTCTTCGCTCACGAGCAGCACGGCGGCGCCCGTGTCGCGTGCGGCGAGAATGCGCGCATGGATATCCGCGACCGATGCGAAGTCCAGCCCGAACACAGGATTCGCGACGATCAGCACATCCACCGCTTGCCCCAGTTCACGCGCCAGCACCGCGCGTTGCACATTGCCGCCCGACAACGTGCCGATGGCGCGCGCAGGCACGGGCGGGCGCACGTTGAAGTCGGCAATCAAGCGTTCCGCGCGTTCACGCATAGCACGGCGGTCCAGACGCCAGCCGCCTTGCTTCATCGGCGCGCGATCGAAATCGCGCAGCGCAAGATTCTCCGCGATACTCATGCCCGCCACGCATGCATTGCGCAGCGGCTCTTCGGGTAACGCAAAAACCCGCAGACGGGTCATCTCGTCGCGTGTCGCCGTGTAGGGTTCGCCATGCATGCGCATCTCGCCTGCATGCACACGGCGCTGGCCGACGAGCGCTTCGATCAGTTCCTTCTGTCCATTGCCCGACACGCCTGCAATGCCGAGTATCTCGCCCGACTTCACCGCAAGCGACACTTCACGCACGGCCATATGTCCGCGATCATCCACGACGCATAGGCCGGACAACGCGAGACGCACGGGTGCATCGACAGCGAGCGGCTTGCGCGGTGGACGCTCGACATCCGTTGCGGCATGAGGCGCGTCGCCGCCCATCATCATCGCGGCAAGGCTGTCGCGATTCGTGTCCGCCACTCGGCTCGTTCCGACGAGTTTGCCTTTGCGCAGCACGGTGACGTCATCGGCATAAGACATCACCTCTCGGAACTTGTGCGTGATCATGAGGACCGTCAACGCGCCGCTCGAAGCAAGATCGCGCATCAACCCCAGCACTTCGTCGGCTTCTTGCGGCGTGAGCACCGAAGTGGGTTCGTCGAGAATCAGGAAGCGTTGCTGCAAATAGAGTTGCTTGAGTATCTCCAGCTTCTGCTTTTCACCAGCGGCAAGACTCGCGACGGGCGTATCGAGCGCAAGACGAAACGGCATGCCGCGCATGAAGGCATCGAGCGCGGCGCGTTCCTTCGGCCAGTCGATCTTCCACGACAACCGGCCCCGCGCGAGCAGTAGATTCTCTTCAACGGAAAGCCCCGCTGCCAGCGTGAAATGCTGATACACCATGCCGATGCCAAGCGCCTGCGCATCGCGCGGCGAAGCGATCTTCACTTGACGGCTATCCGCGACGATCTCGCCTTGATCGAGCACGCCGTATCCCACGAGTCCCTTCACGAGCGTGCTCTTGCCCGCGCCGTTCTCGCCGAGCAGCGCATGTACGGTGCCGGGTCGCACTTTTAGCGTGACATCGTCGAGCGCGGTAAACGCGCCGAAACGCTTGGTCGCGCCGACCACTTCGACTCCCAGAGCTTGGCGAGCGGGCGTCATGGCGTTAGCGTCCGAGCGTGGCGAGCATCGACGCCGAGTCCGATACCGTGCCGAACACGCCGCCCTGCATGAGCACCATGTTGAGCGCGGCGTCGTGATTGCTCTTGTCGGTGGCGCCGCAGCAATCGGCGAGCAGCGTGCATTCGAAGCCGCGGTCGTTGGCCTCGCGCATCGTCGTATGCACGCACACGTCGGTGGTGATGCCCGTGAGCACGAGATTCACGATGCCGCGCGTGCGCAGGATGAGTTCGAGATCGGTGGCGCAGAACGAGCCCTTGCCCGGCTTGTCGATGACGATTTCGCCCGCCACTGGCGCGAGTTCTTCGATGATCTCCCAGCCCGGTTCGCCGCGCACGAGGATCTTGCCGCAAGGACCGTCGTCGCCGATACCCACGCCACCCGTGCCTACTTGCCGGCTGCGCCAGCGCTTGTTGCCAGGCAGATCCGACAGATCCGGCCGATGCCCCTCTCGCGTATGAATGATCGTGAAGCCCTGTTCGCGCATGAGCTCGAGCACGTTCCTAATCGGCTCGATAGGCGCGCGCGTGAGTGAAAGGTCGTAGCCCATCTTGTCGACATAGCCGCCGATGCCGCAGAAGTCCGTCTGCATGTCGATGATGATGAGCGCGGTGTTATCGGCGCGCAGGTTGCCGTCGTAGGGCCACGGATAGGGACGAGCCTCGATGAAGCGGGTCATGAGCGTTTCTCCGGAAGATGACATCAGCGTGTGAGGCTCAGTTCGCCGGGCGCGCCGGCAAGGGTACGGTCGGGACGGCAGTTGATGACCATAATCGCGAGCGTGAGGACATAGGGCGCTGCGTTGTAGAGGTAATAGCCGCTCGTCACGCCTATGGCCTGCAACGCGGGACCGAGCGCGCCTGCCGCGCCGAAGATGAGCGCGGCCCACAGGCAGCGCAGCGGCTGCCAGCGCGCGAAGATCACGAGCGCGACGGCCATGAGACCCTGGCCGCTCGACAGGCCTTCGTTCCAGCTGCCGGGATAGACGAGCGACAGATACGCGCCGCCCACGCCCGCCAGCAAGCCGCCCACGGCCGTGGCAACGATACGCACACGCGTGATCGGATAGCCCATGGCGCGCGCACTTTCCGCGTTCTCGCCGACGAGCCGCAGGGCCATGCCCCAGCGCGTATGACGCAAGCCCCATTGCAACGCGAACGCGAGCAACACACCGATCACGAAGAGCGGATTGATATGCAACGCGTTATGCAATTGCGCGGATGCGCTCCAGCCGCCGAGATCGATGGAAGGCAGCATCGGCGCTTGCGGTTCGATGAAGGGCTTGCCGAGATAGAACGCGAGGCCGGTGCCCGCAAGCATCAACGCAATGCCGAACGCGATGTCCGACACGCGCGGCAACGAGCAGACGAGACCATGCAGGCAACCGAGCACGAAGCCCGTGGCCGCTGCCGCAAGCACGCCGATCCACGGTGAGCCCGACAGATAAGCCGCCGCGTAGCCCGTCATCGCGCCGGAGACGAGAATGCCTTCGAGCCCGAGATTGACGCGCCCGCCCTTCTCGGTCAGGCATTCGCCGATACTCACGAAAAGATAAGGCGTGCTCACGCGAATGGCGCCCGCGAACAGCGAGAGCAACAGCACGACAGCGGGCGATTGAGCATCAGGCATGAGTCCCCTCCAGTCGAACCGTGGAACGCGCGAGCGCCGCTGCCTGCAACTTCACGCGCCACGCGGTAATCCTGCCGCCGAGCGCTTCCCACGCGAGCAGGTTGGCGAACAACAGACCTTGTAGAACGAGCGTGGTGGCATCGGGCAGGCCGAGGCGCCGTTGCAGCAAACTGCCGCTTGCTTCAATCCCGCCGACGAGCACCGCGCACAGGATGATCGCGAGCGGATTCTGACGCGCGGCGAAGGCCACGAGAATGCCCGCATAGCCATAACCCGCGAGCAGCGACGCATTCGCGCTGCCCTGCACGGCCGCGACTTCGAACATGCCCGCGAGTCCCGCCGCCGCGCCGCCGAGCATGCAAGCCGTGAGCGCGAGCCTCGTCACCGGCAAGCCGACCAGACGCGCCGCGTGATGATTGCCGCCTGCCACACGCATCGCGAAGCCCTTGGTGCTCTGGCGCACGAAGACCCACGCGGCCACACATGCCAGCGCGCCCCATAGCAAGCCCCAGTGGACGTCGAGGCCGGGCAGCGAGCCGATCATCAAGGCATCGGGAACGGGAGGCGTGGAGGGCTTGTTGAGGCTTGCCGGATCGCGCAACGGGCCTTCGACGAGATGCTTGAAGAGCGCGATGGCGATATACGACATCAAAAGGCTGCTGATGGTCTCGTTGACGCCGCGCCATTGCCGCATCGCGCCGATGGCACCGATCCAAAGCGCGCCCGCGAGCATTCCGGCGACCGCCATTAGCGGCGTGGCGACGAACCACGGCAACGATGCAGGAACGATGGACGGCACGATGGCCGCGCCGAGACCGCCGAGCGCCAGCGCGCCTTCGCCACCAATCACGATCAAACCGACTTGAGCCGGCAACGCGACACACAACGCGGTCAGCATGAGCGGCGCCGCGCGCAGCAACGTGCTCTGCCACGCAAACGACGAACCGAATGCGCCTTGCACGATGAGCCCGAGCGCATCCAGCGCAGGCTGTCCCTGCACCAGCAGAAAGAGCGAGAACAGCACCAGCGTGCCGACGAGCGCGCACAACGTGGGCAGCGCGGGCAAGACGCCGAGCAGGAGCCGTGGACCGAGCGCGCCTGAATTCGAACCGATCACAGTGGACATCCGCGGCTCCTATCGATTGCAGATAATTAGATTTGCCCCACCACACCCGCCACGAGATAGTTCATGCTCTCGAGCGCGATGTCCGTCTGCGGATGACTCGTGCCCGCCGCGATTGCCGTGCCGCCCTTGTTGTCCTTCATCGGCCCCTTGAAGATGGCGTAGTCGCCCGCGACCATCTTCGTCTTGATGGCGTCTGCGTTGGTCTTCGCATCGGCCGTGACCTTCGCGCCGTATGGCGACATCTTCACGAAGCCTTCCTTGAGGCCGCCGCGCAGAATGTTGGGCTGCGGCTTGCCGCTTTGCGCATCCGTGACGAGGTCCTTGTAGGGCGTCGCCCAGTCCCATTCCGCGCCCGTGAGATAACCCTTCGGCGCGAGCGCGGCCTGGCTCGCGTGATAACCGCAACTCATCGCACCGCGCTTCTCCGCTGTTTCAATGACGACCTTGGGACCATCGACGTGACACGTAAGCACATCGCAGCCTTGATCGATGAGACTGTTGGTCGCTTCTGCTTCCTTGACGGGCATCGACCAGTCGCCGGTGAAGATCACGTTCGTCGTGATGGCCGGATCGACCGATTGCGCGCCCAGCGTGAACGCGTTGATGTTGCGCAGCACCTGCGGAATGGGCTTGGCCGCGACGAAGCCGAGCTTCTTGCTCTTGCTCATATGACCCGCGACGACGCCGTTCAGATACTGACATTCGTCGATATAACCGAAGTAGCTCGCGATATTCGAAGGGTTGCCTTGCTTCCACAATCCGCCGCAATGCGCGAAGCGCACCTTCGGATACTTCGCGGCCATCTTCAGGACGTGCGGATCGAAATAACCGAACGAGGTCGCGAAGATGAGCGTGGCGCCGTCCTGCTCGATCATCGCTTCCATGGTCTTTTGCACGGCCACGGTCTCGGGCACGTTCTCTTCCTCGACCACTTTCACGTTGGGTAGCTTCTTGATGACTGCGGCGGCTTGCGCCTGCGCCTGGTTATAGCCGTAGTCGCCGCGCGCGCCGACGTAGATCACGCCGACCGTGAGATTGCTCGCGCCGAACGCCAGATCGAACGGCAATGCACTGCCGAGCGCGAGCGCGCCCGCGCCCTTGATGAACTCACGGCGGTTGGTCATGGTCTCAATTCCTGTGTGGTTGGGTCGTTGGAGGTTTGACTGTCGAGCCAGGCGAGCCAGCCGCAAAAACGCGTGATGTCGCGCGCGCCGCTTTCGGCAGTGACGGCAAGCGGTTCGCAAATGAAGCCTTTCACGATGCGGCCATCCGCCGTCTCGATGCTGCCAATGCCAAGCGGCGCCGGAATCGCTTCGACGAACGCGCCGAAGGTGCGCACGGGCATGTCCCAAATTTCGATGGCAATGGCCTGCCCGGCTTGCCCCGCAGAATTCACGCGCACGAGGCCCGGCTTCGGCGGCTGCGTGTTCGCAAGCGCGAAGAGCTGATAGTTCGCCGAGGTCGTCGTCGCTTCGACGAAGCGCGCGCCGGCCTTGCGCATCTGCCATTCGAGCGGCATGCCGCGTAGATGCGCGCCAACCACCGCAAGCTGCACGGTCGGCTCGTTGAACGGCAATGGCTTGGCTGCAATGGCATCTTGCTTCTGCATGCCTTCGAACTGCGCACCGAGCATGGCGAGCCGCTGATCTGCGCCAGCGGGCGCGATCAGCGTGATGCCGGCCGGCAAGCCATCGGCGCGCGGAACGCCCGGCACCGCGAGCGCGCACAGATCGAGCAGGTTGACGAAGTTCGTGTAAAGCCCGAGACGGCTATTCACTTCGATAGGGTTCGCGCGCACTTCATCGATGGTCGGATGCGTCGGCGTGGTCGGCACGATCAACACGTCCACGCTTTCGAAGAGCGCTTCGGCGTGGCGCTTCAAGCGTGCAAGTTCATACTGGCCGTTGAAGCTATCGGCGGCGCTGAAGTTGCTGGCCTTGCCGATCACCTTTGCGACCACCGGGTCGATATCGTCGTGATTCGTCTTGAAGAAGTCGCCTAACGCGGCGCGCCGTTCTGCGACCCACGGACCGTCGTAAAGCAGCGCAGCGACTTGCTGCATTGGCGCAAAGGCGAACGTCGACGGCTTGAGCGCGAGCTTTTCTAGTGTCGCGGCGAAGGCATCGGCGGCAACGGTATCGCCGAAGAATTCCAGCGTGTCGGGAATGGCGACGCGCAAGGCTTGCGGCGCAAGCGGCAGAACCGGCAAGGAAGGAATGCGGCGCGAATAGCCATCGGCTGCGTCGAACGCGGCCATCGTCGAGAGGACGTGCCAGGCGTCGGCTACGTCATGCGCGAAGATCGAGATCGTATCGAGGCTCTTGCATGCGGGCACCACGCCGCGCTTGCTGACGAGACCCAGCGTCGGCTTGAGACCGACGAGACCGTTAAAGCCTGCTGGCACACGGCCGGAGCCCGCTGTATCGGTTCCAAGCGAGAACGCGACGATGCGCGCCGCGACCGCTACCGCCGAACCCGAGCTCGATCCGCCCGAGATGTATGCGTCGTGATCGACCTGACGTACCGCGCCGAAAGGCGAGCGCGTACCGACGAGGCCCGTTGCAAACTGATCGAGATTGGTCTTGCCGATAAGCACCGCGCCCGCATCGAGCAAACGCTGCACGGCGAACGCCGTCTCTTGCGGCGTATAGGCAAATGCGGGGCACGCGGCGGTGGTGGTCAAGCCTGCCACGTCGATGTTGTCCTTCACCGCGAAGGGCACGCCGAGAAGCGGCTTGCGCGCGAAGATCGCGCCGCCCTCTTCGGCGAGTTCATGCGCAAGGCTCGCGGCACGCGCACGAAGGTCGGCATGAGGCACGCGCAGCAGCCAGGCTTCGGGCCGATTGCTTGCATCGAGCCTGCGCAGCACTTCTTCGATCATGGCGATCGGATCAGTGCTGCCTTGCCTATACGATTCGATAAGCGCGTACACGCCTGAAAGCAGGTCGTAGGACATGAGTTCAATCTTGAATACAAGTTGAACGTCACTGTGCAGCATCTGTGCCAGTCAACGCCATGACGCTCAAAAGCCTTTATCCATGAGGCTTCGTGCGTGGTGTGGTGTCTCATGCAAGAGGACTGATCACGTCCCAACATGGTTCGCGCAGCGTTCAAGTTGGTGCGCGGCTCCCGCTTGAAGTGCGCGAAAGACTTCAGTCGAACCCGCCTTCGGGCACGCCCTTCATGGACATGAACAGCATCCGCAACTCGCTGCCGATGCCATGAAAATGGCAGAGGAACGTGTTCTGGTCTGCGTAATACCAAGGCGTATTCAGTTCACGGAAACTGACCAGTTCGGTCGATTCCCGCACTGGCAAGACGCCGTTCGCTTCCAGTTCGAACATGAAGTGCGCCTGATCGCCATGATTGGAAAAGGTCCAGCTTAGATCGTCCAGTCCGCGGATACGGTCGAGCGTGCCCTGCAGCACGCGCGCGTTGACGTCGGTATTGCGAAAGCCCATGACGCCGGAGTTGAAAGGCCAGCCGGCGATATCCGCGCTCAGCACGCGCTCGCGTCCGTCCATGAAGTCTTCGAGCTTGACGGTGCGATTGGTCGCGAGAATATCGGCATCGATCCAGAAGACCCAGTCGTGATGCGGCAAGTACTTGCTGAGCAGAAATGGCTTGGCCCAGTTGCCACACGCTTCGCGAGCAAAGTCGGCCGGCACCTCGCGATGCATGTACAAGGTGTAGCCGTGCTGTTCGCAGTAATCACGCAGGCTCGCTTCGCCAAAACATGCGTAATTCGCTATGTTCGGTGTGTAGAGCATGACCACGGCGATACGCTGGCCTGGCTGATAGATCGATAGCGCTTCAGACGACACGCCTTCGGGCGGCGCTATTTCGAAGAACCGCTGTGCGCTAGCGTGACACGCGTTCACATGCCGAGCGAGCGTCGTTCCCCAACGCGGCCCGTACTTGCTATAAAGGCGCGGGGTGAAGACAAGCGACAACGCCACGATCGGGGAAGCGTTCAACTCGGGAAACTGAGTCGAACACGCCGAGACGATCGGGAATCTTTCGTTGACGCTATCGGCTTCGCTCTGTACGGGCAGCGCTTCGAGCAACTGATCTTCCGTGACGAACTGGCCATAGTCGTAATACGCCCGAACCTTCGCGGCCATGCTCCTTGCAATGACGCGATTGCCTTCGGTATTTCTCAGCACCACTATCTCGCTGTTGATGCCGAAATGGCCTGTCGTCACGAGGGCATCGCGTCCGGCCATCATCGATTCGAAATCGTCGAAGCGCAAGAAGAGCGCGTTCTCGGTAGCGAAGATCAAGAGCTCGTTATCGGCTGCGCGGACCATGAGATCGCACAGCAACTGATATTTATAAACGATCCTCAGTTCAAGCGATGCAGCTCCCGCCGCGACCGGCTCGAAGCGGTGACGAGCACCCGCGCGACGGCAATATTTCGCGTGATTGACGAGCGATTCGTGAGCGTTACGATTGAAGAAACAACTGACCAGCGTGACCATGATTGCTAAACCAGCGTAAATGAAAATGAAGGCATGAGCATAGCCAACCGTCGGGTCGAAATTGCAAATTATTGAGCGAGCCGCGTGCTTCAAATAAAGTGTAGGACGCGTGCGAATACATGCCCTCCTTTCATGCGCCATAAATCACTAGCCGCGGCGACGCATGCACGGTTATCCTCGCAGAACGACCTCGGCTAAACGCTCAGGAGAACGCTCTCCATGCCCGATACCATCGACGTTCTTATCGCCGGCGCGGGACCTGTCGGTCTCCTCTTTGCAACCGAACTGCGCCGCGACGGCATCGACGCGCGAGTGATCGACGCGCGCGCCAACCGCGCGTTCTTCGTAAAGGCGCTGGGCGTGACCGCGCGCACGCTCGAAGTCTTCGACGATCTGGGCATCGCGCGTGAAGCCATCGATGCGGGTGTCTGGCTCACTGGCGCCGATACTTATAAGGACGGCACGCTAGCTTTCAGCGTCGAAGTGCCGCGCGAGGGTCTGCCTTATGGCGCACTCTCACTCGCGCAATATGAAACCGAGCGCATTCTGGAAGCGGCATTCGCGCGTATGGGCGGGCACGTGCACTACGGGACAACCCTCATCGATTTCGACGATACCGGCGACAGCGTCCTCGCTCGCATGCAAGACGCCGACGGCACCATGCGTGAAATCCGCTGCCGGTGGCTGGTCGGTTGCGACGGCGCACGGAGCACCGTGCGGCATCATCTGAACGTACCGTTCGAAGGCGGGCAGTATCCGCAGACGTTCATGCTCGCCGATCTCGATGTCGACTGGCACGTTCAGCGCGGACCGATGCTGCGTTTCAACCTGTCCGCAGTGGAAGGCGTTCGTGGTGCGACGACGATTGCCGCGCTGCCGGTGCGCGGTTCGGCCCGCCGTTATCGCCTCTCCATGATCCTCGGCGACGACGATGCCGCGCGCCTCGTCAATGAAACCGCGCCCGCGTTTGCCGACGTAGAACGCATCATGCTGCCGTTACTTCCGCCGGGAACGAGACTTTCGTCGATGCGGTGGTCGTCCGTGTACCGCGTGAGTCATCGCATTGCGCAAAAGTACACGAGCGGACGCGTGTTCCTTGCGGGCGATGCCGCGCACATTCATCCGCCCGTCGGTGGCCAGGGCATGAATACAGGCTTGCAGGATGCGCACAATCTCGCGTGGAAACTCGCGCTCGTGGCGCGCGGTATCGCGAACGAAACACTGTTGTCGAGCTACGAAGCCGAACGTCGGCCGGTCGGACTGGATGTGGTCGAAGCAACGAGCCGCGCCTTGAACACCGTGCTCGTGCATGGCGAAGTGCGGCCCGCGATGCGCGAAACACAGTTGCTCGTCGGATATCGCGGCAGTGCAATCGTGGCGGATGCAAACGACGAGATCAGCGCGCAGATTGCGCCCGGCTTTCCCGCGCCTGGGGATCGCGTACCGGAATGCGGCGGGCTCGCTGAAGCGTTCGTCGGGCATGCCGTGCGACTGCGCGACCATATCGGTCGCGGGCGGCATACGCTCGTCGGGTATCTGGATCGCGACATGAACGGCGACTCACGCGAATCGTTCGACGCAGCGTTTCAAGCGTGGCGCGATATGCTGGGTGACGCAGGCAATGCGGTGCTGATTACGGCGGGAAAATCGCCTGAATGCAGCGAGACGTACGCCGTTCTCGCAGATGCGGCGGGTGAATTCGCGGCTTTTTTCGGCGCGCGCAGCGGCATGATCTGGGCCCTGCGTCCGGATGGTCACATCGGTTTCAGAGGCGCTAGCGCGACGACGCTTGAATCATGGCTCACCACAACGCTCGGAAGCCCGCAGCGCGCGTGAATTCGCCTCCGCAAACGTTTTACAGTGCCGAGGACAGCTTCCAAAGGCACCGCGTCGAGCCATCGACTCAATGCAAGAACATTCGGTAAAGCGTCATCTGGGCAAAAGCCGCTTATAGCCGCTATGCTGCCAATGCAAACAATGCGCATTTAACTCCACCTGATGACTACTACTTCGATCAAAAGACGATCTCGCAAGTTAGCTGCCTGGACGATTGCTGGCGCTGCCCTTGCGGGCACGGTCACAAGCGCACAAGCTCAGGAATTTTCGGTGCTCGCCGGGCCGCTCAAGAGCAGCAGCCAGAACAGCTATTCATGGGAAGCGAACTATCGGGAAGGCCTTGGACGCTATGCGGCCTGGAGTTTTTCGTGGCTCAACGAAGGCCACATTCCCGATCATCATCGCGATGGTCAGGCCGTGCAGTTGTGGGGCCGTTTGCCGCTCTGGAACAACCGGCTCGAACTTTCCGCGGGCGCCGGTCCCTACCGTTACTTCGATACGAGCCAAGCGGAAGCCGGCAGCGGCTATTCGAATTCGCACGGTTGGGGCGGCATGTTCACGTTGCGCGCCGCGTACTACTTCGATAACCGGTGGATCGCGGAGATGAAGCTCAACCGCGTGCAGGCGTTCGGCGGTCCGGACACGACCGCGCTTCTGTTCGGTATCGGCTACCAGCTCGACGCGCCGGATGGTCGCGGTCCGCGCGCCTACGCGCCGTCGCGCAGCACGAACGTCACCAATAACGAAGTTACGGTCATGCTCGGGCGCACGATCCTCAACAGTCTAGACTCGGAATCGAATCTCTCGGAGAGCGTCGAGTACAGGCGCGGACTGTGGCATTACGTCGACTTCACCGCGTCGTATCTGCACGAAGGCGGTCACGTGCAGTCGCGTCGCGATGGCATTGCGGCACAGCTTTGGGCCACGCGCGCATTCTTCAACGACAGACTCACGCTCGGCGTGGGCGCGGGTCCTTATTTGTCGATCACGCAGAACGACGATTTGCCGCAAAACCGCACGGGCGATGGCCGTTTCGCGGGAGTGGTGTCGGCATCGGCGAGTTATCGCTTTACCGACCGATGGCTCGCGCGGCTGACATGGAATCGCATGGTCACGCGTTATGACCGCGATTCGGACATCATCGAAGCGGGTATCGGCATGCGCTTCTGACATGGCGCAAACGCAAGGCGGGCGGGTCCGGCGATTGCGGCGTAGCTGCCGTCATTCGCAAGTGGACCTGTCCCCATGCCTGAAATGCGCTCCCGTGTTCTCCTGGTCTCGCCACATCTCGACGACGCCGTCTTCGGTTGCGGCGCCCTGCTCGCTGCATCCGACGAGACTATCGTCTGCAATGTCTTCACCGGTAGCCCGGAAGAAGATTTGACGACGGACTGGGACCTGCATTGCGGTTTCAGTAGCGCTCACGAAGCGATGCGCTCACGCATCGACGAGGACGAGCGGGCGCTCGGATTGCTAAGCGCGCGTTCAGTCAATCTCGGCTTTCTCGATTCGCAATATGTGCCGCATGCGCCGGAGTCGGCAAAACCGACGCGCGCGGCGATTCGCGATGCACTGCTGCATGTGGTGCGCGAATATCGCCCTGATCTTCTGCTGATTCCACTCGGCCTGTTTCATTCGGACCATGCGCTCACGCACTTTGCCGCTTGCGATGCATGGCTCGAATATCCCGCGCTCGCCTGCATCGGCTATGAGGAAGGGTTATATCGGCGAATGCGCGGTCTGGTGCAGCGGCGTCTCGTCGATCTGCACGGCATCGGCATCGATGCAACGCCTTATGAAGCCGCGACGACGAATCCCGCGGATGCCGAACGCGCGCATGCAGCCAAGAGAAACGCCGTGCAGGCTTATACGAGCCAACTGAAGGCCTTCGGCCCCGGCGGCTATGACGACGTTTTTCTTTCTGAGCGCTACTGGACGCTCGAACGCTGCGAGGATGGCCGATGAGCGCGCACGACGTTTTGTCCGTACGCCTTAGCGTTGTCGTCCTTACCTATAATCGTGCCGATGTCGTACTGCGCACGATCGCAAAACTTGCCGCCCTGCCCGATCCCGTTCGTATCGTGGTGGTCGACAATGCCTCCTCCGATAATACGGCCCGCCGTATTGCAGAAAAATTTCCCTCGGTCGATCTCGTGATTGCGCCCGATAACATGGGCGCGGCTGGACGCAATCTCGGCGTGGCGCGTGTACGGACAAAATACGTTGCCTTCTGCGATGACGACACCTGGTGGCAAGCTGGCTCGCTTTCGCGCGCAGTACAGATACTCGATGCGTCGCCTCGCGTGGCTGTTTTAAGCGCTCGCGTGGTCGTCGGGGATGCCGAATCGACGGACGAAACCTGCGAGCGCATGCGCGTGAGTCCGCTCGGGTCGCATGGGCTGCCGGGGCCTGCGCTGATCGGCTTCATGGCGGGTGCGAGCGTATTCCGCACAAGCGTCTACCGCGAAATGGGCGGATATGAGCCGAAGCTTTTCATTGGCGGCGAAGAGTCGCTTCTGGCACTCGATATTCTGAGCAGCGGCCATGCGCTCGTCTATGCCGATGAGCTCGTGCTGCATCACCATCCATCGGAAATACGCGACAGTGCGCTGCGCAGGCGTCTCCTTGCGCGGAATGAGGCATGGGTCGCTTGGTTGCGCCTGCCGCTTGCCGAAGCGCTGCGTTCAAGTCTGAATGCCTTCTTCATCATGCGGCGTGAACGCACGCTCTTACGCGATTCGCTCGCAATGTTGCGCGGTTTGCCGTGGGCGTTGTCGAAACGGCGTGTGGTTGCACGCAGCGTCCTGCTGATGCGCGCAGTCGTCCGCGATGACGACCGGCGCCGCTCATCCACTGCCAGCGCGATATAGAAGCGCACCAGCACGGATTCGGCCGTGTGCGAACCCAAAACGAAATTGCTTTCGTCCGACAACGAACAAACGATTCTGCGTATTTCCATTTCAGTGGCACAACGAATGCTCTAACTCCACGACTCCGAAGGACTCGCACGATCAAGCGCGACGAGCCTACTTTGGACCTTCGTGATGGGGACGGGCACAGTGAAGATCGCACTAATCAGTGAACACGCTTCTCCACTCGCAGTGGCGGGCGGCGTCGATAGCGGCGGACAAAACATCTATGTCGCGCACGTAGCGCGGCAACTTGCACGCAGCGGTCATGAAGTCGATGTGTTCACGCGTCGCGATCGTTCTTTACTTCCGCTTGTCTCGCGCTTCGAAGGAATTCGCGTAATCAATGTTCCGGCAGGGCCGCCCGTGCAATTGCCCAAGGAGCAATTACTTCCGTTCATGGACGAATTCGCGCGCTTCATGATCGGGTTCTTCGAGAAAGAGGAAACGCCCTATCACGTGGTCCATGCAAACTTCTTCATGTCGGGACTCGTCGGCATGCGGATCAAGGCTGCACTCGGCACGCCGCTCGTCACCACGTTCCACGCGCTCGGTCGCGTGCGACGCATTCATCAAGGCGCAGGCGATGGCTTTCCCGACGAGCGCTTCGACATAGAAGATGCGCTCGTTCGCGAGTCGGATTCCGTTATCGCCGAATGTCCGCAAGATGCTGCCGATCTCATCGCGCTCTATCAGGCGGAGCGTCAGCGGATCGACCTCGTGCCATGCGGCTTCGACAGCGCGGAGTTTCATCCGATCAACAAGCATGAAGCGCGCGAGCGGCTCGGCTGGCCGCAGGACAAGTTCATTGCATTGCAACTCGGGCGCATGGTGCCGCGCAAGGGGATCGATAATGTCGTGCGCGGGATTGGCGTGTGCAATCGCGAGCTGAACGAAGACGCGCATCTTTACGTGATCGGCGGCAACTCGGATGAGGCCAACGAAATCGCGACACCGGAAATCGGCAGACTGCGCGGAATAGCCCGCGAATGCGGCGTGGAAGACCGCGTCAATTTTCTCGGACGTCATGGACGCCAGCGTTTGAAGGAGTTTTATAACGCGGCGGATGTCTTCGTCACGACGCCCTGGTACGAGCCCTTCGGCATTACCCCGCTCGAGGCCATGGCCTGTGGCACGCCTGTAATCGGCGCGGATGTGGGCGGCATTCGCTACTCGGTCGCTCATCGAGAGACTGGCCTGCTCGTTCCGCCGAAAGACCCGCATGCACTGGCGGCCGCGCTTGCCATGCTCAAGCGCGATCCCGCGCTCGCCGAAAGCATGGGCGCGGCGGGGTTGGAACGTGCACGCTCGATGTTCACATGGACCGGCGTCGCGCAAGCGCTCGAACGCGTCTACGCGCGCGTGGCGGAAGTGGAATTTTCGAACAATGTGCTCGATGAGCGCAGTGCTTACGGTGGCGCTTCCGCATGATGCCGACACTCCTTCGCCCTGCCGTGTTTCTGGATAAGGACGGCACCTTGCTCGACGACGTGCCTTACAACGTCGACCCGCTGAAGATGCGTCTTGCACCTGGCGCCGTCAATGCGCTCGCGCTCTTCGCACGCTTGGACGTACCGGTCGTCGTCATCAGCAATCAAAGCGGCGTGGCGCTTGGCAAGTTCGATGAAGCGGCGCTCGTCGATGTCGAACGCACGCTGCATGAATTTGCGGCGCGCGCAGGCGCGCGACTCGCTGGCGTGTATTTCTGCCCGCATCATCCACAAGGAACGGTGGCGAAATACCGGAAAATATGCGAATGCCGCAAGCCAGCGCCCGGCATGATCGAACGCGCGGCGCGTGACCTCGGTCTTGATCTTGCACGTAGCTGGTTCGTCGGAGACATACTCGACGATGTCGAAGCGGGTCATCGTGCAGGTTGCCGCGCCGTGCTTATCGACAATGGCAACGAGACGTTATGGCAGCGTGGCCCACTGCGCGAGCCCGACGCCATTGCGAAAGACATGCACGAAGCAGCGGGCATGATTGAATCGGCATGGCATGGGGAGCTTGCAGCGTGAAGCGCGAGCGAATCCCTGTCGTCGCCATCGCGCCTCACGCGCGCGCACCGGAGTCGCGTCCGCAAGGCGTCTGGGGCGAGAACGTCAAGCGCATCCTCTGCGTACGTACCGACAATCTCGGCGACGTGCTGATGACGACGCCTGCTCTGCACGCTCTCAAACATGCGTATCCCGGACGGCATCTGAGCTTGCTTGCATCGCGTTCGGGTGCGATGGCCGCGCGCTTCATCGAAGATATCGATGACGTGATCGAGTATGACGCGCCGTGGGTCAAGCATGACACGCCCATCGACGCGAGTCGCGATCTTGCGATGCTCGAACGCATTCGAACGCTCGGCTTCGATGCCGCCGTGATCTTCACGGTCTATAGCCAGAATCCTTTGCCTGCCGCAATGTTTTGTCATCTTGCGGGTATCCCTCGAAGGTTGGCGCATTGCCGCGAGAATCCCTACGGTTTGCTCACCGACTGGGTCGCCGAAACTGAACCGCAGAACGGCACACGTCACGAGGTCGAGCGTCAGCTTGCGTTGGTCGCTCAGGTAGGCGCACGCGCCGATGATAGACGCATGCGCTTCACGGTTCGCGACGGCGATGAGGCATCGCTTGCGCAGAAGCTCGATGCACGCGGCATCGATCCTCATGCGCCATTTTTCATGATGCATCCAGGTGCAACGGCAGCATCGCGTCGTTATCCGCCGGACCGCTTCGCGGAGGTCGCGCAAGCGCTCAACGCGCGCACGGGCTGGCCAGTCGTCGTCACGGGCTCGGCAAGCGAAGCGGAATTGTGTCGCGAGGTAAGCGGCGGTCACGGCGGCATCAGCGACCTGTCGGGCGCACTCGACCTCGGCGAACTGGCCGCTCTCGTGAAGCACGCACGCGTCCTTGTTTCAAACAATAGCGGTCCCGTTCATATTGCCTCTGCGCTCGGCACGCCTGTAGTCGATCTCTATGCACTCACCAATCCGCAACATACGCCATGGCAGACGCCGCATAGCGTGCTCAATCACGATGTGCCGTGCCGGTGGTGCTATCGCAGCATCTGTCCCGAAGGACATCATTTGTGCCTCCTCGGCGTGAGCGTAGATGAAGTAATCGACGCTGTCATGTTGCTTTGCGATGCCCGCGCAGACGCTGCCGCCCCTCTCTCGATCCATCCATAAGGTTCGCTTTCCATGTACACCCTCGGAATCAATGCGGTCTATCACGACAGCGCGGCTGCGCTGATCAAGGACGGTGTCGTTGTTGCGGCAGCGGAAGACGAACGCTTCACGCACGTCAAGCATGCGAAGCGTCCGGTGCCGTTTTCGACATGGCAATTGCCCTTCGACGCTATCGACTATTGCCTTAAAGAGGCTGGTATCGAACTGGCGGATGTCGATCATGTCGCCTATTCATACGACCCGCATTTGCTTTCCGCCATGCCACGGCAGCCTAAAGCGAGCATTGCGTTGCCGTTCATGCCGTCCGAGCATTCGAGCGGCAACCCATCCGAATCGCCTTGGGACCCGCTCTTTTTAAGCTATATCGTCAATGCGCGCGGTCAATTGGTGGATGGCGCGCCGCATCATCTGAAGAAGCGTTTCACAAGCGGCGGCCGCGCGCCGCGTTTCGACTGGCATTACGTCGATCATCATCTGTCGCATGAAGCGAGCGCGTTTCTCGCTGCGCCCTTCGAAGATACCGCCGTGCTTACCATGGACGGACGCGGTGAAGGCGTAACAACGAGTCTCGGGCAATTCGTCAACGGACAGTACGAGCGCGTCAAACAGGTGGAACTGCCGCATTCGCTTGGGCTGCTCTATGAGACCGTCACCGACTATTTGGGCTTTCTGCATTCCTCGGACGAATACAAGGTCATGGCGCTGGCTTCGTTCGGCAAGCCGGCTTACGTGGACCAGTTTCGCGAGATCGTGAAATATCGCCATGACGGCACTTATACCGTCGATGCCCCGCGCCTGGAAGAACGCTTCGGTCGGCGTCGTGAGCGCGGCGGTCCGCTCGATCAGCATCATTACGATATCGCGCACTCGTTGCAAATCGTGCTCGAAGACACGGCGCTCGAATTGGCAAAGTGGTTGCGCGAGCGAACTGGTTTATCGAAGCTCGCGATGGCAGGCGGCGTGGCACTCAATTGCGTGATGAACGCGCGTCTGCGCGACCGTGGCCCGTTCGAAGAGATCTGGGTGCAACCTGCGGCCGGCGATGCCGGTACCGCGCTGGGCGCGGCGCTTTGGACGGACTATCGCGAACGAGAGAAGCAAGGCGACCGCAGCCGCAAATGGCGCATGGATCACGCATATCTCGGCCCGCGTTATGACGACAATGAAGTCGAACAGTTTCTCAAGTGGGCCAAGGCGCCGTATCGGAAGCTCGATAACGTCGCGGGCGAAACAGCCGATCTGCTCGCGCGGAATCGCGTGATCGGTTGGTATCAGGGCCGCACGGAATTCGGACCGCGCGCACTCGGCGCACGTTCGATACTTGCATCGCCGATCGATCCGTCCATGCAAGCGAAGCTCAACGAGATCAAGGATCGTGAAGACTTCCGTCCTGTTGCGCCGGTGGTCATGGAAGAACACGCGGTCGACTGGTTCGTCGATGCATGCGTGGCGCCTTTCATGCTCTTCGTCTTCGACGTGCGCGAAGAGATGAAGCCGAAGATTCCGGCCGTGACGCATATCGATGGCACGGCGCGCGTACAGACCGTGAACCGCTCGCAACATCCGCTCTATTACGACCTGCTCGCCGCATTCAAGGCACGCACGGGCGTACCGGTGCTCGTCAACACGTCGTTCAACACGCGTGGCGAACCGATGGTCAACTCGCCGCGCGATGCGCTCGAATCTTTCTGGACGTCACCGCTGGATGCGCTTGTCATCGGTTCTTTCTTGATCGAAAAACCGGGAGCACACGCATGAGCACGGTTTCCGGCGGCTTTACCTTCGATGGCGCCGACGCTTTCGAAAGGAGCGAGAGCGCGGTAACGCCATCATCGTTCGCGTACGACGTGAGCGTAGTCGTGCCGACTTATCGTCGTCCCGACATGCTCGAACGATGCTTGCGCGCGGTGATGGCGCAGGACATGCGCGCATCGCGTTACGAGATCATCGTCTGCGACGACGGTCCCGATGATGCCACGCGCGCCAAGGTCATGGCGCTTGCGCGCGAATGCGAGACAACCGAGCCGCGCGGCCCGCGTATTCGCTATGTTCCCGTCACCGCGACGCAAGGGCCTGCGGGTGCGCGCAACGCGGGATGGCGTGCGGCGCAGTCACGTTTCATCGCATTCACCGATGACGACACCATCCCCGATGCGCAGTGGCTAAGTGCGGGCGTCGCCGCGCTCGATGCCGGCGCGGATGCGGTGTCGGGACGCATCGTCGTGCCGCTTCCCGCGCGGCCGACCGACTACGAGCAGGACGCGGCAGGTCTTTCGAGCGCAGAGTTCGCAACGGCCAATACCTTCGTCAAGCGCTCCGCGATGGACCGTATAGGCGGATTCGATGCGCGTTTTACATCTGCGTGGCGCGAAGATTCGGATCTGCAATTTCAACTCCTGCGCAGCGGCGCGCATATCGTCCGTTCGCACGATGCGATGGTGTTGCACCCCGTGCGCCCCGCACGTTGGGGCGTGAGCTTGTCGCAACAGAAGAAGAGTCAGTTCGATGCGTTGCTTTACAAGAAGCATCCTGCGTTGTTCAAATCGCGCATACGCAGCACGCCGCCCGTGTTGTATTACATGATCCTCGCGGTGGTCGTGGCGGCCATCGTCGCTTACGCACTGCGTTTCGACTCGCTCGCCATTGCCTGCGTGATTGCATGGCTCGCCATGAGCGGTTGGTTCTGTGTCAAGCGCCTGATGAAGACAGCGCTTACGCCATCGCACGTGCTCGAAATGGCGTGGACGTCGCTGTGGATTCCGTTTCTCTCGATCTACTGGCGGCTATACGGCGCCTTCAAATTTCGCGTGGTGTTCGTATGATCGAACGCATCGCTATTTTCAGGGCTTTGCAGCTTGGCGACATGCTCTGCTGCGTCCCCGCGTTGCGCGCGTTACGAGCTGCTCATCCGCGTGCGCATATCGTGCTGATAGGGCTACCGTGGGCAAGCAGTTTCGTGACGCGCTATCGTTCGCTGATCGATGAACTCGTTCCCTTTCCCGGCGCTGTCGGTTTTCCCGAGCAGGAAGAAACCGATGCGGGTTTGCCGTCATTCTGGAGCGCGATGCAGGAGCGCCGCTTCGATCTTGCGATTCAGCTGCATGGCAGCGGCGGTGTGGCGAACGATATCGTCGAACAAATGGGCGCGCGTTTGAACGCCGGCTATCTGAAGCCTGATGAAGCGATGCGCGAAGGCGTCTTCATTCCCTGGCCCGATACGCTACCCGAGATAGCACGCTATAACGCGCTGATGGATGCGCTCGGTATCGATGCAAGCCATACCGATCTCGACATCCCATTGAGCGACGAAGACATCCGAGAGTGCGCCTGGTTGCTCAATGCTTATGAACTCGATTCCACGCGACTCGTGCTCGTGCATGCGGGTTCGCAACTGCCTTCACGCCGCTGGCCCGCCGAACGCTTTGCGCAAGTGGCTTTATCGCTTGCCCATGCGGGTTGGCAGATCGCATTGACTGGCAGCGCGGGAGAAGCGCCGATCACGTCGCATATAGCGCGGGCACTGGAAGGCTGCGATGCAATCGACCTGACCGGAAAGACATCGCTAGGCGGCCTCGCCGCGCTCGTAGCGAAGGCGCAACTCGTTGTCTGCAACGACACCGGCATATCGCATATCGCGGCGGCAATGCGCACGAAAAGCGTCGTCATCGCGTCAGGTAGCGACACGCGCCGCTGGGCGCCGCTCGACCATCAACGTCATCGCGTGCTGGCGGATTATCCGTCCTGTCGTCCCTGCTCGTTTCGCGACTGCCCGTATGGGCATCCATGCGCGCTGAATATCAGTGTTGCACAGGTACTGGATGTCGCACATGCGCAGCTGCCCGAACCTCGATTTCATACGGCCCCGATCCATGCTCACTGCTGACAACCGACGCCTGCGTGTTCTGACATGGCACGTGCACGGCAACTACATGTACTACTTGAGTCAAGCGAAGCACGACTTCTATCTCGTCACGAAGCCCGGCCATCCTCCGGGCTACGCGGGCAAGGTCGGCGTCTTGCCGTGGGGCGACAATGTCCACGAAGTGCCTTATGACGAATTGGCTTCGCAAGATTTCGATGTCGTGCTCTTTCAGCATCGCACGCATTGGGACGACGACCGCTTGAACCTCTTGAGCAACGCACAACGCCGCTTGCCGCGCGTCTATATCGAGCATGATCCGCCGCAGGAAAATGCCTTCGAACAGCGGCATTGGGTGCAAGACCGCGACACCCTGCTCGTGCATGTGACCCACTTCAACCGCCTCATGTGGGACAGCGGCGAGACGCCGACGCAGGTGATCGAACATGGTGTTGTGGTGCCCGACAGCGTGCGCTATAGCGGCGAGAAAGAACGCGGCATTGTCATCATCAATCATCTGAAGCAGCGTGGACGCAGGCTCGGTCACGATGTATTCACCGAAGCCGCGCGGCGTGTGCCGCTCGACCTAGTCGGCATGGATGCTCACGCAGCGGGAGGACTCGGCGAGATCGGCAATCTTGATCTCGCGTCTTTCAGCGCGCAATACCGTTTCTTTTTTAATCCGATTCGCTGGACGAGCCTCGGTCTCGCAATCGTCGAGGCGATGACGATAGGCATGCCTATTGTCGGCCTCGCGACGACCGAGCTTGCAACCGTCATTCGCAACGGCGAGAGCGGCTTCATCCATTCCGATACGGACCAGTTGATCGATGCCATGCATCACCTTCTACGCGATCCCGCCGAGGCCCGCCGGCTCGGTGAAGGTGCACGCAAGGTGGCATTGGAACGTTTTCATATCGATCGCTTCGCAGCCGAGTGGGAAGCCACGCTGCGTCACGTCTGCAGCTAAATATCATTTTAGAGAACAGCCATGAAGGAAGCCTTTCGCAAGCGCATTCTGGTCACGGGAGGTGCGGGGTTTCTCGGCTCGCATCTATGCGAACGCCTGCTCGCTCAAGGACACGATGTCTTGTGCGTCGACAATTTTTATACCGGCACGAAGGACAACATTGCGCATCTGCTGGACAGCGCGAATTTCGAACTGATGCGCCACGACGTGACGTTTCCGCTCTATGTGGAAGTGGACCAGATCTATAACCTCGCGTGCCCCGCTTCACCCATTCATTACCAGTACGATCCCGTTCAGACCACGAAGACGAGCGTGCATGGCGCGATCAACATGTTGGGTCTCGCCAAGCGTGTAAAGGCGCGCATCTTTCAGGCATCGACGAGTGAAGTGTACGGTGACGCACGCGTGCATCCGCAACAAGAAGCTTATTGGGGCAATGTAAATCCTATCGGTCCGCGTTCTTGCTATGACGAAGGCAAGCGTTGCGCCGAAACACTCTTCATGGATTATCGGCGGCAGCATGGCCTCAACATTAAGATCGCGAGAATCTTCAATACGTATGGGCCGCGCATGCATCCCACCGATGGCCGCGTGGTGTCCAACTTCATGATGCAGGCGCTCGCCAACGAGCCTATCACCGTTTATGGCGAAGGCACGCAGACGCGCTCCTTCTGTTATGTCGACGATATGGTCGACGCCTTCATCCGCCTCATGAACACGCCCGATGACGTCACGGGTCCAGTCAATCTAGGCAACCCGCACGAACTTTCGATGCTGGACATTGCTAAACGCATCATCGCGTTGACGGGTTCGAGTTCCGAGATCGTGTTTCATCCATTGCCGATGGATGATCCGTGGCATCGTCAACCGGATATCACGCAGGCGCGCACGCTGCTCGACTGGCAACCCGTGACGGAACTCGATGAAGGCTTGCAGCGCACGGCGCGGTACTTCCGCCAGATCACGGAGGCGCAACGCACGATGGCGACGTTGGCCAGTTGAATGCGAGGTAGGACGAAGGCCGCTTTCAGAGAATCGAAGGCGGCCTTCGCTTTGAAGACAAGCGAAACGCAGGTCTTGCCTGCTTTACGGATGGGCTAATGCATCATCCCTTCTGGTTGCCATGTGGAACCGGTGCACTTATTACGATGCTCACGTTCGTCGACGCAGACGAACTACTCGACGCCTTCGCGCTGCCACCGGCCACCGACGCGTAAGCCAAGGCATCGCGCTTGATAGATTCCATTTTGAAACTCCCTTCGGTTAAACAAGTAAATGAAAGTGGCCCGCAAGTGAGCCGATCTGCCCCTTCCGCGAGGTTGGGGAGCGCACATCTTCACGTCGATCGCATTACTACTGGTAGTACATGGTCATTGTCATTGTCGTGTTGGCCGGACCGGGGGATAACGGACCTGTCCGGTAATAACGTGCGGTCATTGCGACGGTGTAACTCGAAGCGACTGCTCCGTTGAAACCATTCAAGGTAAGGTTCGTTCCAAACGGAATTGCCGCGCCCGCACTGTCGAATAGCTGAATGCCGACGCCTCCTGCCGAAGGCGTGCCGCTTAGTGCCGCAACATTGCTGAAGCCCGACACCGTCCCATTCGCCGGATCGATCCGGTATTGAACACTATGGATCATGCCCGCCGTAGTGCCCTCCACGGGCGTGCCTGCGGGACAGTTGTCAAAGCTCAGATTGAAAGATGCCGACTTGCGCGGTGCGGGTCCCAATGCCGGCAGGTCCGCGAGGGCTAGCGTGCCCATTGGCACCGTTACATCGGGTGTGCGGCATGTCAGAACGGTGATGATCACCGGCGTCATGTTGAAGTCGATCGAACCCGAAGCCGCGTTGTATCCAGGAGGACTTTTCCCGGCGGTCTCCCACGAGAACGCCCTCGCGATCAATCCGGAAACTGTACCCGGGGTAACGTCACCGATCTTCACGAGGGCCGCTATGAGCTGTCCGCCATTGTCCACCGGGCTACCGACATTGTTTCTCTCGTATCCTAAAACCGGAAAGTCCCACGGGCCGTATTGCGTTTTAGCGGCATAGACTGTTCCTCCAAGTGCGATCCCGATGCCAGGCACATTAGTCGCATAGACCGAAAATTCGACGCCATTGTAGGAGGCTTTGTAGCGGGTTGGCGCACCGGCGACGATACCTGCCAGCTCGAAATCGGTGCCGGTGTACCAGCCATCGGACACAGTGCAGGTCCAATAGTTTGGAGTGGCGGCAGACACGGACCATGCACTCAGAAGCGATCCGTCGGGCAGGTCGCGCGCCACGGCTATCGTAGACGGAAAAGAAAGCGTGAATGCGCTGTAGTTGGAATGGCAAGACGCGCTGGCCCATGCGGCGGAAGGAATCATTCCGGCCAGCATAAGCCAGGCCGCTGCATGCCGTGCAACGGCACGGACGATTGTGTTTAAACGGTTCATCGAAGTTATGATCTCAAGTGATCTGTCGAGGATCATCGGCAGACTCCATCAGCTATGCTAAGTGAATTAGGCGTGCTGGCCAGCGGCAGTTTTGGCAACGCGTAGCGAACCACGCAACGCTGCTCGGGAGCGTCTCCCCATTTGACATTGAGCGTTCCCTCATCGCTCTTGAGTCCGGTGGCAATGATGCGGCTGCCCTGCGCCACGGTGCCCACGGTGTCGTCCTTGCCATCCGAAACTTGCGCGCCGAACGGAAGCGGCTTGCCGCTTGCCTGAAGAACATGCATCAGGGCGGGCTTGCCCATGTTCTCAGTGTCGAACTCGAGTTTCACCACGGCGCCCGCAGTCGGCGTAGCGCGTTGTACGGTCGACTTGAGTTGCACGTTGAGCGGTAGCCCTTTAGGATCGATCTCGACCTCGTTGTCGGAATAAGGCTGCACGCCGGAGACGATGGCGTGTCCCCATGGATCGACACGAAGACCTGCGCCATTCGCGAGCCGTGCACCCGCCGCGTCTTTCGCTTCGATGACGGCGACGGTGTCGCTCATGTTTGGCGCGAATGCCGCGCCGCCTTGCCAGGCCACCACGCCACCGGAAATGCCCGCGCCGTATTGCGAGTAGTCGCGTCCCTTGCTTGCATTGACCGACAGCGAGGAAAATGGCGATACATAGCCTAGATTTCCACCCACGCTGGCTGTATTGCCGCTCGTTCGATCGCCATCGCTGAACGACGCATTCATGCCATATGAAAGCGCGCTGTCCGAGCCAAGCGTGCCCGTCACCGATTCCTGAAGGCTGGAGTTGCCGTTGCCGGTGTCGTGCTGAAAGCTGGTCGACGACTGAGGAGCGTGCGAGCCCCAACCGAGCGGCACCATCGCCGTTAATATGAAGCGGTTATCCCATCGCTTGTTGTCCACCTGGTATTGACGGATGACCGACGCGCCGTAGGTCAGGCGCTTCCAGCTATTGTTGTAGCCGAGCTGAAACTGCGTATCGCGCGATGTCCGGTTCCAGTATGTCGTGAGCGAGCCCACCGCGTAGATGGCGCCAAAGCGTCCGCTATCGCCTAGTCCTTGATTCAGCGTGAACTGCAAGCGCGACTTTTGAGGAGCGGACATCGAACCGAGCTGATGATCGCTGATTAGTTGACGCGTCGTGGCCGCATCTGGCAGGCTCAGAAAACCGCCAGTCGAATATCGATAGGCCGCGATTGCAATGTTGGTGTTGGTCGGCTCGAACATTCGGGCATAGCTTAGGCGAACGCTCGTCCCATTCCGTGTTCCGAAGCCCTTGAAGCTCGCGCTCGATTCCGTCACGTCGAACCCGAATGCGCCGAATTTTGTATTGAGCGCCACGCCGGCGAGCGCGGAGAAATACATGTCCGCACCGGTGATACCGCCATACAGCGTCACACGGTTACTCATGCCGCGCTGAACCGTGAACTGAGATACGAACGGATGAATTCTCACGGCCGGGTCGCGATACTCGCCAATTGCCGCGCTATAGCGTGTTACACCGGGGCGCAGCGCGTTGACGGCAGCGGCATATGGAATCGAGGAAACGTGGGTCGTACCGTCCGCCTCCGTAACAAGTACCTCCAGATTTCCACCATAGCCCGTGGGGTAGAGATCGTCGATTTCGAACGCACCGGGCGCGACCGTCGTCTCGTAGATCACGTTGCCGTTCTGGCGAATCTGCACTTTCGCATTGCTGCTTGCAATGCCCCGAACGACTGGCGCATAGCCGCGCTGCGACTCGGGAACCATCCGGTCATCCGTGCCTAGCGTCACGCCTCGCACGCCGTAGCTGTCGAACAGCGCGCCGTCGGTGAAGGTGTCGCCTGCAATGAATTGGCTCTTGATGTCCTTGAACGCGCGCTGCACGTAAGTCTGCACGCTTTGATAATGCTGCCCGCCGAGATTCCCGCGCGTAAGGTTTCCCTGATAGCGAAAGCGCCACGGTCCGGCGTTGAGACCGGCGTTGACGCCGAGGTATTGCGTGTCGGTTCGGGCGCTTCCCGACTCGCTGTGATAAGCGTTTGCGGAATATTGAAGCAACGCGGCTGGCACGCCATCATCCCAATACTTCGGATCGACATAGCCACGCGCACGTTTGAGCATGACGATCTGCGGCACGCTTACATCGAGCCGCTGTTCGCCGCTGTCGAACGTTGCAGTCGCATTCTGTATCAAATCGGGAAGTTCAAGGCATTCCCCGCTGTCGTTCTCTAGCCTTGCGGATGCCTCGGACGAGAGCTTCCTCAGGTCCACGCCGGACTTTTCGAGCCATCCGGTCGTGACGCACGGATGCACTGTCCCGGTCCCGGGCGTGGATTCGCGTAGCTCGATATCGAGCTTGCCTTTCCAGACATCGTTCACGTAGAGGTCGGAGCGATAGGCGCCAGGCAATACGCGCTGTCCTTGGTTGAAGCGAGAGATGTCGACTTTCCCGCCGTCGCCCGTGTCGAGAAATTGCTCGTTGAATTCGACCGCTGCAACTTGCGCGGATGCACCCCACGCATGAGCGCTTACACCAATCGCCGCCAATGCCTGTATCGTACAGACACTTATTGGCTTGAGCCTCGGTTGAGGCTCATTGCTTTTATGTTTTCTTGCTTTCATTACGGATTCCGAAATTCCATCTCAAAGGCAAGCCTTACGCATGAGACCTGGCCTGCATCAACGCGTCCTGTCTGTATGATTGGCGTTTGGTTCGCTACAAAACCGCATTGCCGTTTGTGTGTCAGCAGCTTCGATATCTCCTGCTCACGGCTGCAAGTCGGCCTCACCCTCTTGTGGTCCGCCGTAATCGTTGATTGCTGTGTAGTGCAACTTCGCGCCTGGACCCAAAATGTCGCCGGTTAGCGCGAAGACTCGGGTCTCACCTGGACCAACCATCCCGCCCTCATCAAACACGGCGGTGCGCGCGCCGTCGGTTAGCGTGATTCGATCGAAAGAGACGAAGTACTGGCTGGGATTGAATGCCGCGATCTTGTTGGCGGCGTCGCTAGGATTAATGCTCCACACGATCTGTCCGGCCGCGCTTTCAGGCTGCCCCTTCAGTGCGCTTGGACGATAAAAGAACTTGATACGTGAGCGGAACGCAAGTTGTAGCTGATTCGCGTCCGCCTCATCACCCGTTGGTTTCGGCGGAACCTCCAGCACGTTCAAGTAAAGGATCGATTCCCTATCCGCGGGCAAAGGCTCGCCTGATGACATGATCCGCAAAGTCTGGGACTTGTCCGGATCGATCCGCATGATGGACGGCGTGATGGCGAACGGAACCTCGATGGTGTCAGGCGCGGTGTCCGGATTCCCCTTGTCGATCCACACCTTCACCAGGCCAGGGAGCTTGCCGTTGTTGGTCAACTTGACCGTGACCTCGGAGTCGCTCTGCTTATAGATGACGCGAGTTCCTGCAATAACCACCGATGCTTCGGCATCGTGCGTGCGCCCGAGCATCACCGTGCTCAGGGTTGCAATCGTGAGGATCTTTATCGCGAGTTTCATTGGCGTTGTGTCTCGTCGTCAAGATGTTGCAGTGAACGGCGGGCCGCGATGACATGACGATCTCCGTGGCCCGCGTGTCGCTTTACTGATAGTCGATGCTATAAACGACAGAAGAGTTGGCCGCACCGGCGGTTGTTACGCCAGTTGCGTAGTACTGAACGTTGTAGCTAAGCGTTGCCGAACCGGACGAGATGTCGGCAGCCTTCGAGTTTTGCAGATCGGTCGAGTAGCCCGCCTTGATTCGACTGCCATCCAGGTTCAACAACTGCATTTTGACGTTGCTGGCACCGCCAGCCGTGACGGTCAGTCGGCCGTCGGCGGGATCGACCGAGGTGCCCGCTTCGTAGAAGACCGCTGCCTTACTGGAACTCGTCACCGGCGTGCATCCCGTCAAAGCGATCTGATAGGACGTCGTTCCGGCTGTCTCGCCTGCGGCTTTCAGCGTACTGGTCGAGATCGTCGGCAGCTTGACCGTGAAGTCCTTGGCCGAAGTCCCATTGCCGTTGATGGCGCAGGTGGAGGCAGTCAGCGCGCCGTTGAACGTGATGGTTCCGTCAGATGCGAAAGCACTGCCGGTAAACACGGCAAAGACACCCGCGAAAAGCGTTGCGACAACAGATTTCTTCATTTGATAAATTCTCCACATCACTTGATTTTCTTGCGATATTGGTAGTACTACATAAACTGCCAGTTCGATTCCGAATGGATCGTTGGGTCATCTGGCCAACCCCGGCTCCTCCTCGATGTTGTAGAGATTCGCAGTTCCCTCTTCGCTCACGCGCCTAGTACGATGCCCATACCGACGCGCACGATGGTGCTATTGCCGCCCGCTGTCGAAACGCCAAGGTTGTAGTTCACCGTTCCCTTACGATTCCAGCTTGAAACGCCTATACCGAGCGCCGCCTGACCGCGATAGCTCGCCATGCCTGCATTGAACGTGGTCCGCCCCGGCAAATACGGCGTGGCAATGTTGAGTGCCGAAGCCGCTGCAATGCCGCGTCGCGCGGCGCGATCGACATCGTCGATACGACCGTTCACGCCGCCGAGGGCGTCGTTGAGTTGTCCAAGGTTGATTGCGTCGGTGCGCGTCGTTGCAGCCCCGACGTTCGTGATCTGGCGCTCGTGGCCCGTGCTGCCGACCGACACCGTGTTATCCCGGTCGGCTAGCGAATTCGCACCTATTGCCACGGCATTTTCGCCGCTTGCCATCGCGGAATCGCCAAAAGCGCTCGCATGTGCGCCAAGGGCGATTGCATCGTTGCCCACCGCTGCGGTTGCCGTCTTTTTGGTCGAAGGAGAGCCAATCAATGCCCGCACTGCAACGTGTGGCCCTTCTGCCAGTTCGGGTCGTTGCGCGGCATGGCTTACGTCTACGGCATTTGGCGGCGTTGAGTCAGGCCGCGAGGCAAGACTCGTTATGGGGCTTCTGGCCTCCTCCAAACGTACTGTTGGCTTTCGATCCAGGGAACGACTCACCACATCGCCGAGAACGATTTCCGGTTCATCCGCTCTCAACATGGTAGCGACGAGTCGACTCGTGGGATGGGTTGCGGCCGTGGTGACATTGCCGACGTCGGCCATCAAAGCTGGTGTCATCTGTGGCATCTGCGCAGCGCGCTGCTGTCCCAGTGCGTAAAGCGACGTTTCCGGCGCGTCGTGCCGCGTATGATCCAAGTGCGCGGCGATGTCATCAACCCGCGCGGTGACCATGCCGCTGCCCGAAACGACTGCGTGGTGACGATGCTTCCATGCGCCCTCAGCGTGATGCGCGACTCGCGGCGCAACCCGCCTCGTTCGGTTGGAATGCATCGGTGTCCCAACGCCTTGATGAACTCGCGCGTGGGCGGCGTGCCGCTTAGTGAATCTTTGCACATGGCCCGCAAGCTTGTCCGGTGGCGCGCGTCGTTTTGATGCGTCGTTCGATAAAGGCGTGGACGAACGCACGGTCATGTGCGTGTCGAATACCTTGCCGTAATCGGGGGTTTTATCAAGCCCATTGCTCACGAATGGTGCGGCGAAGAACACGGCATGTTGAGGCCGCGTATGCATCGTATTAGCCAGCAGCTCGTTGCTTGCCGTTGCATCGGATCTAATAGAGAAGCGTTGCGCGAATGATGAATCGTGCGGCCAGCCTTGCAAATGAAGCTTGGGGGAATCGAACGATCGAAGCGGCTCGGATGACTCGACTTGCAACACGCCTGAGCCGATGGCGCCTGCCTTCAACGATTTCGAATCGTCCATGCCCACCGACGAATAATCACCGCGCGTTCTGGCCGCTCTTGCGTTTTCGTGACCTGCGTCTCCACTGGCTTGCGCCGAAGCGTACGAAACCGTGCCGCCAAATCCCACGACGAGCAAAGCCTTCGCGGCACCGGTTAGCGCGCGCGGTTTGAAGAGCTTGACATTGCGCACTCTGCCCGTCTTGACGACACCCGCGGCATGCGCTGGTTCAACGTGGATCGATTCGCGGGATGACGTCACTCGTTTTCCTCATTAGATTTTGGTCGACTTCTCGAATGCACGCGGCATCCAACATGAAGGTGATTCGCATGACTGAAGCGTACAAATCCCGGACGCGACGAAGGTGATACTCCTTCATTACTTGTGCGTTTTTGGGGCAAGACATGCGAGCGATGTCGTTCGACGGGGACCCCCGATGTCGGATTTCTTTCGCGCGCGTTGAATATTTAGTGCATGGGCAGATCTGCGAAACCTACACTGCCTCTGCAGAGCAATTTCGAGCCATCACGGAAATTGGTCGCCGATGCTCTGTGATACTCAGTTATGCACATCCGCCTATTTACAAGGATATCTAACCATGCAAGCAAATTTCGACAGCCGTGCCTCGTTCTCGATGAACCTGCCGAGGTTTCCGTCCTCGACTACCGGTTTCGAACAGAACTCGTCTTTTTTGAGCAATCGGCCGCTTCAGATGATGTCCATGCCCTACGGTGGCATGTCGCTCAATCAGCCGTTCGACCAGTCTTTCAGTCAGCCCTTCAATCAGCCGGCCATGCCGCGTGCATTCGGTGGCAGCAGCATGTCCAGTTCGAACTTCAGTTATTCGACACAGCAGATGTCGCGCGGCCCGGACGGATTCAGCCAGTCGGCGACTTCGGCCAGCTACTCGTCGTTCGAGCGTCAGGGTCCTGGCCGGGACATGCAGTACAACAGCATGCTACCGAGCGGCTTTTCGAACCAGATGCGCGGCGACTTTCGTGATTCTTCGCAGCAGATGTCACGCGGCCCGGACGGATTCAGCCGGTCGGCGAGTTCGGCCAATTACTCGTACTTCGAGCGTGAGAGTCCGAGACAGGACATGCAATACAGCAGCATGCAATCGAGCAGCTATCTGAACCGGATGCGTGGGGACGCCTGTGACGGCGCGGCGGGTCAACAAAGCCAATGGTCGGACACGGGCGTACACGACGGCAAATCGTCCATCGACCTTGGTGACTACAAGCTGGACTTCGACAAATCCAAGTCCTCGATCAACCTTACCGATGAGAAGACGGGTAATCAAACCAAGGTCTGGGGCGATCCGCATATCGATCTCAATTCGGGTACACCGAACCAGACGAGCGGGATGTTCAATGGCTCGATCGACTTCAACTTGCCGGATCACACCCGCGTGAGCATCGGCACGACACCGGCTAACGGCAATTCGAACGTATCCTTCGCCGATAACGTGACGGTTACGCAGGGTAATCGGGCATATGTCGTCAAGGGGTTGAGCGAGCAAGACAGCGCCCCGCTCAGCGTGCAGCGCAGTCAGGACGGCTTCGCGCTGGCACAGCAGACTCCGCGCGATGGGATGAACCTCTTCGCGAGTTCGAGCGGCACGGGGTGGATCAATGCGCAGACGCATCAGGCGGTGACCGCATCGGACTTCAAGGCTTAAGTAGCCTTCCCGGCGCGCTTGCGCGTCGGCTGCCGGCGTCAGCGGAAGCTGCCGCCGGCGGCGGCGCTGGCATCACGCCAATTGATCGCGCACAGCGCGGCATGCGCGTCTCACTTTCGCTAACTGGACGGTTCTTTCGATACGGCTCGTCTGCTCGAGAGCCGCCACCTCACCGCTGACAACGCTGTGAGGTGGCGGCACATTAACGCTCGGCTACTCAGGCATCATCGCCCGAGGAAGTGTCTTCAGCTGCGTCATTGGGAGACGCCGCCGTCGACTGGTCAACGGAAGCTCCCGCATTCGAGCCACTTTCCGGCTGTGCTTGCGGTTGCGGTTGTGCTTGCGTCAGCGGTTGTGCTTGCGTCAGCGGTTGTGCTTGCGTCAGCGGTTGTGCTTGCGTCTGCGTCTGCGTCTGCGCTTGCGGTTGTGCTTGCGGTTGCGGTTGTGCTTGCGTCTGCTGCTCGTTCGCGCCCCGTCCGGGCGTCATGCCTGCGCCCCACATCCATTGATTTAAACTTGCACGATCAGCCGAAGTCATCGGACGAGATTGCGTGTTCGAGTTGCGACCCTCGCCGCCGATGGAACGGACAGTGGTTCCGGCGCTGTTCGTCTTTGTGACGTCACGGCCGCCGTCCGCGTTATAGTTCACAGCCGTGATCGTGCCGGAGTTTTCATTGCGGTCGAAGGCGACAGACGAGACGGCTCTACCGTTTGAGTCGTAGTCGAACTTTGCACCTACGTTACCCAGATCGTTGTACGCGTAGTCAGAATAACTGCCGTCCTTGTTCCGCATATTCGTGTTGACCACGCGGCCGGCCTGCGCGTCGTAGTTGTCTGTTCGAAATCCAGCGTCCAGGAGCGATTGTTTTTGCGTCAGTTGTCCGTCCGCGTTGTAGTGCTCTATTACGGGCTGACCATTGTTTGGCCTCATGACCTGACGGCTGCCGTCAGGCGCGTATTGAGTAATCAGGTCTGGACCAACGTGCGAGGCGTAGTGCTTGGAGGAAACAATGCGCCCGTTCGGGTCGAAGTGCTGCTCGTAGCCCACCAGGTTCATCGAGTCATATGCATAGCTCGTCGTGCTGCCGTCAGGCTCTTTGATGTCCTGATTCGTCAGCCGATTCGAGGCCGGGTCGAAGTAGGTCCGCTGATTGCCCAATGCGGTATCTGCGCCGACGGGCTGCGGCGGCACGATCTTCGACGCACGCTCGCCATGTTCCTTCAATGCTTGCTGTTCCGCTGCGCTGAACGTCGCGGGTTGTGCCGTGGACCGTTGACCGTCATTGGTCGCGCTCATGCGCGTTGCTTTCCCGCCCGCGTCGATCGTATCCAACGTACGGCTACCGTCCTCGTTGAAATGAGTGTGTGACGACACCTTGCCCGAGCCCGAGT
>NZ_JALQDD010000048.1:0-44924 GCF_023631405.1 Caballeronia sp. GAWG2-1
TTGTCCGGCAATGAACTTAAGCCAAAAGGCGACATCTCTACTTGGCAGAAACACGACATTTGAACTTGGGACCTACAGTCAGATAATCGATAATTTACATTATGTATAATAAGGTCAAGCCGACCACAAAACGACGCAACACTTCCGATCCAAGCTTACTTTCCCTGAAGCCACAAAGTTCCCGCACGGCTACGAGTTCGACCAGTCACCAACGCCACCCGCTACAGCGCTCACAACGATCCCAGCCACCATTTGCTAAATGGCCTTCTCGCACCTGACACGAACCGCAAAATCCAAGCCGGACGTCGAAACGAAAATTACACGAAGCGCTAATCCAGCGCCTTCCAACAAACCCCGCCCAGCGCCCCCCCATCAGCGGCCACTTAAACTCCTGTAACATAAGACAAACAACTATCGAGACGCCTGGACGCCAGCACGAAGCCATTCGTGCGCTACGCTCGCTGACGAAGCGAAGTGGACCGGGACCCCATGAGATGGCTGCAGGCCTCCGCAAGCAAGAATCTTATGCCCTTATCACCGTGTCTTTAGCATGGTGCGCGTTGGATCAGGCCCATGATGACGATAAACGCAGGCTGGCCGAGCAGGATTTGCGCGCGTCGATAGAAAGACTGGACATGATACAAGAGGCGATTCGCAAAGCCCTGCCATACAAAGGCGGCTTTACCAGGTGCGCCTCGTGCAGAAATATTTTTAGCGACGAAGGAAGCTATCTCGCACATTGGGCTTACATACAAGGTGAAATCACCTGTGTATTTCTCCCGCCCCTTTTGATGGCCTTAGGTTTTATCGTCGAAGAACACAAGATCGGCGAACGTTCATCCCCTGATTACGTTCTCCGCCATCCTTTGTATGTCACATAGCCTGCGTGAAATTCTTTTCGATGCATCCGATTTCCACAGTCACCCACGGACCTCTCAAGCCACCATCGTCGTTCGCTCACGCAGCGCGGTCCCGCTTGGTCTCAGCGGCCACAGTTCCGCGAGTTCGGACGCCGTACTCTGCAACTTCGGGGAAATTTCCTCGATCTGCTCGGTCGTCATGCGAACACTTGGACCCGCAACGCTGACCGTGCCGAGCGCGGTTCCAAGACCGTTCACCCTTATCGGCACGGCAACAGCCGAAACACCAGGCTCGGCCTCGCTGACCGCAATCGCATAGCCACGCTTTTCCGTAAGCGCGAGTTCCTTCAAAAGGTCCTCGATAGACCGCACGACATTGGGTCCTTGCCGGTCGGCTTCGCCGAAGCCCATGCTGGCCACGATTTGAATCGCCCGGTCACGAGGCATCGAAGCGAGCCATGCCTTGCCGGTTGCCGTCGAGTAGACCGTGACTCTCCCAGTCGCGGAACTGGGTGGCTGGTAGATGAGACCTGCCGTCGCGCCCTGCGCCTGCGCGAGCCAGACGAGGGTGTCGCCGTCCGCAACGGCTAGACGCACGAACTCTCGCGTCTCGTGCGCAAGCCTGTCGAGTACCGGCTGACAGATGTTCGGAATGCCGGTGGCCGCGTAAAACCGCTGCCCCATGACCGCAAGGCGCATGGTCAGCCGATAGAAGCCGGTGTCGGGCTCCTTGGCAACCCAGCCAAGATCGACGAGCGTCGAAAGCAGCCGGTGTGCCCCGCTCTTCGGCAATGACAGGCGCTCGGCGATTTCCCCGAGGGGCAAGGTGTTCGCGCCCTCGGCAAGGAGCGCGATGATTTCCAGACACCGTTCAGCGGGAACATGCGACATAGCGATCCAGACGTGTTGAGGTTGAAATTTCGCCGCGTGCGCCACTGACGACACATGCTATCTATCGGTCAGAAAAAACGAAGTGATGGATTCGATCTGACCGGAATGCATGTCCTTTCCGTTGACCCATGCACAGCCGAATCGCTGCGCATGGGCGATGAGCGCCGTCGGCTCTTCCGATAAAACTACATCGCCCACGAGCACGTCTTTCTTCAGCGGGCCGAGGTTGCCGGGCAAGCCGTCGCCCGCGGACATGCCAACCGGCGATGCGTTGACGATCAGGTCGAACTCGCCGCGCGCGTCCGATACGCCAGCAGCTCGCGTATGCGGAAACGCTTCGCTCAAGTTTCTTGCCACGATACCCGCGCGCTCGGCATCGATATCCAGAATGGAGATTGAAGCGACGCCGGCTTCGGCAAGCGCCGCGGCAATCGCGCTGCCCGCGCCTCCCGCCCCGAACAACAGTGTGCGCCTGCCGGAGACCCTCAAGCCCCGCGCCTCGACGCCGCGCACGAAACCGGCGCCGTCGAACATGTCGCCGGTCCACGAACCGTCGGCCTCGCGCCGCAGCGCATTCACCGCGCCGACTGTCTTCGCGGCCACGCCGAGTTGTCGGGCAAACGCACAAGCGCGCTTCTTGAACGGTGCGGTGATAAGCAAGCCATCGAGGTTCGCAATCTCCAGCAGCGCGGGGAATGCGTCGTCGAAGCGATCTGCATGGACGTGCAGAGGGACGAGCACGGCATCGATGCCTTCCTGCGCGAAGCGCGCAGTATAGACCGCCGGAGATCGAACCTGCACGACAGGATCGCCTACGATGCCATAGACACGCGTTGCGCCTGAAATCTGAATGCTGTCCGCCATGTTCAGCCTCTCCCGCGCGATTCGTACCATTGCGCCACGCGCTGGCTACGGTGACGACGCGCCTTGGCGCGCACGTCTTGCGCCAGGTTCATTACGCCCGGTTCGAAGAGTCTGGCATCCATCTCACGCAACTGCGACGACACCACGGGCCGAAAACCCATGTGGGCGACGACATCGCGTTCGGCATCCAGCCCCGGAGCGATCTCGATCAGCTCGAGCCCTTGCGGCCCGACGCGAAACACGGCCCGTTCGGTGACAAAAAGCGTGAGTTGCTTGCGTTGCTGACCAATCCGGGCGCTATAGCAAACCTGTTCGAGTTTCGGCACGAACTTCATGTGCCGCCCTTCCCTGCGAATGACGGTCTTCCCGTCCTCCCAGCCAATGTCGAGATCGCCCGCCGTGAGCGTTCCGCTGAAGATCACGCATTTCGCGTTCTGGCTGATGTTGATGAAGCCGCCAACACCGATGATCTTGTCGCCGAACCGGCTGATGTTCACATTCCCCTGAGCGTCCACTTCGGCAAACGAGAGGAAGGCGAGATCGAGGCCGCCGCCATCGTAGAAGTCGAACTGCGACGGTTGTTCGATCATCGCGGCGAAGTTCTGGGCGCCGCCCGAATCGCGACCCGTAATGGGCGCGCCGCCGATCAGTCCCTGCTCGTTGGTCAGATGCACCGCTTCGAGCAGCCCCTCTTCGGCCGCAACGGTGGATAGCCCCGTGGATACGCCCGCACCCAGGTTGCAAATCGCCTCGGGGAACAATTCCATTGCCGCGCGCCGGACGATGACCTTCCTCGGCCCGAACGGCAGCGGTCTGATCTGGTCGACAGGAACACGCAACTCGCCGGAATAGCTCGGGTCGTAGTCGGTCGCGTAGGTCTGGCGCTGTCCCGGTTCCACCACGACGAAATCGACGAGAATGCCGGGAATCTTGACGTGCTTGGCGGGCAGCGTACCGTTTCGCGCCATGCGCTTCACCTGAACCACGACGATGCCGCCCGCGCGCCGCGTCGCTTGCGCCATTGCTAGCATCTCGCCGAATACGGCTTCCTGCTCCATTGTCACGTTGCCGTCTTCGTCGGACGTCGTGCCCCGCAGGAACGCGACATCGACCGGAATGTGCTTGAAAAACAGCCACTCTTCGCCGGCAATCTCGGTCACTTCGACGAAAGCGGGCGGCGTGCAGGGGCTTTGCCGCGCACCCTGTTGCCTCGGGTCCACGAAGGTGTATAAGCCCGTCTTCGTGAAGAGACCCGGACGGCCGCCCGCCATCTCGCGCATCAATTGCGACAGCACGCCCTGCGGGAATGTGTAAGCCTCGATCTTGTCTTCCGCCGCGAGTCTTACGAGTCCCGGCGAATCGACGAGCGCGCTTGTAATGGCCCGTCGCAGCAAACCTTCGTGAGCGAGGTGCGATGCGCCCAGTTCGCCGCGGTCGCCCACACCCACGATGCTCACCGAGGTCAATCCAAGCGGCTTCCGTTCCGCCAGGAAGCGGCGCTCGACGGCAGCCAGAAGCGCCTCGGGCACGGAATGCCCGCCACCGGAACCGCTGATCAGGATGGCATCGTTATCGGCGACGAGTTGAGCCGCTTCGTCCGCGGTTATTCGTTCCATGGTTCGCTGATCGCTCCGTATTCGGGATGGGAAATCGGTCTCGTCAGGCTGTCGCGCCGGTCATCGGTCGCGCCATTCGACGACCCGCTGCGCTTGTACGCCCAGGCCTTCGACACCCAGCCGCATGCGATCGCCTGGCTTCAGGTATTTCGGCGGTTTCATGCCGAGACCTACGCCGGGCGGCGTGCCTGTCGTCACGATGTCGCCGGGCATGAGACGGACGTATTGGCTCATGTCCGACACGAGTTTCGCGACGGTGAAGATCATGTCGTTCGTGTTCGAGTTCTGAATGCGCTCGCCGTTGAGTTCGAGCCACAAGCCGAGGTTCTGCACGTCCTCGATCTCGTCGGAGGTAACGAGCCACGGACCGATGGGGCCAAAGGTCGGCGACATTTTCCCCTTCACCCACTGACCGCTGCGTTCGAGTTGAAACTCGCGCTCCGAGACGTCGTTGCAGATGAAGTAACCCGCGATACGGCTCAGCGCTTCGGCTTCACTCACGTAGTACGCTTCCTGGCCGACGACGAACGCCAACTCCACTTCCCAGTCCGACTTGACGGAATTTTTAGGCAGGATGACGTCGTCATCGGGTCCGCAGATGCAGGACGGCGCCTTGTTGAAGAGAATGGGGTCCTTTGGGATATCGGCATGGGTTTCGATTGCGTGCTGAACGTAGTTCAAGCCGACCGCGATGAAATTGCCGGGCTGCGCCACGCAAGGGCCGAGGCGCACGGACGCATCGACGAGGGGCAGCGTGTGCGGATCGATTGCGCGCAAGCGCTCGATGCCGCCGCTTGCAAAGAACGCGGGATTGAAGTCATCGCAATGGCCAGTGAGATCGCGCACGCGACCGTCGCCATCGAGAATGCCGGGTTGTTCCTGGCCGGGCTGGCCGTGTCGGACGAGTTTCATGTTCGGGTTGAGCGGGTTGAGTTCAGGATTGGTGCGAGGAAGCGCCAAGGCGGCAGATTTCAAGTGCATAGACAGCGGCGTCGGGCCTGATGTGCAAGCCTGCATCGCGCAAATGCGAAACGTCGATCAGGGCATGCACCTCGCTTGCGGCCTCTTCCGTCGATGCCTCGACGAGAACGATCCACGCCGGAACATCGAACTCGCGCGTGCGCGCCTCTTCGGTGTCGAAGAAGCTCGCCTGATCCGACGCGAAGAGATGACACGCGAGCACGCCGGTCGCGCGCATCGCCTGTGGAAAAGCCACGTCGCGCAGGTAAGCTTCCGGCGTGTTGTCCGCGGCGCCCGTCCGGTCGATACGAACGGCAAACAAATAGCCACCGCTGCTCTCGCCGATACTGCAAACGGGCTGACAAACTGCTCGCGAGGTATTGCGAAAGTACGTGAGCGTCTTCGTGGTCGCGGGCGTCGGGGCATTGAGGCGCGCCATGTATGCGGGCGAAACCATGACGTCGAGATCGGCCGCCTCATACATGGTCAACCACTCGGGCGAATGGCCTGCCCGGCGAAATCGCCTGCCGCGCCTGAAGCCAGGAATGGCGAGCCGCTCGGGAATGTGCTCCTTGTCGTGCCACGCGTAGAACTGCTCGCGCCCTTCGAATTCGATGTCGTTCCACACGAGAACGATGCCATGGCCTAGCAGCGCGGCGCTGGTCGCACCGGGCATGTCGTGCGTGGGCGCGCTGGCAGCAAGGCTATCCGGCGTGGTTTGGCTGTCGGGTTTCATCGTGCGAGGAACTCGGGTTCTCGTTTGGCAAAGAACGCGGCGACGCCTTCGTGAAGGTCGTGGCTGTCGAAGATCCTTTGCTGAACGACGGTTGAAAGCGACAACGCGGCATCGAGCGGCTGATCCTGCGCGGCATCGACGAGTTGCTTGGCCAGGCGGTTCGACAGCGGGCCGCGCGCGCAGATCTCGAGCGCCAGCGCGCGTGCTGTTTCGAGTGCGGCGCCCGTCTCCGCGATACGGTTGACGAGTCCCCAGGCCAGCGCCTGTTGCGCGCTGATCGTGTTTCCGGTGAAGAGCATCTCCTTCGCGCGAGCCGGGCCGATGAGCCGCGTCAGTCGCAGCGAACCATTACCTGCCAGACCGCCGAGACGCGACTCGGTCAGTCCAAGCACCACCTCGGCACGACAAACGCGAAGGTCGCACGCGAGCGCGAGTTCGAGGCCACCGCCGAGCGCGGGGCCGTCCATTGCGGCAATGGTCGGCGCGGGCAATCGGGCGAGTCGCCGCAGCACCATGTCCTCGAAAAGAATCTTTTTCTCGCTCGCGTCGGCGAAGATTTCCGCGAACTCCTTGATATCGCTGCCGGCGCAAAAGGCCCGCGCCGAGCCGCCGTGCACGATGACGCACCGCAGATCGGCTTGCGCCTCCAGTGCGTCGATCGCCTTGTTGAGCGAACGCAGCAGAGCGCGCGTGACGAGATTGAGCGGGCCGTTCGAGAGCCCGATCTCCGCGACATGGCCGTCTATCCACAAGGTGACTTCGCTCGCGGCATCAGCGTGTGAGATGGGAGGCGAACCGGACGTGTCCATGAAAAGGTCTCCGTTCTTCACGTCTGCTCGCTGCGGGAACGCGGAACGTCGATACCGCGCAACACGCCCATGCGTGCGAAGTGGCCATAGATGCTGTCGACATAGCGCGCAAACTCCGGAGCGTCGCCGAGCACGATCGGCCGAGGGCGCGGCAGCTCGACGACGATCTCGTCCACCACTTCTCCCGGTGTCGGACTCATGACGAAGATGCGATCGGACAGTCCCACGGCTTCTTCGACGCTATGCGTGATGAACAGCACAGTGGGACGGCGCCGCATCCACAGTGCTTCGAGATCCATGCGAACTTGCAAACGCGTGAGTGCATCGAGCGCGCCGAAAGGCTCGTCCATGAGAATGAGCGAAGGGTCGTGGACCAGCGTTCGAATTAGCGACACGCGCTGGCGCATGCCGCCGGAAAGCTGCCGGGGATACTTGTCGACCGCAGGCTGCAAACGCAACTGGTTGAAGAGCTCACGCGCCCGCGCTTCGATCCTGTCACGGGGCAATCCGCGAATGTCGGCCTGCAGGAGCACGTTTTCCATCGCCGTGCGAAAGTCGAGCAGCAGGTGATCCTGAAACGCGATGCCGACATCCGTCACGGGCCGGTCCACAGTCCGGTCGCCCACCACGATCGTCCCGTCGGAGCGCGCAAGCAGACCCGCGACCATGAGCATGAGTGTGCTCTTGCCGCAGCCCGACGGTCCCACGACGGACACGAACTCGCCCGCCTCGATGTTCATGCTGATTGGCTTCAGCGCGCGAAACGGCTTCTCCGTGTCCTCGCCGAAAGTCTTCGAGACGCTCTCGATGCGGATCGGCACACCGGCCGGCGTTATATCGTCGTGTACGGAAGTAGGCATGATCGGCTCGATGTCATTGATTCAGGCGGACTTCTCGACCGCGGCCAGCGGCACCTTGGAGCACAAAAGCGCCTTGGTGCCCTGCTGCACGACTTCGCCGTCCTGATTCACGAGCTTCACGTCGAAGAGCGCGATGGCCTGCGTGGGCTTCGACTTGCTGTCGCGCAGCTCTTTGATCGCGTAGTCGACGAACATCGTGTCGCCAATGAACAGCGGCGCGAGGAACTTCCAGTCATTGATGCCGAGAAAGGCAATCGCGGTCTCGCGCAACTCGCCGGTGCGCGCCCACATCAAGCCGTGCGCGTACGCGAGTCCAAGCATGCCGTGCGCGACGCGCCGCCCGAACTGGCTGGCTCTGGCGTACACATCACTCGTGTGCAACTCCGAAAAGTCGCCCGTCAGTCCCGCGAACCCGACGAGGTCCGCGTCCGTGATCGTTCGTCCGGGACTGCGAAATTGCATGCCTACGTGAAGATCCGAGTAGCGGTATCCCATGTGTTTCTCGTTAGTCGTGATTCGATATCCGTCGTGCGAAAAAGTCTGCCCGAACGGACGGCTCATTTGCACGCGCGCAACTGGTTCGCCGGCGGCAAGAAGTCGTCCGTGTAGTACGTTTTCGGATTCTGTCCGGCGGGAAGCAATTTGACCTGTGCGAGCAGATCTTGCGTCCTGGTCCATGACGCATCCTCGGCCTTGCCTACGCTTTTGGCGCCGCCGCTGCAGAACAACGGCGTGATGGCGGCCAACTCGGCGGTAGCGAGCTTCTCGTTGACGTTGGGGAACACCGTCTTGAGATCCTTTACCGCCTTCGCCGGGTTATCCATGGCGAAGCTCCATCCTTTCAGGCTCGCGGCAACGAACTTCTTCACGAGATCCGGATTGGCCTTTAGATATTCGTTGGATGCGAAAATCGACGTGCTCACCGTCGGAACGCCATAATCCGCAAACCGGAAATTCACGAGTTCGGCGCCCTGGGCTTCGAGTTGCAACTGGTAGGAATCCATGGAACCTAGGATCGCATCGACCTGGCCTTGCAGCAGCGCGGGCACCATGCTTGCCACGGGCATGCTGATGAGCGTCACGTCCGACTCCTTGAGGCCATTTGCCTGCAGGAAAAGCGGAAGCATGGTCGTTTGCGAGGAGCCGGAAGGAACGCCCACTTTGTGCCCGGCGAGATCCTTGATCGATTTGATGCCCGACTTCTTCAATGCCGACACTTCGTTCGGGTTGGATTGATAGATCGTGGCGATGACTCGCATCGGCGCGCCCTTGGCAATCAGCTGGCTCACGGCGACAGCGTCGGCATAGGCAAGTTGAGCGCGCCCGTTTGCGACGAGTTGCGCCGTATTGCCGGAGCCGTTGCCTTCGGTCACTTTCACGTCGAGCCCGACCTGCTTATAGAACCCTTCCGCCACCGCTGCCGCAAAACCGGCGTTCGCGCCGCCTGCGGTCCAGTTCAGCTGGAAAGGAACCTCGGTGTCGGCGACGGCCGTCCCGCATAGACCCGTCGCGAGCGCGCAAGTCAAGATTGCCGAAGACAGTTTGCCGATGGTGCTGCGCATAGTCGCGCTCCCTGTGTAGTTGGACCCGCTCGGTCCGTTTGTTGTAGGCGACTGGCCTTAGGCCAATGCGCGAGCGTTGACCTCAGTTGAACTTCGCACGTTGCCACGGCGTCATGGCCCATTCGGCGAATTCGACGACATAGTTGATCGCAATGCCGATCAGCGTGAGGACGGCAAGGACGGCGAAGGTCAGTTCGACATCCATCGTGCTGGTCCCGCGCAGGAGCACGTAGCCCAGCCCTTTGTTCGAGCCGACGAACTCGGCGACGATTGCCGCGGTGGACGCGATCGTGGCGGAAGTCTTGATACCCGAGAAAATCACGGGCAGCGCCGCGGGAAGGCGAAGGAAGCGGAAGGTCTGCCAGGACGATGCGCCCATCGACTTCGTCAGGTACAGCAAGCGAGTGTCGAGAATCTGGAATCCGCTGATGCTCGCGAGCAAGAGCGGGAAGAAGGTCATCAACACGGTCAAGAGCACCTTGGACTCCATGCCGAATCCAAGCCACACGAGAAAGAGCGGCGCGACCGCGATCTTTGGCACCAGCTGCATGAACATGAGCGGCGGATACACGATCTGCCGCGCAACTCGCGAAAGCGCGATTGCAAGACCAAGCGGGATGGCGGTCACCACCGTTACGCCGAAGCCCAGCAAAATCTCCGCGATGGTGATGAGCGAGTTCGACCAGATATCCCGCCAGTCGGTGACGATGCGCGCGAACACCCCTGCCGGGCTAGGCACCAGATAAGGCGGAATCTTGAATACAGGTATGGCGACCGCCCATAGCACGATGAGCGCAATGAACGTCGACGGTGGCAGGCATAGCCAGCCGATCCGCTTCGCGCGCCTTAGCGCCGCCGAAGGTGGATGGGTCGCCGGTGCTCGCGCCGATGCTTGATTCATGAAGAACGCTCCCGAAGCAGAACTTTTTCGATGCCTTGATAAACGGCAACCGCATGAAGATTCAGCGCCGTTCTTAGATTGAATGTCGTTCAATCTTGGTTGGTTGAACATTGGGGCAAACCCAGAGAACTGTAAGTTTGGGAAGGAACTTCGGTCGCTTGCGGATAAAGGTGGCCGGTGAGCCTTACGCTGATTTCTCAGTCGACGGCTTCATCGCTGGCGAAGCGGATTTCGATGATCAACGCCGTCGCTGCGCGCTGATGTACGTGAACATCGATGTGGGATTTGACGCAGATGGGTCGATGAATCTCGTTGTCGACGTTATTCCGCGCGGATGCGTTTCATCGTTCTATCGTCGCGGGAAGGAGTGCGCGGCATTGGAAAACGCGATGGGCAACCAACTCACTGGGCCATCGCGCGCCGCAGTTTGATCGGCGCCCATCCTGTTTTGACGCCGAGAATACCCAGCAGCACCAGTCCCGCGCCGAGCCATTGACCCATGCTGAATTTATGGCCGTAGACGATGTAATCGAACGCAGCGGCGGACAGCGGATAGATGAACGAAAGTATCGCGATCGCCTTGACGCTGAGTTTCTGATACGCGGAGAACACCAGGCAGTAAAGAAAAAACGTGTGAACGACGCCGAGGGTCGCGAGGCAAGCCCATTCGCTGGTGCTCGTCGGCAAAGCCGAGAAATCGGCGAGCGGAGCGAGTAACAGCGAACCCACCGCTGTCTGCACCAGGACGACGACAGCGGGAGGAACGCCCGCGGAAGCCTTAGACAGCAACACTGTGCCGGCGTACAGCGCGGAGGCTGAGAGCGTCAGGACGACGCCGGCAAACACGTTCGAGCCCAGCATTAGAGCGCCATTGGCGGTCCCGACCAGGCAGACCAAACCGGCGAACGCCACGGCCGACCATAAGATGTCGTTCCGGCTTACCGCTTGCCGGAGGACCACGGCGCCGCCCAAAATCACCAGGAACGGGTTGACGTGGTAAATGACCGTAGCCAGCCCGATGTCGATAAGCGGATAAGCTTTGAACAGCAGCAGCCAATTTAGAACAAGAAAGATTCCCGAGACGATGATGGGCAAAAGCAGCCGGACTTGAAAATACTCTCGGCGGATAAGACCACGGGCAGCGCAATACGGAACTAGACAAATGAACGCGATAATACATCTGAAGAAAACGACGTTCGCGGGTGGCTGATTCGAGGAAACGACGAAAATGCCGATGCTTCCCGAAAGAAGCATGGCAAAGACAAGTTCCAAAATTCCGCGACGCTCTTTCATTGCCCTTCCCTGCTAAATTACCTGAAATCTACAGACTTCTTTTAATACCGCCCAACGAATTATCCTGATGGCGGCCATTCACCATAGAGATGAGTTCGGCCGGAAGCAAAGGCAACTCGTACGGCCTACGTGACGGTCTCCGATGACCCATTCACGTTGCTGATATGCCTAATGAAGTTTATGAATTGGCCGTTAGAAAGCACGCATACGAAAATTTGTCACAAGACGTTTCGCCTTTTGCGCGGGCGTATGTTGTGACGCGTAGCGTTCGCCTTGCGTGAGCGTTCCCAGATTCGTTGAAGTCGGAGGGAGCGACTGGAGCGACAGCGTATCGCTTATCTCGTTTGCGCGTGAGGGACCTGAGAGAGCAGTCGATAAGCAAGCAGAGCCTTGTCTGCCCTGCGCCCCGGTCGGTCGCCAAGCCGGCCGGGGCGCAGGAATCAATCTTAGCTTCCCTTCTTCGTTTATCGTGACTCGCGCGTTTTGGCATCCGTGAACAACCTTCTGTTCCTCTCCTTTCCGCACTTGCAGGCTTCGTCGGCGCGTGGTGCTAGTGTGTTTTCTCGATGCTGCTAAATTCGTCGATTTGCCCGCTTCGATTATTCGTATGAACTGGTCGATTTTAATCGCGATTGGACGGCTCATGCGCATTTAAGCTATAGATTGACGCTCGACTTGTTACCGATTTGGATCTGCGGCGCCCTTCAAATAAAGCTATTGGCGAATCTTCCTTCTTTTTAAGTCGATGCAAGGATCAATAGCAGCTCTTAAATAAGCTTCGAGCCTTTACTTCACAAAGATCGATGCTGCCATACGACGCCCTTTACAGATGGCCATCGCTGGATCGCTCCCGTTCATCAACACTGAGCAACCGCTCATCAAGAAGCTTTGCCTTATTCAAAGGCCAAAATTGCTGAATATAACCTTGATGACGCCCCACCATTTTTGGCGTTGATAATATGATGGAGCTAACCTTTGAGGATGCCTCGATTTTCGCGGTTTTCGTTTAGGCGCCACCGTGCGATCTACGGCGATAGAAGCGCCTGACGGGTTGCATCACGTGAAGGTCCGTATCAAGCAGGTAAGGACTAAATTATTAATCATACTAAAACTAGGCGGCGGTGAATTTTATAACTGACTGGGCGGTTTTACGAGGTAAAATACCTGAATCCACTGACTATAACTTTCGTTATTTCGCGATTACAAGGTCGAACGGAGCAGACTCAACTACTGCGGCCGTGCAGATTCGAACTTGGTTAAGCACGTAAGGCGCACCGGATGTTGGATCGACATGAGAGAAATCGCCGTAGCCGACTTGGCGCACGCGTTGTTTAGGGAGAAGGCCAGGTGAGGCCACAAGACTTTGATTTAGATCTTGTCCGAGCGTTCGTTGCAGTTGCGGACACGCGCAACTTCACGCAGGCGGCCGCGCGTCTTCACCGTACTCAGTCGGCTGTGAGTATGAAGATCAAGCGTCTCGAAGAATCGATAGGCGAGCGCCTGTTCGAAAGAGACACCGTCGCCGTAACGCTAACTTCGATCGGCGAGCGGTTCGTCGGAATCGCCCAGCGGCTGATCGAAGCGCATGAAGACGCGTTTCTCTCGCTCAAGCATAGCCTTGCGGCCGGCAAACTCACGCTCGCGACTTCGGAAACATTCGCGTCGTGCTTGTTGCCGCCCATTCTCGGCGCCATTGGGACGACGTTTCCTAACATCGAAATGGAAATCCGCTGCGGCCATAGCTGGAAGATGCTTGAGTCCATGGAGACTGAAAACATCGACCTGGTTATCGCGACGAAATATCCCTCCCGCCCCGACGGTTTGCCCTTGGGACATGAGCGTTTGATGTGGGTCTGCAAACAGGGTAGCGACGTCTATCAGCAAAAGCCGGTGCCGCTGGCGGTGTTTCCAGACGGATGCCTTTATCGGCGCGCGGGAATCGCAGCGCTCGACGCGAAAAAGAAAGATTGGCGCATTGCCTACACGAGTTTGAATCACGAGGGACTTCTCGCTGCCGTGGAAGCCGGCAGTGCCGTGTCGATCATGATCGAGAGCGCCGTGACCGAGCATCACCGGGTTTTGGAACCGTCGGACGGTTTTCCGACGTTGGAGCCGACCGCGATTGAATTGTATTCACGCCGATCCGATGTATCACCGGTCGTTCGCAACGTCTCCGAAATCATCCGCAAGCATTTTGCGGCACGTCTGTGCGAGCGCAAAGTCAGCACCATACAGTCTTTAACTGCTCCGGCGATTATCGACTGACGAGCCGAGATAAGCCATCTGCGGATGTCCGGGCTGACGGCTTCATCGCGCCTACTCGCCTACGCGCGGTGACAAAAAATGCGTCTTTGTCTCGATGCAAGTGCGGTGAGTCTTTAGGCGAGACACGCTTTTCGGCGGTCTCGTCTTGATACGGCTTCAGATCCCCGCTTCGCTCGCCGCATCTGAAGTACCGGCATCGACATGCGAAGCTGCCTTAGCTATGCCATTGAAGACATGCGCGATCGCATTGTGAAGACCCCAGAACTCCTGGTAAGGAGGCCAACGTGAGTCACCCGATCTCAGGTCTTCTTCTCGTGCGTACGTTGCGGTAGTCCAGCGCAAGGTAGATGGCATTCGATGATGAAAATCGTGTTGCGATAGATCGCCGGGAATGACAAACAAACGGACTGGCAAATGGTAAATCGCGTGCTCGACGGCCCATGCAATCCAGGACAAAACGTAAAGCGCGACATGCCTTTCGTCCCGCTCAGGAGTTCTTCGTCCGCAAAAACGCCCCCACGAATGCGTCGCATGGATGTACTTAGGCTGATCCCACCTTTGCGCCGGCACAAACCACGCGTGCTCGCTGATAAATTCAAGCAGCACGCTTATTTGGTAAAGAACAACGATTGGAAACAGCAGGCCGAAAACCAGCGCTGTTACGGGGCAGAGTTCAATTGCGCCCCAACACGCTAGTGCACCGCCAGCCGCAGCGATTAGCTTGAATTTCGGTGGCAGATTTCGAACCAGGCTCATGAGCCTATGCATGAAGAACGAGGCGTGGAATCGCGGCGACAGCAGAGTGACGAAGAGCTTAAGCCAGAGTGCCCTGACCGACATTCCAGACTTAAAGCCAGCGCGCCATAAGAAGGCGCCAGCCGGATCACTGATCGTGGTGAATACGGCAGGCCGATGATGCTGGTTGGAGTGCTCTTCACGATAGTCACTCGCGGTCTGCGTCAGCGTCATTACTGCGAGAAGATCGGCGATGAAAAGATCACGAGAAGCTATCCCTGTAAAGCGACCGTGAATGCACTGGTGCGCGACCGTGCTGATCATGCGACGCGCTCCATTCACCGCCATAATCCAGCCGCACGATAGCGCGAGAATGAAGCACGGACCTCCGGTCTTGAAGGCAATGACGGCAAGCGAGAGACCTGTCAAATAAGTCGCCACCGCACTCAAGGCGTAAAGCGTCGGCGTCGGTTCGAACAGAGGTGTTTGTCCGGGCGCCGGCTTTCCTGTCAACCAGGTCCAGAACCTGGCTGTCCACCACGGAAATACCTGATAACTTTCACGCGTCGAGGCCAATTTGCACCTCGTCTTGCAGCGTGAAGCGCTCGCCAACGCTGCGTTCGTCGCGGAGAAAACGAACATAGCGATCTGCCTTCGATCGCAACGAGGCGTCGCGCGAATGTTCCGCTACGTAAGGCAGCCACTCGAAGAACTCGGCGATATGCGCTTGCCGAAAGAAATGGACTTTCGATAAAAGCCCAACCGCCTGATGAAAGTTTGCAAGAGTGAGCGTGGCGGCGAGTGAACGAAGCTCTTCCTGGAATGAATCACCCAGAGGCATTCGCTGCACGACTTCGGGCCGATTCGCGACGTGCCCGGTTGAGCCCGCACCGGCATTGAATACGCTCTCGATGGGCAGCTTGTCCAAATCAAAGTCGAGACAAAGATTCAAGCGGCGCTCAGCCGAGTAATTGATGGCCGAATGCAGATTCGATGCATCGAGAAACCAGATCTCGTCTGGACGCATGCGAAAGACCGTGTCGCCATCGGAATGCAGACAGATACGATTCGTCAGTAACGGTACATGCACACGAGTCCATGGCGCAGCCGCGAATTCCACAAAATCTCTGTGGGGAACCAACACGCCGTCGCCAAGCGAATGAATTCGAGCAAGTCGAAGCAACGACGTGTCGAACGTCGCGCTTATCCAATCGTTGAGCGCAGGGAGAAGATTCCCGCGTGATGTCGGCCTGACCGATGACCCGCGTTCTAGCACGACGCCATCGTCGTCGCTTCCTGTTTGATTCCAAATGACGAAGCTCTTCCAGTCTCCGAAGTGAAACTCGCTGTAGTGCTTGTTGTCATCGGTAAAGGCAAGAACTGCGTTGAGTTCGCACGGAGCCATAATAAAGTGCGACTTACCAATTATTCGCGAAATCATCGATTGTTTAGGCCGAGTTGAGCCAGCAGTCGAGCATGAAAACTCGACCGCAACGAGCGTTTGAATGGAGCTGCGCGAGCGCCCTTGTCGCAAGAATCTTTGCTGCGATAAGCGCGCGGGCGTGGGCGGGACTTTTTGAAGAACTGCCGGGTCAGTGGCTTTTAACAGACATCATTTCGCGGGCGACCGCATTCCAAAAGCGCTCGAAAAGTTGCAGGTGCGTGTTGAAGCCTGCGGTTAATCTCGTGAGCGCGTCTGTGTCCGACACGAATTGCTTCGCCGCGCTGAGGGACTCGACTTTGTGTTCTTTCTCTGTAGCGCCGATGTGTGCGTAAAAGTACTCGCAGGACTCGTGAAACTCGTCCTCTTCTTCCCATAGGTCCTTGTAAACCAAAGCTCCGTCATAGAGTTTTCGGAGCATCGTGTACGCCTGCCATTCGAGCGCCAGTTGTGCTCCAGCGGCAGTTGCATTGTCATCGCCATAAAGACGCTTTTCTCCTTCGATGAGCGCCTGCGTTTCCGGCAGAACCTTCAAGTCATGTTGAACCGAAGCCCAATCGAGACGAGAACCTTCTCCAATCTTGCGACCGAGATCGCTCAACCAAGCGTCGAAGAGAATCGAGTGGACCTTCTCCGGATTGCCGTATCCCATCTCCGAATACAACGTCTTCGCGTATTCCGCTTGCGCGACCACGTTGCGCGTGCTGCTTATCATCACCGCCAAGACTTCTGGGAACGCGCGATTGAATTCGCCGTAGTTTCTCGCAAAGATTGCGATCTGCCGTGCGTTCAAGCGCTCACGGGTCCATAGAGAGTAGAAGTCGTTATCGAGCGCTCCACTCGACATGGCGGATCGGGCTAATGCTTCTAGTTCGTCGGAGAAGTTCTTTGTCGATAGACGTGCCGACCCGTCCCGAACGCTCGTGCGATCAAGCATCTCAGTTTCCTTTTAAATCAAATAAATTCGTTTACTTTCAATGACTTAGACAACACGCGCAGTTTCCACCGCCAACCTGTCATAGCGCCAACAAAAGTTATTGATAAGGTTGATGACGGTTTCTGATGACCGTGAAGACGCCTTGATGATGGGAGTGCTCGAACGTTGCTGCGTGACTCGGATTCACGGCGCGCGAAACCCGGCGCATTCGAATGGCAATGGAGACCTGCGAGCTTAAACACGATCCAGACGGGAGTAGCATGGCCGAGCATCGACGCGCCGAGAGCGGAGCACTGTGCATGCGACCTTGCGCGATCGATGTGAGCCGGAACCGATTCTTCCTGACCTGCATGGAGTGACGAATGGCCTATCACAACTATCACAAGCGCAAGATCGCCAATCAGGATCTGCATCCCGAAACGCAAATGATGTCGTATGGTTACGACCCGTTTCTTTCGGAGGGTTCAGTCAAGCCACCCGTGTTTCTCACATCGACTTTCGCGTTCCGCACGGCCGAAGACGGTGCGGCGTTTTTCGATATGGTCGCCGGGCGCAAGCCTTCGCCCGAAGGAGAGAGCGCCGGTCTCGTCTACAGTCGTTTCAATCACCCCAATCTCGAGATTGTCGAGGATCGTCTCGCGCTGCTGGACGGCTCAGAAGCCGCCGCCGTCACGTCTAGCGGCATGGCGGCGATTGCCGCGATCCTGTTCGCGTTCCTCCGACCCGGCGATTGCGTCGTGCAGTCCGCGCCGCTCTATGGCGGCACCGAAACTTTGATCTCCAAATTCCTTCCTGACTGGGGTATTCGTTCGCACGTGATTGCCGATGGCCTTTCCCGTGAAGCGATTTCCACCGCACTGGAAGCGGCAGCGAAGAAAGGCCGTGTCGGCATGTGTTACGTCGAAACGCCGGCCAATCCGACCAACGCGTTGTTCGATCTCGACGGTCTGCGTCAGGAAATCGATGCGTTCGAAGCGCGGCATGGCTATCGCCCTCTTTCCGTATGCGACAACACTTTGCTCGGGCCGTTGTTTCAGCAACCGGTAAATCGAGGCATCGACCTGAGTGTGTATTCGCTGACCAAGTACATCGGGGGGCATAGCGATCTCGTTGCGGGAGGCGTCACCGGCAGCAAACCTCTGATCACGCGAGTTCGCGCGATTCGCGGCACGCTAGGATCACAACTCGACCCGCACTCTTGCTGGATGATCACGCGTTCGATGGAGACCCTCGTTTTGCGGATGGAGCGCGCAGCGCAGAGCGGCACGGCCGTCGCGCGATGGCTCGCAAACAACCCTTTCACACCGATCGAGGTGCTGCATTCCGAACTCATCGACGACCCGGTTTATCAGACGGTGTATCGACGTCAATGCAGCGGGCCGGGATCGACATTCGCATTCGTTCTCGACGGCGGGCGCGAACAAGCATTCAAGCTCATCAACGGACTCGGCTTGTTTAAATCGGCCGTGAGTCTCGGTGGCACGGAGTCGCTTATTTGTCACCCGGCATCGACGACACACTCTGGTGTTCCCGTTGAAGTACGCGCCGCCGCGGGCGTGTCAGAAGGACTCATTCGTGTGTCGGTGGGGTTGGAGCATCCTGACGATTTGATCGCCGATCTGTCGAATGCTTTAGAGCAATGCTGAGGGCTCGTTGTTCTTCATGATCCATTTGAACTTGGGCGCCTCGATCCAATTTGTGCCGGAGAAGATGTAGGCGGACAATGCCAGGTTCACTGGCTCATGAAATACGACGTAATTCACGAGAAACCTGTCTTCTAAGTCTTAGTCGATTGGACATTATTTTTATAATGTCGCTAGGGTGGCTCAACCGTCATCGGAGGCGTTGCTTCTTTCTGTCGCCAGCTATGAAAGCTGGCGATAGTCAACGCGCCCTCCCATGCGCAGCTGCAAACATTCAAGCAAAATGCGACGGCACATCCCCGATGCTGCGGATCTGCCGCGTTTGCTTCGGTCGTCGACTCTTTGAAGCGTTGCGCAATACCGTTTGTTGGAAGCGACCTGACGCGGAAAGAGCGACCGTTTGTGGATCGTCAACATCAAAATCGCAACACGCATCGAACTATCGTCCATGCCGAAACCATGCTTATCGAAGCCTCCGCTTCATCGCGATGTCCCTGACGACGTCTACATGTGGCTAGTTGAAATCGACGTAACCGCGTCGTTGACGGAAGCGGCCGCCGGCGTCTTGAACGCCCAAGAACTCGCACGCGCGAGTCGCTATCGGCATCCGGCCGATGCCGCGCGCTTCGCCACCGTACGCGCCGCCTTGCGACACGTGTTGTCTCTCACGCTGGATGCCGATCCCGCAGGCCTCGTCCTCGAAACCGACGCGAATGGCCGACCCTTTCTCGCAATGCCTCACGCGCCGGATTTCAACGTCTCGCATTCGGGTGCTTATGGACTGATCGCCTTATCGGCATCGCGGCGCGTGGGCGTGGATATCGAAGAGACGCGGTCTTCGCTCGACTGGCTCGAACTGCAGTCCGCCGTTTTTGCCGATGCCGACCGGCGCGCTCTCGATGCACTGCCCGAACTTGCTTGCAGCGCAAGCTTTTTCGCTTGCTGGAGCGGCAAGGAATCGGTGTTGAAGGCACGCGGCGAAGGCCTGGTTAGCGCACAGTTCGGTCTCACCAGCTTTTCGGTGCTGCCTTGTCTGGAGGGCCGCTTCGCCGTATCGAGCGCGGCGGGCGATATTCGCGCCGCGGCGCTCGATGCGCCGGCAGGCTACGTCGCCGCCGTCGCGTGGTCTTCAGCATCGATCGTGTCATAGCACAATCTCAAAAGCGCCCGCTTCGACGCCCTTCCAAAACCGTCTCGACCACCCCGGGCGACTTATCGATATCCTGTTCCGTGAATGCAAAACGCGTCCGCTCCTTGCGCGCGTAACGCTTCGTGCCATCGCGATAACGCGGAGATGCCGGATCGTCCGATTCGATTGCCCTGTGCATCGCGATCGAGCAGCAGGCCGTGCTTATCGAGGTCGTGCGACGGACACGCCACCATGGAAATAAACTTTGGAATCGCAACCGCCGTAGAGCGGGATTTTCGTGTTGTCATCGAGCGCATGAAGCATTTCGCCGCGCGTCGAATCGAACGCGAAACCATTCGTCCTCAGCGCCACTGCGGCCGCCGCGAGCGCCACCGCGATCGCCGGGTTATCCGTTCTGAAGCCAGCAGGCGTCGCGAGCGGACGCGCAGGATCGAATGCTTCGGCATAAAGCCGCGCGTCCGGAATATCGCTTGCACGACGTTTGTCGTAGGGTGGCAATCATCTTGACGTTGCCCTTCCAACAATGTTATCTATCATTTGTAGGGCCACCAAAACCGGTCGCGGCGCTGGTCGTTTCCCAGTGCCGGGGAACGCTTCCAGCGTGTGCGCACGACCCTGATACGTGTCTGCTGTTTGTGAGGACGGCTGATGTGTGAGCGATATACGAGATCGTTGCTGGCCGGATGTCGATCCACAATCAGCACGATTGTCGCGGCCTCGCTTCTGCTTTTCGGTAACGCGTCGCGCGCCCAAAGTTCCGCGGATGACGCAAACAAAAGTAACAACCCGCTCAATCTCGCGGCGTCGTTCAACATTCAAGACTATTACGTGCCGAGCGTACATGGCGCGCACGCACATACCAACGACTTCCTGCTGAGACCAACCGTTCCCGTCGGTCCCAACAGCATCGTGCCGGTGCCTGAAATTTTTCGATTGACGGCACCACTCAGCACGAGGCCAGATCCAACCGGCGGCTACAACACCGGACTAGGCGACATCAATCTCTTCGACATTTTTCTGCTCAGTCAGGGACAGACGCAGATCGGCATTGGCCCGCTCATCACTTTGCCGACAGCGACCGACCCGAGCCTCGGAAGCGGCAAGTGGCAGGCCGGGCTCGCGGCGGTCGTGGTGAACGCGAATAAAGCCCGGCTCATCGGTGCGTTGGTTCAGTGGCAGCATTCATTCGCCGGACAGAGCAGCCGGCCGACGGTTCAGTCATTGACGGCGGAGCCGTTCGGCATTTTCAATCTTCCCGATGGTTGGTATATCCGGTCGACGGGAATCTGGACCTTCGATCTTCAGCACGGCAGCTACTACATCCCAGTTGGCCTGGGTGCCGGAAAGGCGTGGAAAGGCGGATCGACTATCTACAACGCGTTCGTCGAACCTCAATATTCCGTTGCTCACTCGGGCGCAGGTGTTCCGCGCTGGCAAATTTTCGCGGGACTCAATATGACTTTCGGAAGATAGACGGCAACGTCAAAGGACGAGACGCCATGCATCGAGTCATCACTCGTTTCGGGACGATCGCGCTGAGCCTATCGTTTCTCGCGCCCGGCGCTTACTCGCAAGATACGGTTAGTCCGACGGAGGCGCGCGGCATCGCCAAGGATGCGTTCATCTACGCCTACCCGATGCTGTTCAACTACAAAACAATGTATGAGCAAGCGGTCGACCCCAAGTCGAAGAGCTATGTAGGCGGCTTCGGCAAATTTCGCAATTACTCGCAGCCCTATAGTCCCGAGAACAAGGACATTGTCACGCCCAACAACGACACGCCTTATTCCTGGGCGTGGCTCGATTTGCGACGGGAACCTTGGGTGCTGACCGTGCCGCGTGTCCCTGACGAGCGCTACTACGTGTTCCAGTGGATCGACCTTTTCACGTACAACTTTGCATATGTCGGCTCGCGAACCACGGGCAATGGCGCGGGTCATTATCTTTTTGCAGGGCCGAACTGGCATGGCGAAACGCCAAAGGGTGTTGACAAGGTGTTTCGTTCGGAGACGGACTTTATCTTAACGCTCGGCCGTACCGCCCTGAACGGTCCTGAGGACGTTAAGAGCATGCAGGCCGTGCAGAAAGGATACCGGGTCACGCCGCTCTCTGCCTTTGAACACGATCATGCTCCCGCTGCAGCGCCTAAGCTCAACTTTCCGGTATGGAACGAGGCGAAGGCAACGTCTATCGACTTCATCGCCTATCTGAATTTCTTGCTGCAGTTCACGCAACCGCCCGCACCGTCCGAAGCGGAACTCATGCGGCGCTTCGCCAAGATTGGCATTGCGCCGGGCCGGCGTTTCGACGTATCTGCCTTGTCGCCGGACATGAAGCAGAGCATCGCGGCGGGCGTCGCGGATGGAAAAGCCGCGCTCGACGATGCCATGAAGCACACGACCAGTTCCTATGACCTCTTCGGCACGCGGGACGACCTTAAGGGAAACTATCTGACGCGCGCCGTGGCTGCGGCGATGGGAATTTACGGCAACACCAAGGAAGAGGCGGTGTATGTCGGCACTCGACTGGGTGCCGATCACCAACAATTGATGGGCTCGCAACCTTACGTCGTTCATTTCGACAAGAAAGATCTGCCGCCTGCACGCTTCTTCTGGTCAATGACAATGTACGACTTGCCAGGCCGGCACCTCGTCGCGAATCCCATCAAGCGATACTCGATCGGCGACCGCACCAAAGGCATCAAATACGGTGCCGATGGCTCGCTCGATATCTACCTACAGCACGCTTCGCCCGGAGCAGACAAGGAATCGAACTGGCTGCCAGCCCCGAACGGCCCCTATGATGTCATCGCGCGAATCTACGGACCAGACCCTTCGGTCTTTGATGGAACATGGAAATTTCCCGTTCCGCAGAAGCGTTGAATTCGACTGATTGAACGGTTGATCAACACTATGGGAGCGTGCTGTGAATAAGCCCACGGCGGTGCACGTGGCACGCTCTCGGCATTGGCCCGATGGTCACACGATCGGGCACAGTCAGCCACGCCAGTGTCAGCGTCGCTTCGGCGGGTCGACGAATTTCAAGTAAGCCGTCATCCGAAGGGAATCTCATGCAACTCTCGATGAGCGCGACATTTCAGTAGGACATTCAGGTAAGCCACGTTGCCGTCTGCTGTGAATTGAACCGTACTTCAAAGAAAAAGGGCTTCGCGATGAAAAGAGCACGTAAGCTCGTCTCCCTTGTGACTGCCGTGACCAGTTTGCCGATGGAGTCGTGCTGCGCGCTGCAACGGCGCAGCGCGACTGCAAACAACAAACGAGCCATCGCGGCCGCACTGATTGCAGTGACACTAACCGCCTGCCACACGACTCACTCGATCAATTCGTCCCAGCCGCCAACGAAGCTTGCGATTACTGCCAGTACGAATGAAATTCGAGCCGTCGCCAAGGACGCGTATATCTATGGAACACCCATGGTCGCGACCTACACGACCATGTACGCGTTCTCGATCGATTCAAGCAACCCGCAGTACAAAGGTCCTTTCAACACCATCCTGAATATCTCTCGGGTTTTCACGCCGGACGACACTGCCTTCGTCACACCGAACTCGGACACACCTTACTCGTTCGCCGGCCTCGACCTTCGCGCCGAGCCGGTTGTCATCACGATCCCGCCAATGGAGCCGAAACGCTATTTCGTGTTCCAACTGATGGACCTTTATACCTTCAACTTTGCCTATATCGGCACTCGCACCACTGGTAATGGTGGGGGCAATTTCTTGATTGCCGGACCCAACTGGAAGGAAGCGCCGCCGCCCGGTATCACGCAGGTTATCCGCTCAGAAACCGAGCTCGTTAGTGTCGTTGGCCGCACCCAGCTCTTCAACCCAGGCGATCTCGATAACGTCAAGACAATCCAGGAAGGCTATCGGGTGCAAACTCTTTCTTCGTTTGCTGGTAGCGCGGCCCCGCCCTCGGCACCCTCGATTCAATGGATCAAGCCATTACGACCTGACATGCAGCACACGTCGCTCGAGTTCTTCAACCAACTCGCGTTCGCCTTGCAGTTCACGCCAGTCAACCCAACGGAGAGCGACTTGCGAAGCCGGTTCACGACGATTGGAATCGTTCCGGGACGACCGTTCGACGTCGGCGCGCTTTCCGAGGAACAGAAAGCGGCGTTGCTCTCCGGAATGGAAGACGGTCAGAAAGAGATCGACTTAAAGCGCGCGTCCCTTGGTGGGAAGACTGACACGTTATTCGGAACACGCGCGTACCTGAAGAACGACTATGTCGCACGGGCTACAGGTACGCAGGTTGGTATCGGCGCGAACTCGCGGGAGGAGGCGCTCTATCCGATCCTCGAAAAGGATTCGAGCGGCCAGCAACTTGACGGCAGCAAGCATCGGTACACGTTGCACTTCGAGAAAGGCCAACTGCCACCCGTCAATGCGTTCTGGTCGATGACCATGTATGCCTTGCCAAGCCAGTTGCTGGTGAAGAACTCCATCGATCGCTACTTGATCAATTCTCCGATGCTGCCTTCGTTGAAAACCGATCGCGATGGTGGTACGACGATCTACGTCCAAAGCACATCACCCGGCAAGGCCAAGGAGGCAAACTGGCTACCCTCGCCGGCCGGCCCTTTCATGGTGACAATGCGGTATTACTGGCCCAAGCCTGAGCTTCTAAATGATCAGTGGCACACACCAGAACTTCGGCAAGCACCCTAGAACAAAAGAATCTCATTTGCTTCGCCGTGACGCGCGACGGCGAAGCCGGTCTGAATCGTCCATGCGATGGGTAGTACAGGTTCCTTTCGCACGTCGCGCCTTATCTGCGCGTGCTGTCGGACCTGATTCGCGCCGGACGACCCGCGAGCGACATAGTGAAGGCGACGCGGCTGGAGGTGCAAAACGCTGACGCTTGAACCCCGAAGCCGCGCGTGACTATTCGCAGCACGCGTAGCGATGTCAGTGTTTCAACTCGACCACGTAACGCTCGACATCGCACCGCAAGCGCTCAACCCCGAAGCCGCGGCGAAAACCGAACAATCTGTAAAGGCGACCGCGATGGCAATCCAATGACTGGAAATAAGCCCGGCGGCCTTGAAGGCTGCTGGGCTTTTGCGTTGACGCACGCCCGCTCGATGCTCCAACGAGTTCGTCATCCACCAGTCGTTGACGACATCCCAGCCACCGCTTTCACGGCCCCCCGAACCATCCGCTCGACCACCGCCTGTACGGCATCGGCACGCGCTGGCGCATAGTCGAACGGAGGCGTCTCGTCCATATACGTGCTCTGACACATCTCCAGCTGCACGGCATGAACGCCCTTCTCCGGCGCGCCGAAGTGCCGCGTGATGAAACCGCCCTTGAAGCGGCCATTGGCAATCCACGTATAGCCGCTCTCCGCAGCCCCGTCGGCGACCGCCTGCAACACCGGCGGCGCTGCCGTCCGCCCGTCCTGCGTACCGATGTTCAGATCCGGCAGCTTGCCCTCGAACAGACGCGGCAATACGCTTGCGATCGAATGCGCTTCCCACAACAGCACGTTTGCATGCTTCTCGCGCAGGCGCGCGAGTTCGCCGGCGATGGTGTCGTGATACGGCTTCCAGTAAGCCGCGACGCGGCGCTGCTTTTCGGCGGCGTCGGGCACGCAGCCTTCGCGATAAACCGGCTCGCCGCGAAACGTCAGGTCCGGGCACAAGCCCGTCGTGGTCTGCCCCGGATAGAGGCTTTCGTCCGAAGACGGCCGGTTCAGGTCGATCACATAACGCGACAGGCGCGCGCCGAGCACGGTCGCGCCGAGTTCACGCGCGAACGCGTAGAGGCGGTCGAGATGCCAGTCGGTGTCGGCGACCGTCAGCGCAATGTCCGTGTATTGGCCGCGCAGGTCGTCGGGGATGATCGTGCCGAGGTGCGGAATCGACAGCAGGAGCGGCGCATCGCCGCGAGTCAGGGTGAAAATTTCGTTCATGGCGTGAGTAGCGAAGGGTAATCGAGGTTGAGAGCAGTACATTCAAAGCAACGCGTCGTCCTGCAATGTCGGCAAGGCGCGCTTGAGCGCGGGACGAATCAGATGGTCGAGCACGCGGCGTGTGAGCACGGCGATCTCATCGACGAAATCGCTCCATTCGCCTTGTCGATGCAGCAGAAAGAACTCGCGTCGCCCAAGCCGGCTCGCGGGCAGAGGCAGCACCGCGATTTCATCCAGATAATGCCGCGCTTGCCAGAGACACAGCGGTGTCGAGATGGCGAAGCCGAGTTTCGCGGCGACGAGGCTCAGGAGCGGATCGGTCGCATCGAACTCGTAGCGGCGCGGACTTTCGATACCCAGATGCCGCGCGAAGCGCTCCACCTGCTGGCCGATCACCGAGCGCGCCGTATAGCGGATCAACGGCAGTTCCGTTGCAAGCTGCCGCCATGACGACGCTCCTTGGCGCTCATCGAGCCAGCGTCGCGACACGACGGCCACAAACGCTTCCGAAAACAACGGCATCTCGACGATACGGCTGTCGTTCAGCACCGTCTGCGTACAGACCGCGATATCGACCTCGCGCGCATGCATCTGGTCGGACAGGCCCGGCGTGAGTCCCGACCACAAGGCAATCTGCCGCGCGGAGCCGGACATCGCGCGAATGAGTTCGGGGCCGACCGTCGCCGCGAAGGAATCGACGCAGCCAAGCCGCAGGGGCAGCGCTCCCGCCAGCGACGCATCGCCGATGCGCGTGCTTACCATTTGCGCATGGTCGAGCAGCGGCCCGGCGAGTTCGAGCAGCGCGCGTCCCGCCAGATTCGGACGCGGCGGGCGGCTGTCGCGATCGAACAAGCCAGCGCCCTGCTCGCGCTCGAGCGACGCAATCGACTGGCTCACCGCGCTCTGGCTCACGCCCAGATGTTTCGCGGCTGCCGTCATCGAACCGGTCTCGCAAACGGCGACGAAGGCCTGCAATGCGCGTAGGTCGATAGGTGGTGGGGTGCGTCTCATCGCGTTTCCGTGGTTTGCAGGCACGCGCCCGGCCAAGTCTCGCCGTGCGGCGCTCATGTTGCACGCACTGGGCTGGAAGCCGCCCGTCTCGCGCAAACGCCCGCATGGGCCATAAGTTTGCCTTATGCAAAATGATCGTGCGTCGTTTGTCGAGATCGGGGCCCGTGTCGCATTGATGACAGTAGACGTCGAGTTTGTGCCGGTTCCGGCGATTTTGGACCGGTACATTCATTCGTCACGGGCATCGAGGCGCGGGAGGCCGCAGTGGAGACACTGGTTTTTATCTGGAGCAACGCGGCGTCGATCGCTTCCATGCTGGTCGACCACGTGTTGCTGGTGCTTGCCGGCGTCGGCTGCGCCATCGTGACGGGCGTCGCGCTCGGCATCGTCATCACGCTCAACGAGCGGCTCGCGCGCGTGGTGTTGTACGCCGCCGCGATGCTCATGACGATCCCATCCATCGCGCTCTTCGGCTTGCTGATTCCGGTGCTCTCGCTGATCGGACAGGGCATCGGCTTTCTGCCTGCCGCCATCGCGCTCTTTCTGTATGCGCAATTGCCGATCGTGCGCAACACCTACGCCGCGATCCGCAACCTCGATCCCGCGCTGCGCGAAGCCGCCAACGGCATGGGGATGACCGCGTGGCAGCGGCTCTACCGCGTGGAGATGCCGATTGCCGTGCCGATCATCATGGCGGGTGTACGCATGGCGGTGGTCATGAATATTGGCATTGCGGCAATTGCCACGTATATCGGCGCGGGTGGGCTCGGGCGGCTGATCAGCCGGGGCATTTCGCAATCCGATCCGCGCCAGTTGATCGCGGGCGCGGTGATCGTCGCGCTGCTCGCGATCCTCGCCGACCTCGGCCTGGGCGCGCTGCAATGGCGCCTGACGCCGGAAGGCATGCGGCCGCGCCAGGCGCGCTTCTTCTGGCGCCGCAACGCGACGCGCGGGCCGCTGGTGACGGCCGCGACGGCCGCGACGCCGATTTCATCCACAGCGGAGGGACGATGATCGATCTTCGACATCTGACGAAGCGATTCGAAAAGCGCGGCGAAAAGCCGGTCGTCGACGACGTGTCGATGACGATCGGCGAAGGCGAACTCTGCGTGCTGCTCGGGCCGTCCGGTTGCGGCAAGACGACGACGCTCAAGATGATCAACCGGCTCGTGCAGCCCACGTCAGGGCAGATTCTGATCGGCGGCGCGGATACGGCGGGCTTCGATATCGTCGAGTTGCGGCGGCGCATCGGCTATGCGATTCAGCAAGTCGGCCTGTTCCCGAACATGACGGTCGCCGAGAACATCGGTATCGTGCCGAAGATGCTCGGCTGGGACAAAACGCGCATCCGCGAGCGCACCGAAAACCTGTTGGAGATGGTCACGCTCGATCCGGCCATCTACATGCGATGTTATCCGCGCGACCTGTCGGGCGGGCAACAGCAGCGCGTGGGCGTGGCGCGCGCGCTCGCCGCCGATCCGCCGGTGATGCTGATGGACGAACCGTTCGGCGCCATCGATCCGATCAATCGCACGTCGATTCAGGACGAATTCCGCCACATTCAGACGACCCTGAAGAAGACCGTGATGTTCGTCAGCCACGACATCGACGAAGCCATGAAAATGGGCGACAAGGTCGCGATCTTCCGCAACGGCAAGCTCGAACAACTGGCGAGCCCGGATGAACTGCTGGCGCGTCCCGCGAGCGCGTTCATCGCCGATTTCGTGGGCACTGACCGGGCGCTCAAGCGTCTGCGCCTGATGCGCGCCGTCGATGCGGCGCTGGAACCGGCGCGCGTCGCGCGGCTCGGCTACCCGAGCGCCGATGCCCGCGCGCTCTTGCGCGATCACGTGGCCGACGCACTGGTCGTGCTCGACGCCCACGGCAGACCGGCCGGCCACGTCGGCGCGGCCGAACTCGACGCCAGCGGCGCCACGCTCGAAGCGCCGAGTCTGCGCGCGTTGCCGGGCGTGGTGCGCGCGGGCGACGACCTGCGCGCGGTCATGTCGATGCTGCTCGCGCACGGCGCGTCGTGGCTGCCGGGCGTCGACGCGGACGGGCGCTTCATCGGCTACGTGACGTATGAACGCATTGCGCTGATGGCGCGCGCGGCGTGCGTGTCCGGCGCGGCATTGCCCGAAGGCGGCCTGGCCTCGTCCGCTGGCGACGCGGCGAAAGCGGGCGATGCATCGCGCGATGACGGGGCGCATCCCGAACTCGCTTTCGGAGGCGCGCGATGAACCATCGACGCGACGGTTCGCGTATTGCGTTAGGCGCGATGATGGCGTTGGCCAGCGCATCGGCGCATGCAGACGACTGGCTCGCATCGATCGGGCAGTATCGCGCGGACATCGTCTATCAGTCCGGCCAGCAGATGCTGATGGTGCTGATCGCGGGCGTCGCGGCTATCGTGGTTGCGGTGCCCGCGGGCATCTGGCTGAGTCGCCCCGACAACGGCCGGGCCGCGCAGTTCGTGATGTTCACGCTGAACGCGGGCCAGGCCGTGCCCAAGCTCGCCATTCTCGCGCTCGCCATGAGCGTGCTCGGCATCGGCGCGAAGCCCGCGATTCTCGCGCTATGGCTCGCCACGCTGCTGCCCATCGCGATGAATACATACGAAGGCATTCGCGCCGTGCCGCCCGCGCTGATCGAGGCCGCGAACGGCATCGGCATGACGCAACGGCAGATTCTCTTCAAAGTGGAATTGCCCAACGCCATGTTCGTGATTCTCGCGGGCGTGCGCACCGCGCTCGCCATCACAGTCGGCACCGCACCGCTCGCGTTCCTCGTGGGCGGCGGCGGTCTCGGCGAGCTTATTTTCACGGGCATCGACCTCAACGATTTCACGATGCTGCTTGCCGGCGCCATCCCGACCGCCCTGCTCGCGGTGGCAACCGACCTGTTCGTCGCGCAGATGCAGCACTGGCTCGTGCCGCGCGGCGTCAGTCCTCAACGCTGACCTTTCCTGGATAACGAAGCTCATGCTCAAGCCTTTGCTGTCACGCAAACTGTGGTCGCGTCTTCTCGGCGCATCCCTGTTCACGCTTGCCCTCGGAACGATGGCCCTGCAGGCCGCGCAGGCTGCGCCAACCGTCACGGTCGGCGGCAAGAACTTCACCGAACAAGTGCTGCTGGCGGAAATGACCACACAACTGCTCAAGGCGAAGGGTTTCACGGTCGTCAAGAAAGACGGCATGGGCAGCACGGTGCTGCGTCAGGCGCAGGAAAACGGTCAGGTGGACGTGTACTGGGAATACACCGGCACTTCCCTCATCACCTACAACAAGGTGACCGACAAGCTCGACCCGCAGCAAACTTATGCGCGCGTCAAGGAACTGGATGCGCAAAAAGGCCTCGTGTGGCTCGACCCGTCGAAGGCGAACGATACCTACGGCATCGCCATGAACCGCGATGTCGCCCAGAAGCTCGGCGTCACGACCATGAGCGACCTCGCCAAGGTGCTCAACAGCGGCAAGGAACTGACCTTCGCGTGTAACTCCGAGTTCTATGCGCGCCCGGACGGCCTGCGTCCGCTGCAAAAAGAATACGGCTTCAGCTTCGGTCCGTCGCAGATCAAGCGGATGGATTCGGGTCTCACCTATCAGGCGCTGAAGGACCGTCAGGTGGACACCGCGCTGGTTTTCACGACCGATGGCCGCGTGCCCGCTTTCAACTTCATCGTGCTGCGTGACGACAAGAGTTTCTTCCCCGCCTACGCGCTTACGCCGGTCGCACGCAAGGCGACGCTCGACGCGAATCCGAATCTCGCGGGCATCCTGAACGCGTTGTCGGCCAAACTCGACGACGCAACGATGGCGCGACTCAACGCCGAGGTCGACGTCCAGAAGAAGTCGCTCGACGAGGTGTCGGCTACTTTCCTTAAGTCCGCCGGACTGATCTGACGCGCGTCCGATGAAGCCTTTTATCGTCGCCGCCGCGCAAACCGAAACCGTCGCGGGCGATCTGGCCGCGAATCTGGCGGCGCATCGCCGGTTTATCGACGAAGCACGCGGGCGCGGCGTTCAGTTGCTCGTGTTCCCCGAGTTGTCGCTTGCCGGTCACAGTGCGGGCGCCGATGCCTTGAGGCTCGCCTTGCCGCGCAATGCCGCCGCGCTCCTCGAGCTGGCTGAAGCGTGCTCGCCGCTTGCCGCCGTGGTTGGCTTCGTCGAGGAAGCAGCGGGCGCGCAGTTCTACAACAGCGTCGCGACACTGTACGCGGGACGCGTGGTGCACGTGCATCGCAAGATCGCGCTTGCCACTTACGGCCGGCTCGACGACGGCAAGCACTACGGACACGGCGCGCGGCTCGACCAGTTCACGCTGCCCGCCGATCCGCGCTGGCAGATCGCCACGCCCGTGTGCGCGGATTTGTGGAGCCCGGCGGTGATGCATCGGCTTGCCTGCGACGGCGCGACGCTATGCGCGGCGCCGGTGAGTTCGGCAGTCGAAGCCGTGGGCGACGCCTTCGACAATCCGCGCGGTTGGGACACGGTGCTGCGCGCCCATGCACTCGTCTACGGTCTGCCTGTCGTGTTCGCCAATCGCGTCGGCCGTGAAAACGGCCTGCGCTTTTGGGGCGGCTCGCGCGTCGTCGGGCCGCGCGGCGAAACGCTCGCGCAAAGCGAATCGGCACGTGAGGAACTGGTCGTGGCGACGCTCGACTACGAAGCCGTGCGCGCCGCGCGCTTCGACTTGCCGACCCTGCGCGATGCCCGCGGCATCCACGCGCTCGAAAGCGGCATCGTGTCGGTTTCGTGATCGCGTTGGTCGTGTGTCTGCCCGCACCGGTCATATCCGCGACCGACAATCGATTCAACTGATCGTTCGTATGGGAGTGTGACGATGATCGACCCGACGCGCGTGCGCGCCGCCCTGGCCGAGCGCCAGGACAACTTCTCGCTGCCGCAGCCTTTTTATACCGATGAAGCCTTTCATCGGCTCGACCTCGACGCCGTCTTCAACGACGAGTGGCTGTTCGCCTGCAACAGCTGCGAACTGCGCAAACCGGGCGATTATCTGACGCTGGAAATCGGCGCGACATCGGTGCTCGTGCTGCGCGACATGGACGGCGAAATCCGCGCGTTCTTCAATACCTGCCGGCATCGCGGCTCGCGCATCTGTCTCGAAGAGAAAGGGCATGCGCATCGGCTTACTTGTCCGTATCACCAGTGGGTGTACGACCTCGACGGCGCGCTCCTGCATGCGCGGCAGATGCCGGCAGGCTTCGAGCGCGAGGGCTACGGCTTGCGCGCCGTGCATGTCGAGATCGTGTGCGGCATGGTCTATATCTGTCTCGCCGCGACGCCGCCCGACATCACGCGCTTTCGCGACGCGGTCACGCCCTACCTTGCGCCGCATCAGCCGTGGCGCACCAAGGTCGCGGCCAGCGTGACGATGATCGAGGAAGCCAACTGGAAGCTCGTCATCGAGAACAATCGCGAGTGCTATCACTGCGCGGCCAATCATCCGGAGTTGCTCGCGACGCTCGTCGAATTCGCGTTGCCCGACGATCCCGCTGGCTCGCGCGACTTCCGTCTGTTGATGGAAGCCCAGGCTGCGAGGTGGGACCGTCACGGCTTGCCGCATTTGCCCGCCGATGGCGGCGACGAATTCCGCTGCATCCGGCTGCCGTTTCATCGCGGCGCGGTGTCCTTCACGCCGGATGGATCGCCCGCGTGCGGCAAGCTGCTCGGCGACCTCACCGATCCGGATCTCGGCTCGGTGCGCATGTTTCGCGTGCCGAACAACTGGAATCATTTTCTCGCCGACCACATCATCCACTTCCGCATTCTGCCGCTGTCGGCCACGCGCACGGTGTTGCGCACGACGTGGCTCGTACACGAGGATGCCGTCGAAGGCGTCGATTACGACGTCGATACGCTCACGTCCGTATGGAACGCGACCAACGTGCAGGACGCGCGGCTCGCGGCGAACAATCAGCTGGGCGTGGGCTCGCTCGGCTATGCGCCGGGCCCGTATGCGCCGTCCGAGTTCATGCTGCGCAACTTCACGAACTGGTATGCAAGGAAGCTCGCGTCACATCTGGACGGCGCACACGGGCAGCGCTTAATCGCGCTGAAGGTGTCGAATGGCTGATGTGCCAACATCTTCCGATACGGCGTTCGACGGCACCCTCGCCTTCGCCTGCGACACGCCCGCATCGCGCACGCTCGAGTGCATCGGCGTGCGTGACGAAGCGCCGGGCGTCAAGACCTTTCGCCTGCGCGATCCGCACCCCGACGGCGCGCGCCGCTACGCGCCGGGCCAGGCCATGCTGCTGACGCTCGATATCGAGGGGCGGCGCTTCGACCGCACGTTTTCTATCGCCTCGACGCCGCTCGAAGCGGACGCGCTCGAACTGACGATCAAGGCGCAGTCCGGCGGCGTCGTCACCCGCTGGCTGCATGAGCGCTTCGCGCCGGGCATGCGCATCGACACGCGCTATCCGCTCGGACGCTTCACACTCGATGCATCGGCCAATACGCCTCTCGCGCTAGTGTCGGCGGGCTCGGGCGCATCGCCGCTGATGTCCATGCTGCGCACGCTGGCGCGCCGCTCGCCGCACGCCGACATCGCTTGGCTTCATTGCGCGCGCGGCGTGGACGACATTCTTTTTGCCGATGAACTCGCGACGCTTCAGGCGCGCATGCCCAACCTGACAGTACACGTGTGGCTGAGCGCGCCCGCACCCGGCTGGTTCGGTCTGCGCGGGCGCATGTCGCGCGGCGCGCTCTGGGCGATGGCGCCGGACTTTGGACGCCGCACGGTCTATTGCTGCGGTCCAGCCGGTTTCATGCAGAGCGTGCGGCAGATTCATGCGGCCGAAGGCGCCCGCCGCGCGGCGTTTCATATAGAGCATTTCGGTCCCGTGATCGAGCCGATGGAAAGCGAAGCCGCGACGACCGGCGCACCTTCGTCCGACGAACAGCGCGATGCCATTTTCAACGCGTGGCTGAACGGCCGGCGCTTCGATGTGCGCGCGGGCGAAACGCTGCTCGTCGCGGCCACGCGTCAGCAAGTGGTGATTCCGTGCGGTTGCGCGAGCGGCCTGTGCGGCACGTGCAAAGTGCGCCACCTTTCGGGCGAAGTCGCGATGAAACATGCAGGCGGAATTTCCGCGGCCGAAGAAGCGCAAGGCTGGATTCTCGCGTGTTCGAGCCGTCCCTTGACCGATGTCGAAATCGCCTTCTGACATGCAAACGGCACCGACGCTTCATCACGACGCCAGCCGCTTCACGCACACGCTTGGCTTCGACATGCTTCCCGCTACCGTCGTGCGCGACGCACAGCGCCGCATTCTGGACCTGCTCGGCGTCGCGGCGGCGGGCACGTCCACACGGCTTTCGACAATCGCGCGCGAGCATGCGCTCGATTGCTTCGCGGCCGGACGCACCCCCGCGCGCATGCTATTCGACGGGCGCATCGTCAGTGCTCCGGGCGCGGCGTTCGCGGGCGCAACGACCATCGACAGTCTCGACGGCCATGACGGCCACGCGCTCACCAAGGGCCACGCGGGCGTCACCGTCTTGCCGGCCCTGCTCGCCATGACCGAGCGCGCGCCCGGCATGAGCGGACGCGAGTTCATCGTGCAGACGGTGCTCGGTTATGAAATAGGCACGCGTGCCGGTATCGCGCTGCATGCGACGAGCCGCGAATATCACACCTCGGGCGCGTGGAATGCGTTGGCGGCCGCCGCTATCGCGAGCCGCGCGCTCGGCTTCGACATACCGGCGACGCGCCACGCGCTCGGCATCGCCGAATATCACGGGCCGCGTTCGGACATGATGCGCTGCATCGATCATCCGACCATGCTGAAGGACGGCTCGGGTTGGGGCGCGCTGGCGGGCATCAGCGCCGCCCTGCTTGCCGCGCGCGGCTACACCGGCGCGCCCGCGACCACCGTCGAACGCGATGCGCCCGCCTGCTGGTCCGACCTCGGCGATCGCTGGCTGATCCTCGAACAGTATGTGAAGCCGTATCCAGTGTGCCGCTGGGCGCATCCGGCAATCGCCGCCGCGCTTGCAGTGCGTGCGCTCGACGGCTTCGATGCGGCCAACATCGAGCGCGTGGAGATCGAAACCTTCCACGAGGCGACGCGTCTCTGGTCCGCGCTGCCACGCACCACCGAGGAAGCGCAGTATGGCGTGCTGTTTCCCGTCGCGGCGGCGCTGGCGCATGGCCGTGTCGATGCCGGCACCATCGGCGATTCGGGCCTTGCCGATCCCGCCGCGTGCGCGTTGCTGCCGCGCCTCGTCGCAAAGGAGCACGCCGCGTTCAGCGCCGCGTTTCCCGCCGAGCGCTGGGCGCGCGTGACGGTCGAACTGCGCGATGGCCGCCGCCTCGATTCCGGTCCGATGCAGGCAAGCGGCGACCTCGCGCGCCCGATGACACCCGACGCCGAGCGCGACAAATTTCGTGAACTCTGCGGCGCGCGCTTCGGCGCACGGTTCGCGCGCGAACTCGAAGACGCGGTGGATGCGCTCGCCGAACCGCACGCCCGCGCCGGGCGCCTGTGCGAACTCGTGCTGGGCACGCCGCCCAGTGCGTCGCAAACATGAACACTCCGATCAGCCAACGAAACATCGAGCCATGCCAGTAAATCCCGACCCATTCTCAACGCCGTTCCACGATCCCGCGTCAGTGGCGGGCAAGGCGCCGCCCATCGGCGAATCGACCGATCTGCTGATCGTCGGAGCGGGGCCGGCCGGCATCGCGGCGGCACTCGAAGCGGCCGGTCGCGGTACACGCGTCACGCTCGTCGACGAAAACCCCGTGCCGCTCGAAACCATGGGCGAAGACGTGCCGCTGCACTTCGGCAGCCGCATGGGCGCGGAGGCAGGCAACGCCAACGCGATGCTCGAAGCCATGCTCGACGCCCGTCCCGAACTGGGCGACGCGCTCGAAGCGGGTATCGACGTGAAGCTGGGCACGGCAGTGTGGGGACTCTTCCCGCACGGGCCGGCGAACGCTTGGATCGGCACGCACGTGGCCGGTCTCGCGGACGCCGAACATACCTGGCTGCTGCAATTCAGTCAGGTGATCGTTGCGTCGGGGCGGCGCGACATGGGACTCGCCTTCGACGGCTGGCAACGCCCGGGCGTGATGGGTGCAAGCGCCGCGTGGCGGCTCGCGGTTCTCTACGGCGCGCTCGACGCGCGGCGCGCGGTGCTCGTCGGCAGCGACACGGATGCGCTTAACGTCGCGCTCGAACTCGTCTCGCGCGGCGTGCAGATCGTCGCGGTGATCGAACAGGCTGGCGAAATCGTCGGCGATGCGGCGCTCGCGGCGCAACTCGAAGCGAGCGGCGCGCACATTCTCACGCGTCATGTCGTGCGCCATGCACATGGCGATGCTTATGGCGTGACTTCCGTCGACGCAGCCACGCCCGACACGACCGCCCTGACGACATTCGATTGCGATACCGTGCTGCTCGGCATCGCCGCGTTGCCTGCAATCGAGCTGCTCGAAGCGGCAGGCTGCGCGACTGCGTTCGATGCCGCGCGCGGCGGTCATATCGCCCGTGTCGATGCGATGCAGCGCACCTCGTTGCCGTTCGCCTACGCGGCAGGCGACTGCGCGGGCGTCTGGCCGGCGAAGAGCCGCGACGAAACGATCGCGCGTGAAGAAGGCCGCCTCGCGGCGCGCGCGGCTTTATCGTCGTTGGATGAAAGCGCTCCTCTCGCCGACGCGCCGCCCGCGCGCCAACCCGATGCGCCCGCGCAAGACATCGCGCTATCGCGTGTCGAATGGGTGCGGGCAAGCGTCATCGGCGCGGCCGGCGAGCCGTTTGTCTGCCAGTGCGAGGAAGTGACGGCGCGCGAAATCCTCGATGTGCGGCCGCCGCGCTACCTCGGCTGGCAGCCCGCCGACGCGCTTCACGACACACGCGGCGTCGCGGGTCTCGCGCAAAGCGGGCCGCCCAGTCCCGACGCGGTGAAGCGTCTCACGCGCGCATGCATGGGCCCGTGCCAGGGCCGCCGATGCCGCGAGCAAGTCGCCGCGCTGCTCGCGATAGGCTCCAGCTGTGCGCTGCCGCGGATTCCGCTCGCCACATTCCGCGCGCCCGTCCGGCCGCTCGCGCTGCGGCAGCTAGCCGAGGTGGCCGAAGCGCAGGAGACCGGCGCGCATTGGGACAGCTGGTTCGGCATGGCGTCGCAATGGGTGCCGTTCTGGCGTGTCGATCCGCTGTATCGCGCGGGCACACGCCGTCAGGGCGAACCGGTGGCGAGCGAATGAACGAAGCATCGACCGGCCGTCGCACTCGAATCGAATCTTCCGGACAGACAAGCATGAAAGCAGACACGCAACAGGACAGCGGCACGCCGAAGGGCGCTTCGGTGGTTATCGTCGGCGGCGGCGTAACGGGTTTGTCGGCGGGATGGTGGCTCGCGCGCGAGGGTGTCGACGTGCTGGTGCTCGAAGCGGGAATGATCGGCTGGGGCGCGTCGGGCCGCAACGGCGGCGGTTGCTCGCATCATCACAGCCCGCTCTTTCTCGAAGAACAGCGTCTCTGGCCGATGATGGACGACTTGCTCGGCTATCCGACCGAGTTCCGCGCCGAGCGTCTGCGCATTGCGCTCGATGAACAGCAGTTCGTGTTGTACCGGCGCGCGCTCGAAAACGGCGAACACCACGGCCTGCGCTCGGACGTGCTCGATGCGAAACAGGTGCGCGAACTCGTGCCGCTCGCCGGCGACAACGTCCATGCCGGCTACTTCTATCACTTCGGCGGACATGCGAATCCGCATCGCACGTTGCAGGCTTATGCGTGGGCGCTGGAGGATCACGGCGGGCGCATTCTCCAGCACACGCCGGTGACAGGATTCGTCCGGCAAGGCGGACGCGTGAGCGCGGTGAGAACGGCTCACGGCGAGATTGCCTGCGATCATCTCGTGATCGCGGCCGGGCCGCATACCGGCGTGCTCGCGGCGCAACTCGATATCGATGTGCCGCTCGCCGCCGCACGCGCCGAGATGATCGTCACCGAGCCGTTGCCGCCAATGGCCATCGGCGGCGTGGACGGCAATGGCCTCTATGGACGGCAGACGCTGCGCGGCAATCTCGCTTACGGCGGCGGTCCGCACGAATGGATCGGCCTCGACGATGTGCCGAAGGTGCGGCCGCAATCGACTCCGCTTCAGTGCAGTATCGCGGCGCGCCTGGCTGCGTTGCTGCCCAAGGCGGCGCACGCGAAAGTCATCCGCAGTTGGGCGGGATATATCGAGAACACGCCGGATGGACGGCCCGTGATCGATCGTCCGGATGAACGAGGCAATGTGACGGTCGCGACGCTATCGAGCGTCGGCTTCGGCCTTTCGCCCGCAAGCGGTCACGCCATCCGCGATCTCGTGATGGACGGGCGCTGCGGTTTTGCGGATTTGTCGTCGCTGAGATTGGCGCGCTTCGCTCATCTCGAACCGGACTGGCGCGAGCTTCAGGGCTGGCTGCCGTTGCCGCTGCGCGCATCGGCGCCGGTGCTGGAAGCGGCTTGAGCGCATTGCGTCGCCCTTACGCCCGCCTGCTCACGACTGCGTCTGCGCCGCCCTCAACTCCGTCGGACTGATGCCGTAGGCGCGCCGGACCCAGCGCGCCAGATGCGAAGGCGACGCGAATCCCGTCGCCACCGCGACATCCGCGACCGGCACGCTCGAATACGTGAGCATTTCGTGCGCGCGCTCCAGCCGCAACTGCACGTAGTAGCGTGCGGGCGTCGCGTTCAGATGCCGCAGGAACAGGCGTTCCATCTGCCGCGACGTCATGCCGATAGCCGAGCCGATATCGTTGATCTGCAACGGCGTCTCGACATGCGCGCGCATCATCTCGATCGCCCGGCGGATGCCGCGCGGCAGACTCGCGTGATTCTGGTCGCGCCAGCCGCGCTGGCTGTCGGCGGTGTCGCGCATGCGCTCGTGATGGAACTGGTTCGCCACGCGCACCGCGAGATCGCTGCCGTGCTGCATCTTGATGAGATGCAGCATCAGGTCCATCGAAGCAATGCCGCCCGAGCACGTCATGCGGTCACGATCGATTTCATACAGCTTGCTGCTGCACAGCAGGTCGGGAAAAGCCTCCGTGAACGCCGGCAGATTTTCCCAGTGGATGGTGCACTGATAGCCATCGAGCAGGCCTGCTAGCGCGAGCAGATAGGTGCCCGTGGAAAGCGATCCGATGACCGCACCGGTGCGCGCCGCGCGTCGCAACGCGGCGACGAAGGCCGGTTCGAGCGCGGGTGCGAGCCGCAGGCCGCCGCAGACGAACACATAGTCCGCGCCGGCCAGCACGTCGTCGAACTTGCGCGCGGCAAGCGCGATGCCGTTCGATGCAGGCGCCGGCTCGCCGTCGAGGCTGGCGAGCGTCCACGCATACAATGTTTCGCCAGCGAGGCGGTTGGCCGAGCGCAACGGCTCGATGGCGGACGAGAGGCTCATCATGGACAAGCCATCGGCCAGCAAGAACACGAACTGGCGAGGCACGGCGGCGGACGAAGAAGCGGATTTGAGCAACGCGCGATTCGCAATGGACGATTCGAACCTCCGCATTCGCGAAGGCGGCTTGGGGCCAGCATGTGAGCGCTATTATGGTCGCTAAAACAAGCGTATGGCCAGAAGCGCCGCAACGGTATGGGATCTGAGCGGCGACACGCGCTGCATCTGCGGCGGAATCGGCCGAGGAGAAAGCATGCGAAATTCGTTCGTCGGGGTCGATCTGCGCGCGTTGCAGGCGTTCGTCGCGGTCTGCGAAACCCGCTCCATGACGGAAGCGGCGCGCGTACTCGGCGTCACGCAAAGCGCCGTGAGCCAACTCATCGCGGCGCTCGAGCGCGAACAAGGCGTGGCGCTCTTCGATCGCGAGTTCCGTCCGGTGCGGCCCAACGCGGCGGGCCGCATTCTCTTCGATCGCGCGGGCGCGCTGCTCGAACACGCGCAGGCGGTCTCGCACGACGTGCGTACGGCGACGAGCGAAGGCGTGCCGAGTCTGCGCATTGGTTGCGTGGATTCCTTCGCCGGAAGCGTCGGGCCGCATCTCGTGCAACGTCTTTCCGGGCGCATGAAAACCTTGTCGATGTGGTCCGGCCTCACGCCGACCCTCAGCGAACAGCTTACCAATCGCGAGCTCGATCTCGCCATTTGCACGGAAGCCACGCTCGATCCACGACGCGTCGAACTAAGGCCGCTTTTCTCCGAGACTTTCATTGCGGTGGCGCCGAGGCGCTTCAGCGGCAAGCGCGCGCCCGAGTCCTTTCATGAGGTGCTGCGCGAGTTGCCGCTCTTGCGTTATACGGGCCGCTCGCTCATCGGGCAGCAAGTGGAGCGGCTCATCAGGCACATGAATTTCAATGCCCCGAACCGCTATGAATTCGACGATACCGACCCGCTTCTGAGTCTGGTCGGCTCGGGATTCGGCTGCGCCATCACGTCGCCGCTGTGTCTCTGGCAATCGCGCGCGCATCTGGCGGATATCGCGGTCGTGCCGCTGGCCACGACGCGCATCGGGCATCGTCATTTCTACATTCTCACGCGTCAGGCCGAATGGTCGTCGATGGCAGAGGCCGTCGCGCGCGAGTCGGTGGCCGTGACGCGCGACGTAATTGCACCGGGCTTGCTTGCGGCTTTGCCCGGCGCGCCGCCCCATCTTTTCGATGCCTATGCCGCCGCGTTCGCCGCGCAAAGCGCCGCGTGAAATTAGCGGAACTGCTTCAAAACATAAGAGTTTCTGATTCGGCCGCGCGGCTTAATGGCAGGGATGCGTTCGCCTCTACCATCCGTAGCTGACAGCGGATACACGCAGTTCAACCTAAGAGACAGGGCAGGACGATGACCACAAACCGCCGTAGTTTTCTGAAGCAGGCTTCACTCGTCGGCGTAGCCGCGGCCACCTCGGGCCTTGCGTCATTCGCGCGCGCCGCGACCGTCGTGAACTACGGCGGCTCGGCGTGGCTTGGGCACTACGCGGCCTATGTCGCGATGAAGACGGACATCTTCACGAAGCTCGGCATCGACTGCCGCTGGCAATCGTTCTCCACTTCGTCGGCGCGCATGGGCGCGGTGATGGCGGGGAACATCGACATTGCGGGGACCGGCGTCGTCTCGGCGCTCGCGCTGATGGCAAGCGGCGCGAAGCAGTTTCAGCTCATCTCGACGCCGAACAACTTCGGCAAATCGGAAGGCCTTCTCGTGCGTGGCAATGTGAAGTCGCTCGCCGATCTCAAGGGCAAGAAGATCGGCGTCACGTATGCGTCGAGCTCGCATGTCCTGCTGCTCGACGTGCTGCGCCAGGCGAACTTGGACCCGGCGAAGGACGTGAGCATCATCAACTTGCCGGCGACGGAACTGCTGGCGGCGTATCGCGGTAATCAGATCGATGCCGCCGCCGCATGGACACCGACGTTCGACCGCATCAAGGCGCTGCCCGATACCAAACTGCTGCTCGACGATTCCTCGTTCTCGCTTTATAAGCAATATCAGTTGACGCCGGGCCCGGACGTGCTGCTGGTGCGCACCGCATTCGCCAGCGCCCATCCTGATGTGCCGAAAGCCTTTCTGCAAGGTGTCGCGCAAGCCAACGACATGATGACGCACGAGCCGGAGAAGGTCGCGCCCATTCTGATGACGCTCACGAATCTCACGCAGGACGAGCAGATGGCCGTGCTCAAGCAGACGCAGTGGTATTCCCACGCGCAGCAAAAGACGCTATTCGTCGGCAGCGGCGGAAAGCCGGGACCGTTCGTCGACGGCGTACAAAAGCTGAGCGACATGCTCGTCGATCTCAAGCAGATCGACCAGTCGCCGAAAGTGGCGGACTGGATCAACGCGTCGTATCTCTGAGCGCGCAGCATGGCATCCGACAACAAATGGACGAAGCGCGGCGGGCTTTTCGTCGTCAGCGCCTGCTCGCTGATCGGCTTTCTGCTGCTCTGGGAACTCGTGTGCCGCGCGGGTTTGGTCGATGCGGTGTTTCTGCCCGCGCCGTCGCAAGTGCTGAGCCGCGGCATCCGCATGTGGAATCAGCATACGTTGCTCGATAACGTGCTGGCCTCCATACGCCGGGTCATGGTGGGCTTTCTCGCCGCGGCGGTCGTGTCGATACCGCTCGGCATTGCGCTCGGCACCTCGCGCGTGGCGCGCGCCGTGTTCGACCCGCTGCTGTCCTTCCTGCGCCCGCTGCCGTCGATGAGTTGGATACCGCTGTCGCTGCTGTGGTTCGGCATCACCGAGACGCAGAAGTACAGCATCGTCTTCATGGGATCGTTCGCGCCTGCCCTTCTCTATGTGATCGACGCCACGCGCAACATCGACCCGATCTTCGTGCGCGCGGCGCGCAATCTCGGCGCGAACCGCTGGCAGGTCATGCGCGAAGTCATCCTGCCGGGCTGCATGCCGCAGATCCTGTCGGGCATGAAAGTGATTCTCGGCCTCTCGTGGACCTGCGTGATTTCCGCCGAACTCGTCGCCGCGCAGCAAGGGCTCGGCTTCATGATCATGAACGGCCGCGAATTCTTCCAGACCGATACGGTCGTGCTCGGCATGGTGCTCATCAGCATCACGGTGCTCATCACGGATGGCTTGTTCAGGCTCATCGAACGCGGAGTGCTCGCATGGCAACGATAGATGCCCCCATGATTCGCCTCGAAGGCGTGGCGAAGTCCTTCGGCGCGTTGCAAGTGCTCAAGGAAGTCGATCTCGATGTCGCGAAGGGCGAGTTTCTCGTGCTGCTTGGCGCGTCGGGTTGCGGCAAATCGACGATGCTCAACATGATCTCCGGCTTCGAGCCGCCGACGCAGGGCCGCGTGCTCGTCAATGGCCGCGAAGTGAAGGATGTCGAGCCGGCGTGCGGCATGGTCTTTCAGCAATACGCGCTGTTTCCGTGGAAAACGGTCAGCGAGAACGTCGCGTTCGGGTTGAAGATGCGCGGTGTCGGCCGGGCTGAAAGGCGTGATGCCGCGCGTCGCTATATCGAAGCCGTGGGGCTGAAGGGCTTCGAGGACAGCTATCCCGGCGCGCTTTCGGGCGGCATGAAACAGCGCGTGTCGATTGCGCGCGTACTCGCCAACGACCCGGACGTGATGCTGCTCGACGAACCCTTCGCCGCGCTCGACGCCATGACGCGGCAAGTGCTGCAGGAACAGCTTCTGTCGATCTACGAGAAGAGCGGCAAGACGATCGTCTTCATCACACATTCGATCGACGAAGCGCTGCTGCTCTCCACGCGCATGATCGTGATGGGCGCGAAACCGGGGCGCATCGTGCAGGACATCCGCAACGACCTGCCCTTGCCGCGTACCGCCGAAGTGCAGCTATCGCCTGCGTATCTGGAGATGAAGAAGTCGATCTGGGAAACGGTGCAGGCCGAAGTCATGCGAGGCCTGGAAGGCGCTGGCTGACGTTCGAACGCGCCGGTACTGCTGCTATCCATCGCTTTTGCTTATGAAGCGCTAGCGATGGCGGCAACCCGGCACACTGCAAACATCATCCGCATGAGAAAGGAAGCGCGACAGTGAATACGTACGATGTAGTGGTGATCGGCGCGGGCGTGATCGGCAGTTCCGTTGCGTTTCATCTGCAAAAGCTTGGCGCCAAAAGCGTGCTCGTGCTCGATCGCGCGACCATCGGCGCGGGCACGACGTCGCAATCGTCGGGCATTTTGCGCACGCATTATTCGGTCAAGGAAAACGTCGAACTCGCACGCAAGTCGTGGGCCGTGTTCAACGATTTCGCGGGCTACGTCGGCGACGATGAAGCCTCGTGCGGACTCGTGAAGTGCGGCTACATGATCGTTGCGGCCGATGGCGACAAGGTCGAACCGCTGCGCGCATCGCTCGAACAGCAGAAGCAGCAAGGCATTCCGCTCGAATTGCTCGATGCTCGCCAGGCTCACGAGCTCATGCCCATCGCGCAGTTCGACGACGCCGCGTTGATCGGCTATGAACCCGAGGCGGGCTTCGCGGATGCGTATCTCACGGCGACCAGTTTCGCTCGCGCGGCGCGGCGCGGCGGCGTGACGATCCGCGAGAACGTCACCGTGAACCGCTTGCTGATCGAGCACGGCAAGGTGAGCGGCGTGTCGACGAGCATCGGAGATTTTTCAGCGGCAATGGTCGTGAGCACGCAGAACATCTGGACCCCGGAACTCGCCGGATGGACCGGCCGCACACTGCCCGTCTCGCCGGAGCGTCATGCGGTGCTCGCGCTCGAATGCGAGGGCGCGGCCTACACCTACACCATGCCGGTGTTCAAGGATCTGGCCTCGCCCGGCATGCTCTATTACCGCTGCTATGGCGGCAATCAGATGCTCGTCAGCGAAGGCACCGCCGGAGAAAAACTCGCCACGGCCGATACCGAACAGGGCGACATCTCGATGGACTATGTCGTCGAGGTCGGCGCTCAGGTCGCCGAACGGTTTCCCGCATACGGAGCGGCGGGCATTGCGTCGTCGTGGACGGGCGTGTACGACGTCACGCCCGACTGGAATCCGGTGCTCGGCGCGCTGCCCGGCATCGAAGGGCTCGTCGTCGGCTACGGCTTTTCGGGGCACGGCTTCAAGCTCTCGCCGACGGTCGGCAAGGTGCTTGCGCAAGCCGCACTCGGCTTGCAAACCGATGTCTCGCTCGCGCCTTACTCGATCGAACGCTTCGAGACCGGCGCGCTGCTCACTGGAAAGTACGGTGTCGGCGCCGTCTCCTGAAGCGCGCGCGCCCGAGGGCGTCGCCATTGCACCGCTCGCGTCTTTTGCGCCGCAGGCGTGGCGCAACGGCGGCGGCATCACGCGCGCGCTCGCGGAAGATACGGAAGGCGGCTGGCGCATCAGCCTGGCCGACGTGGAACGCGACGGTCCGTATTCGCGCTTTCCCGGCATGACGCGGCAATCGCTCGTCATGACCGGTGCGGGCGTCACGCTGCAAGACGACGCCGTGCAAAGTCACTTGCGGCGCGGTATCGCCATGGAATACGACGGCGGCGTTGCGTGGCAAGCCACGTTGCACGACGGCCCTGTTGTCGCGCTCAATGTCATGGCGTTGCGCGGGCGCTATCGAGCACGCATCGAGCCATTGCGCGACGCCGCGTTCGTGCCCCTCGAATGTGTCGCGCTCGTGCTGACGATGAATGGCCGCTGCCTCGTCCACGCTGCCGACAGCGACGACGAGATCGTGCTGGCGGAAGGTCACGTGTTGACGCGCATGCCGGGCGCGCCTGCGCTTCATCTCGCGCCTCGGTCGTCGGGAAGCGATGCATCGATTGCGCTCGTCCTCGTCGAGCCCGACAGTCGGCGCTGATCCGCGCGGCTCTTTTCGAATCATTCAAGCAAGGAGATATGCACCCATGAAAATTCTGGTGCCAGTCAAGCGCGTGGTCGACTACAACGTGAAGGTCCGGGTGAAGTCGGACAACACGGGTGTCGATATCGCCAACGTGAAGATGTCCATGAACCCGTTCGACGAGATCGCCGTGGAAGA
>NZ_JALQDD010000049.1:0-11473 GCF_023631405.1 Caballeronia sp. GAWG2-1
TACGACACGCGCAGTTGTTCCGAAAGCACGACAACAGAATGTGACAATCGATTAGATGAGCCGATCATCAGGAATTTAGAAGCGTCGATTGCTCACACACAACTGGTGCGAGTACGTATCTTCTTGGGGCTTCGTGAATGCGTCGTCGCCAGCAGCTTCTGCAAGAGACACCGTTCAAACCCCTTCGCCCAGGCGTTCGCCCATTGACGAACGCCCTTTGCACCGCTTTCACTTAAACGCTTCAATCTTCGGAAATGGACGTGGTTTGTAAGGCTTATCGGCCATTTGCCGTTGACGGCCTTCACCTACGCTAGTGACATGCCGTAAAGGCATCAGTCACGCGCCAGTCTTCGTGGTGCCCAGTTCCCTTTCTGCAAGGTTATCGTGAAGCCCGTTCTTCTTACTGTCGCGGCAAGCGCCGCGCTCTCGCTCGCTCTCGCCGCATGCGGCGGCGGCAGCTCGTCGCCGTCCACTTCAGGTGGCGTGTACATGGGTCCCGTTGCGAACGCAGCAGTGGCGGTGTATCAACTCGCCGCCGACGGCACCGTCTCCGACAAGCCGCTCGCCACTGCCACGACCAACAACGACGGCACCTTCGCGCTCAAGGGCAGCCTGCACTATCCGCTCTTCGTGCGCGTAACGGGCGGCAGCTATCAGGAAGAAGCGACCGGCACCAATACGAGCCTTTCCACCGAAATCGACGCCGTGTATCTCAACGCGCCTTCGCAGATGGTCGTCTCGGCGTATTCGAACGCAATCGTCGCCGATGCACGCGCGGCCGGCGGCCTCAGCGCCGACAACATCAACGCCGCAGTCGCGCGCGTGAACGCGTTCGCGGGCGACATCGACGTCCAGCAGACCACGCCGACGCTCGTCACCGCAGGCACGACCGGAACGGTCACGGATGGCGCCAAAATGAGTCTCGCGCTCGGCGCCGAATCGCAAAGCCGCACGACGGATGGTTCTTCCATCGATACCAGCACGCAGAACATCGTCGCACAGGCAGCCAATGGCGATACGCTCGCGTCCTGTCACGCAGGCTCGGGCGATATCGCCGATGACGGCACCGTCGCGGCGCCCTCGGGCGGCAACTGCACGATCACGCAAGGCGCCGCGACCTATGCGGGCAGCGCGGGCAACCGCTCAGGCATTACGTCGATGGCGCAGTTCGCGCCGGTCGTGCCAGGCGCGGCACAAACGGCTATTGGCAGCGCGGCCACTTGCGGCGACCGCATCGCCTTGCTCAGGGACAACGCCGCGATCTTCGCGGGCCGTCAGAACGACGTGCAGGCAAAGCTCACCGGCGGTCTTACCAAGACCAATTGGGCGACCTATCTGACCGCCAGTAGCTGGGGGCCGCTCGCCGCTCAGTACGGCGCGATCAAGGCGCCTTCAGGATGCACCGACACCGACACGTTTTATCGCGAACTCGTGATGGCGGTGGAAAACTTCTGGGTCGATCAGGACATCAACTATTGCCATCATCATGTGCCGGGCTGGCTGCCGCCGGACGATTCGGGCGGAACCGATCCGAAGTACCGCAATTCGTCGGCGGGCAGCACGTCGGGTGCGGCCGCGAGCGCGAGCGGCGCCAAGACGCCAAAGTACGGCATGACCTGCACCGGTCAACGCAGCGCTACCGGTTCGCAGCAGATCCAGGCGAGCGGTGTCACCGCCACGAACACGCCGGCTTACAAGCCTGCCGAGGTCATGTGGCATGGCGTGGATTGCTCGGACTTCACGTCTTGGGTCTACAACTTCGCGGGGCTCACGGGCAGTACGGAAGTCGAAACCGGCGTGACCACGCAGGCGTGCATGACGCCCGCGGGCGCAACCAGCACGCCTGATTGGGCGGGACCGAAGCAAGCGGGCGTTCTGCTCGATATCAACAGCGGCAACTTCGACACCACGTCGCAGTATCTGCTGCCGGGCGACTTGCTCTATATCACCGCGTCGCCGATCGTCAAAGGCAAGATGGTCCCCTTTACGCCGACGAGCACCATTGGCCTCACGCACGTCGTGACCTGGACCGGCAAGAAGTGGTCCGATTTGCGCAATGGACCGGATGCCTGGCGCTACGATCCGGCGCATATCGGCGAGCCGGGTTCGCGTCTTGGCGGCGATCTCGCGTCCATCCTCCAGAACGACAACGTGCTGGAGGCGCTCGACAAACTCGATCCGTGGATGATCATCGACAGCCACTATGCGGGGCCTTCGTATCGCCCGTTCATTGGCTGGTATCGGTCGAGCGTGTCGGATGTCCGGCGGATCATCGGTCAGGACGCGGCGCGCGCGAATCCCGATCTCAAGAATCTGATCATCGAACAGCAGCCGACTAAGGCCACGCTGGCCTCGAAGACTCAGTTGGGACAGATCGTGCTCGCCTCGAAGCAAGGGCTCGCGAACGGCTACATCATGCACTACACCCAGGTGCCGAAAAACGGCTTGCCGACGTGCGAGCGCGTGGGTATTCCGAAGTAAAAAAGCGCCGAAAAAAAACGCATGATGCGATGCGCCACTCCGGCGCTTCGCATCAAGGCAGATGCCGCCCGATGGCAATGGCCACTGGCGCGGGCGGCGTCTCGCCCTGATTGACCGCGATAAAAATCGCCGCGTCTTTGTGCGGATTCACGAGAATTACCGAGCTGAATCCCGCCGTTCCACCGTTCTTCAGAATTTCCGGATGCAAGCCGGGCGAGCCGTTGCCGTTGTTCGTGACCCACGCCATGCCTTGCTGCGCGATGCCGTTCGGCAACGTGTAGCGCGGCGCTTGAGCCGCGTGCATCGCCGAGATCAGTTCGGCGGGCACCGGACGTCCGTCTATTTCACCGTGTCCGAGATTGGCCTCGCCGAAGCGCAACATGTCGGCGGCGGTGGAGCGCATGGCGCCTGCCGCGTACCACGCGTAGAGCGGCCATTGCGGCGCGCGCTGCCCGTCTCGAAGATGCCCTTCGGCCGTGCGCCCCGGCACGTCGACTGGTGCCGAAAACGAACTTGTCATGCCAAGCGGTTGCAGGATATCCGTCGATAGCTGATCGGCCCACGCGCGCCCCGTTGCCTGCACGAGCGTCACGCCGAGCACGCCGACGCCTGCGTTCGAATACATGTAGGGACGTGGCAGGGGACCGTCCGGCGACCACGACGATACCCAGCGAAAGAAGTCCGCCGATGTGTAGTGGTCGATACCGCGATAACGCAGATTGCGCGGTGCGTCGGGCGGATTGTCGGGCATGCCGGAAGTGAAGTCGGCGAGCTGCATCGGCGTGACGTTCTGCGCGGCGCTTTGCAGCGTGACGCCGTTGGGCATGTAGCGCTGTATCGACGAATCCGGCGCGATCTGATGCCGGCCGATGGCGAGCGCGAAGAGCGTGGTTGTGAAGACTTTCGTGCACGAGCCGATCTCGACGATGCTATCGGCCGTGAAGGGCGCGCCGTTGTCGTTGGCCGAGCCGTATGCGTAGTAGTAACGCTTGCCGTGCAGCGACACGCCGACGATCGCCCCCGCCGCCTGATGCGACGAGAGCAGCGGCTGCAGGTAGGTATCGACGACTTGCCGGATGGCGGCGCTCTCGTCGGCGGGTTGCTGGGCCGCGGCGGGAAGCGTGGCGCAGGCGGTGAGGAGAAGGGCGAGGGCGGTGTGGCGCATGGTCGTTGTTGTGGTTGCTTGAGGCGGTGTGGCTCGTGGGGTCAGCTCATGATCATCACGGTAGGCTGGCTCGGCACCAGCACGACGCCGATGGCGTTACTTTGATTTTGCGTCGTCGGCGAAGTAAGCCGAACGGCGGGATTGCCGGCCACCATTACCTTCATGCTGCCCTCGGTGAAGCGCGCCGGGCCCATGATCGTGCCCGAGGCCACGCCGCCTGCCACGCCGGCCTGATCGCCATTGGTCAACGGAATCTCTGAGCCGAGATTGAGTGCGGGCGCTCCGCAGATCAGCACGGTCTCGGCCGGCGGCGTGCCCATCATGGGCATGGCGATATTCGGAAACGGCGTCGGTACCGGTCCAGCGGGCGTCGGCACTTGGCAGACATCGGGTTCGGCGATCATCTCGCCAGCAGCTATGGTTACTGCAAACACGGCATACCTCCGTTTGTGCGATTGTCTCGTCGCGTCTTGTCGACTGGGGCCGGGCCTCAGCCCAGTTCTATCTTCGAGCCGTCGATGCGCGTCATCTCGTCGGAGACGAGGGTCGTGTGGCGAGTGTGCAAGTGCGCGTCGCCGCTTACGCGCCAGCGAGCCGTGCCCGCACGCAATTCGTCGTTACCCTCAATCCATCGCGAACTGTCGTTTGCACGGAAGATGGCACGTCCGACGGTCGAGAGAAAATGGCGCGCGACTAGCGTAAGACGTTCGATACCCGCGTCGAGCGACGCTATGCGCGCGCTGGCCTGGTGGCTCGTGACCGCTGTCGAAACCGCGTCGAGCGAGAACGCGCGCGTGCTGGCATCGACGGCCTCCTCGCCGTTCAGCGCGATACGCGTGGCACAAAGCCGCAAGTCGCCGTCGGCGGATTCGATCCTTGCGCCGCCCGGCAGCATCATGGTGCCGGCGTCGGGTTGGGCACGGGTCAGCACCGCGAGGAGATACGGCACCGTGGTCGTTGCCGTCACGCCGTCGGCTGCAGCCTGTGCGGGCAACGCGCCGCAGACGAGGACAAGATCGCCCGCTTGCGGTTCGAGCAGACAGCTTTGAGCCTGCAAGGCACGCTCGGCGTGACTGTCGAGCAAAAACCATGGTCCTGCGCGACCGGTCACCGTGGCGGCACGCAGGGTCGTGCTGACTGCTGGCGCGCAGCCGACGGGAACGTCGTTAGGGGTAAGTGGCAGCGTATCCATGTCGTGCTCCAAGACAGTAGAAGTCAAACACCCCAGGTTTCGGCGCGCAGCCGAACCGGATCGGTGGGACGTGTGTGGTTGCGCGACGCGCCCGCCCAATGCGTACGCGAGTCGATCAGCGCATGGAAGTCGGCATTGCCGAAATCCGCGCGTGCGCAATCGGATTCCGTCAGATCGACGTGTGACAGATCGCAGTCCGTGAAGCGTGCCGCCGTCAACGTCGAACGTTGCCAGATGGCGCGCGTGAAGACCGCCTGCGTCCAACTCGCGCCGTCGCAGCGCGACCCGGTCAGCGTCGCGCCGCTGAAATCGGCCACGACGAATTCGGCATCGGTCAGATCGGCACCGGACAAGTCGGCTTGCGCAAAGCGCGCGTATCGGCCGGATGCGCCCGCAAAGCGCGCCGCGTTGAGCTTCGCGCGATCAAAACGCGTCTGCACGAGCTCTGCACCGGTGAAATCGGAGCCGGAAAGGTTCGCATTCGTGAACTGGCACTGATGGAGGTTGCATTGGTCGAAGCGCTGGCCGGCAAGATCGCCGTTCAGAAAGAAAGCTTGTACGAGTTCAGTGCGCAAGAACGTTACCCGCGCGAGCGCGGCGTCGCGGGCCGTAAAGCGCGTGAGATCGGCGTCGGTGAAGTCGGCGCCGTCGAACTTGCAGGCAAGCGCATCGCTGCGATAGACGCGAGCGCCGGCGAAGGTCGCGGCGCTCAAATCGCAGCCGTCGAACATCGCGCGCTCGATCTGCGCGCTCGTAAAGTCGGTGCGTCCGAAGCCGACACGCGTAAAGAACACCCGTGTGGCTTGCGTCTCACGCAGACTCGCACCGGCAACTTGCGTGTTGTGCCATTGGGAACCATCGAGAACGCTGGCATTCAGATTCGCACCCGAAAGATCGCATTGGCGGATGCGCGCCCCATTCAGCTTCGTGCGCGAAAGGTCGGCGCCGCGCAAATCGACGCCCTCCAGCAGACAGCCGCTTAGGTCGCGCCCGGCGAGGTCCGCGCCCGCCAGGCTGGTTCTGGACAGCGCCGCGCCCGGCACGAGTTCGGGAAGCGCGCTCATAAGCGCACCTCACCTTCCACGCGGCCGGGAATCTGCAGCAGCGTGCGATCGACGTTGGCGCCGTCGAGCACGCTGTTGCCGACCGTTGATCCGTAGCATTGCGCACCGTAAAGATTGCTCGAGACGAAGCGCACGCCGTCGAGGCGGGCGCGTCGCAAGTTGGCGTTCATCAGGTTGGCGCGGCTGAAATCGGCACCGCTCAAATCGGCCTTGGACAGACGGATAGACACCGCGCGCGCGTTGACGAAGCGCGCGCCACGGGCTATGACGCCGCTGAAATTCACGTGATCGAGCGCGCTTTGGTCGAAGTTTGCCTGAGATATGTCAATGTCGAGCCATACGGCCGCGTTCAGCCGCGCGCCCACGAAACTCGCGCCGCTGAGGTTTGCGGCGAGGCCCGCGCGCGATTGCGAGAGGTTGGCGTTGTCGAAACGCGCGCCCGCGCCCTGAGTGCCGAACAGACGGAGAACGGAGCAGTCCGCATCGACGAAACTGGCGCCCGCGATTGACGCATGATCGAATACCGCGTTCGCGAGATTTGCCCCGGTGAAGTCGGCGCCCGCAAGGACCGCGCGCGAAAAACTAGCTTTCGCCGCGCCGCATCTGGACGCCTTCACGCCCATCATCTTCGCGTTGCTGAAGATGGCGCGGGCGAGTTGCGCGCCCTCCAGATTCGCCGCCGAAAAGTCCGCGTCCGCGAAGTCACTCGCACTTAGAGACGCGCGTTGCAACTGCGCACCGCCGAAGTTGGCGTTGCGGGCGCTGACGTTGTCGAGCTTCGCGTCGTGCAGTTGCGCCCCGACGAGATCGGCGCCAGCGAGCATCGCGCCCGACAGATCGGTGCCGGAGAGCCGCGCGCCAGTGAGACGGACGTCGTTGAGCACGGCGAGGCGCAAGTCGGCGCGCTCGAGCATCGCGCCTGACAAATCGAGGCCGCTCAGATTCAGGCTGGCAAGCGAATGACCAGCCGCGGCGCGCGCTATCACGTCGTCGCGATTCAGCCGTAGCGGTAGAGGCGGCTGCGGCACTCCGAGCACGGCGCTCGCGGGCGGTTGTGTCGCGGGCGCAGCAGCGGTCGTAGACGCGCCAAGGGTCGAAAGCGCGCCCACGATGCTCTCGAAGTCGATGCTCGCCGCTTCGTTCAGTGCGGCGACCGTCTCAGGGTCGGTGACCTGTGCGGCAAGACCGGTGATCGAACTGCCGCGCGCCGCGAGCGCCTGTTGAGTCTGTGCGAACGCTGCGCGCAACTGCCCGGCGAGCGTCGCCGCGTCGGCGGGAGCGCTGGCGCCGTTCGCGCCGAGCACGGGCGCGGTTAGTTTCTCGACATCGGCTGGCGTGAGTTCGTAGCGCTTCATCAGATCAGCGGCGCTGCTTTCTAGCGTTTGCGTCAGCGATTGAAGGTCACGCTGCATGGATGCCGCATCGCCACCCGACTTGATGTCGAACGGCGGCGTGCCCGCTTGCGGTAAGTGTGCTTCGAGCTCGCTTGCTTGCATGCCGTGCTTCGACAACAGATTCTGAGTCGTCGATTCGATCTGCGCGGTGAGCGATTCGAGTTCGGCGAACGCAGCCGGATCGCTCGGTCCCGCTACGGCGGGTGCATCAGGTGCATCGGGTGCTTTCAGGGCAGGCGGGGTGGCGACGGCCGCCGCAGGGGCGGGCGACGCACTTGCGGCGGCTGGCACGGGAGGCGTCAGACTGAGCCGCGCTTGCAGGCGATCTCGATAGTATTCGGCGGGTAACGGCGCGCTTGTCATGCTCTCGAAGTCGACCATCAACTGCGCGATGTCGTCCGCGTCTTCATCGCCGAGCGCTGCAACCGCGCGATATAACACGATGCCCTGTCCGATCTCCGGCAGGATCCAGACGGTTTCCGGGCGCGCGGCGCACTCCTCGAAGCGCATATCGCCAGCAATACGACGGGTCACGAAGCAGCGCGCCCTGAGTGCCGGAAGGCGCGCCGCCAGATGCGGCTGATCGGGATGCATGTAATCGACAACAATGCGCTCGTCGCCTTGCCAGAATCCCGCGATACGCTGGTCGTGCGGCGCCGTGCAAAAGTAATCGGTCCGGGTGTCAGCCGGAAGATGCGGCCATTGCTTTGCGAGCCAGTCGTCATCGAAGGCGCCGAGCAACGCGGTCCGTTGCGGCGACGTGGCGGGCAATGCCCAATATCCGGCGGGTTCGCGGACATCGCTGGGCGAGGCGATCAGCGCGTCCGGCGTCTCGACGTTAGGTAACACGCGGTCCGAGTCGCCGGCGAACACCGCGCCGCGCCCGGCGGGATTGGCGGCGTGTTCAGGACCGCCGAACGCGCGCGTGGCATCGAGCGGCATGCGGTGGAAAGGCTCGGGGGCCGAGATCGTTCCGAGCGGGCCGAAGCGGCGATCGCCATACACAAAGAGCGATTTTCGCGAAGCGCCTACTTGCACGGTCGTTTCGACGAGTGTCGCGGTCGTGCCTGCCGGCGCGTGGGCTGCGCCATAAGCGAGCCATTCGCCGCATGGCTTCGGGAAGCCGGCATCGAGCGGGCCGTCTCCCGTCGCGCCGGCGCCTGCCTTCCACAAGTCCGGTTCGGAGGCGAGACGTGGCGGTCCATCGTGCGGCGCATCGAGAGCGAACATCACGAGCACGCCCATGGAAAGTAGATCGCGCTCGTTGAAACGCAACGTGCGATAGACGAGTCCGGCGGTATCTGGTTTGAGGATTTTCATGATCGTTCGTCGCCTAGCCGAGCTTGATGAATGCGGAATCGGCCTCGATCGCCTCGGGGCTGATTAGCATCATGGCGCCGGGCGCGGACGCGACGAACACTTCCTGAGCCATGTTGAGTGTGCAACCCGACGACTCGACGAGAAAATCTTCGGGTGTCATGTTCAGAGCGCTCGCGCCGACCTGCGCCGTCAACGTAGCGGGCGTAACGAGCACGCTGCTGTCGCCGCCGCGCAGGGTTGCCTGGTCCGGGCCCATCAGCAACGAAGATGCGCCTGCTGGTCCAGTGAAGTCGAGCGACGAAGCGCCGTCGCTGAAATTCAGCGAGCCTGTGTCGATGCCTACGCGCTTGAACCCCGCAGTGGCATTCGTCAATGAGATGGAACTCTGGCCGGCCGGCGTGGTTCGTGTCAGCGTAGTTTCTGCAAGCGACATTCCGAGCGTGCTCTGGGAAGCTGGCAGAAAGTCCGTTCCGAGCGACACGCCGGTCTGTCCCAAGGTCAGGGTCGATGTCTGGCGCAGCGCCTCGCACAGTGTCGAGAGTCGCTTGACGACAACGACCAGGAGCGCGGTGAGCAGCGCATTGCTCACGCCTATGGACGCGGCCTCGGCCGCTTGCTGTTTCACCTTGTCCTTGCTGACGTCGGTGGCGTCGAGCACACCGAGCGCGGTGCCGTACACGAGATTAATCGCGACAGTCACGCCGATCAGCGCCTTGGTCGCCGTCATCGCGGCCTTGAGGATGGCGAGTGCGGACATGCCGAGAGGATGAATGCCGCCCTTGAGGGCTACGGTTCCTTGTGCCTGCGTGGAGGTGGAGTCGCTAAAATCGACCGTTGCACCGTCCTGCATGCCCAGCGTGGTCCCATAAGTCCATGTGACGTTGTTGCCGAGCACTGCAGCCAGATATGTGCCGAGCGTCACCGAATTGTTGGTCGTTGCTGTGAGTGCGGTTTGGCCGGTACAAAACGCGGAGTTGACTTCCCCGACCGCGAGGTTGTTGGTGGTTCCGACCGTCATCGTGTTGACGTCTTCCAGTGTGAACTGAGTGAAGCTCATGACTGTTATCTCCTGAAAGCGCAGATGCGTGGCTGTCGATGCAATGAAAGGAGCGTGGAAACGCGTGCCTATCGCGCCTTAGTCGCGCGCGCCGATAAAAATATGTGTCGCGCCGTTCGGCGAAAAAAGATGGATCGTCTGGCCACCATCCTTATCTGACATCTCCAAGATGTTTCCACCCTTCGTCACCATTCGATTCATCGCCGGATTCCCCTGATTCACCACACTCGAATTCACCGAATTCGGCACCGTCCCGACAATCACCGGCTGATCCGGATCGCCGTCGCTGAATTCAAGCAACACCTCCGCGCCCTTCAGCAGCGGAAAATGCATGCCGTGTCCATCGCCGGAATAAGGCGTCGCCATGCGAACGCGCGCCGAGCCTTTCGCCGCCGCCTTGTCCGTGCGGTCGAACGGCAACTGCACGGTGTACTGTCCGTATTCGTCGAGCTCGGCATATTCGCCGCTGCCCTCCGCATCGACGGTCGCGTTCAGCGTGCCCGCGATAGTCGGCCGCGCCGTGTCGCGCGGCGCGCGATACTGAACGTCCGCCTTGATCGCCGAAAACGTGTTGCGGTAGATGATCTCTTCACGCGCCGCGCCGTTTTCGCTAAACGGCGTCTTGATGCCCGCGAGCAGCGCGCCCGCCTGCGATCCTTCATGCGTGATCTCGGTCACGAGATAGCGGCCGTTGAAGTCGTCGCGATAGTGATGCGACATCTGCATGAAATAGCCGCTGCGCAAGCCCACCGCCGTGGCCTGACCATGAAAACGAACGCCGCCGCAAAAAATCCCCTCTGCGCGCAGCTTCGCGTAACGCGTGCCTTCGTCGGCGTCGCGGAAGTTGTCGCCGTAGAACATCGCTTCGCCGAAACCTTGCGCGGATACATCCGCCTGCGCGACGAGCGGCAACGACGCCTTGCGATAGTTGTAGTCCTGCAGCACCACCTTCGCGGGCAGCGGCTTCGTGCGGCACACGAAGCTCTGCACCGAGTCCGGCGCGACGCCCGTATCCAGCTCGTCGGCGGGGCGGTAGTTGACCGGCAGCGCATCGGCGGCGTGCATGGCGCGGTCATCGACGATGGTCAACGTGTCCGCCTCGCCGCTCTGCGCGAAGTAGTAGTACATGCCTTCCTTTTCCATCCAGCGCGACACGAAGTCGAAATGGCTTTCCTGGAACTGGCACACATAGCTGCGCGGACGATACTCGCCCGTCAGCTTCAGATCGACGGCGTTGCCCGTGAGCTGCGCGTCGCGCAACACGCCGCCCAGAATCTGCGGGATGGTCTGCTCGTTCAAATAGACCTCGCAGGTGCGCGTAAGCGTAAGCCGCCACGCACGCGGCACGAGCACCGCGCGATAAAACGTGTAGCCGCCCGCATGATGCAACTGGTCGAACTCGGCGAGCATGCCGGAATATGGCGTGGTGCGCGAACTGTCATCGGGTGCGCCGATGCTGAAGGTCGCGTTGTTCTGCAACATCTTCGTCAGATCGATGGCGGCGTCGTCGGCGACGAGCGTCACTTCGAAGCGAAAGAGTTGCGAGATCGCCTCGCGCCCGTGCATGCGCACCACCGAGAACGTGTCGGCCGCGTAAGCATCGGAGACGAAGCTGAAGCGCTGATTGTTGGCGAGTCGTGCGGAGAGCGAAGTCATGGCGTTTTATCTGCCGTTCAAGCGAGGAGCGGGGGGGGGGGGCGGCGGGGCGCGGCCCGGGTGATTAATCCATGGGTGGGTTCGAACTAATATTTCGGTTAAAATCCTCCGCGCCGGTCGTGCCCCGGTTTTTTTTTATTTTTT
>NZ_JALQDD010000050.1:0-359 GCF_023631405.1 Caballeronia sp. GAWG2-1
GCGTCGGCTGCCGCTTCGATCTTCTCGATCGATGCACTGCCGCCTTCCGCCGCCACCGGATCGAAGCCCGTTGCACGCACCGTGATGACCTTGATCGGATCGCTCGATTGCACCGTCGCGATAGCGTTGCCCGCATAGATCGGACGCTCGAAGGTATCGGCGCCGTCAACGGCGGTGATGTCGCTGATCTGTGCGACGTCCAGATGCGCTGCGATACGCGGCGCGATGTTCTTGCCGTAGGCGGTCGCGGGCGCGAGGATGTGCGAATAGTCCTTCGCGATCTTCAGCACCGTGCCCTCGACGTTCTCGGCCAGACCTTCGGCGAGTTGAGGCGCATCCGCAAGCAGCACTTTAGATAC
>NZ_JALQDD010000051.1:0-8031 GCF_023631405.1 Caballeronia sp. GAWG2-1
TTGAGCTCGCTGTCGAGCTCGAACTCGGCCGCGATCAACTCGCTGTCCACGGGTATCAGCTCGCTGTCCACCTCGAGTTCGACGAGTATCAGCTCGCTGTCCACCGGCGTGAACTCGTTGTCCACGTCGACCTCGACGGCGATCAGCTCGCTCTCGACGGGCGTGAGTTCACTGTCCACGGGTATCAGCTCGCTGTCCACGTCGACCTCGACGGCGATCAGCTCGCTGTCAACGGGTGTGGATTCGCTCTCGACGGGCATCAGTTCGCTGTCCACGGGTGTGAGTTCGCTCTCGACGGGTGTCAGTTCGCTGTCCACGTCGACCTCGACGGCGATCAGTTCGCTGTCCACGGGTGTGAGTTCGCTCTCGACGGGCATCGATTCGCTGTCCACAGGTGTCAGTTCGCTCTCGACGGGCATCAGTTCGCTGTCCACTTCGACTTCGACCGCAATCAGTTCGCTGTCCACGGGCGTGGATTCGCTCTCGACGGGTGTCGATTCGCTTTCTACCGGTATTAGCTCGCTGTCCACATCGTCTTCGACGGCAATCAGTTCGCTGTCCACGGGTGTCGATTCGATTTCGACCGGTGTCAGCTCGCTGTCCACGTCGACCTCGACAGGTATCAGTTCGCTGTCCACGGGTGTGAGCTCGCTGTCCACGTCGACCTCGACGGCGATCAGTTCGCTGTCGACCGGTGTTGATTCGCTCTCGACCGGCGTTAGCTCACTGTCCACCTCGACCTCGACGGGTATCAGTTCGTTGTCCACGGGTGTAAGTTCACTGTCCACGGGCATGAGCTCGCTGTCCACGTCGACCTCGACAGCCGTCAGTTCGCTGTCCACGGGTGTGAGTTCGCTGTCCACGGGCATCAGCTCGCTGTCCACAGGTATCAGCTCGCTGTCCACATCGACCTCGACGGCAATCACCTCGCTCTCGACGGGTGTGGATTCGCTCTCGACCGGTGTCAGTTCGCTGTCCACGTCGACCTCAACGGCCATCAGTTCGCTGTCCACGGGTGTGAGTTCGCTGTCCACGGGCATCAGTTCGCTGTCCACGTCGACCTCGACGGGCATCAGCTCGCTGTCCACGGGTGTAAGTTCGCTGTCCACGTCGACCTCGACGGCGGTCAGCTCGCTGTCGACGGGTGTGAGTTCGCTGTCCACGGGTGTAAGTTCGCTGTCCACGTCGACCTCGACGGCGGTCAGCTCGCTCTCGACGGGCATCAACTCGCTGTCCACGGGCGTGAGTTCGCTGTCCACGGGTATCGATTCGATCTCGACCGGCATGAACTCGCTGTCGACTTCGGTATCGACGGGCATCAGTTCGATGTCGACGAGCGTGAGTTCTATGTCGACCAGCATCAACTCGATGTCGACGACCGTCAGCACGGCCATCAACTCCATCACGAGCATCTCGACGTCGGTGAGCAGCATGGTCAACGGCAAGGGCATCAAGTACTTCCACGCAAATATGGAAGACGGGATGGCCGATTCCCAGGCGAACGGCGTGAACTCGATCGCGATTGGCGGTAACGCACAGGCCAACGCAATCAACTCCGTCGCAATTGGTACCAACTCGGTAGCTAACGAGGCCAATACGGTTTCGTTCGGTGATGGAAACGGCAACAACCTGCGTCTGACCAATGTGGCAAACGGTATTGCCGACAGTGACGCCGCAACGGTCGGTCAGCTCAAGCAGACGGGTCTCTACGGTCCGAACGGTGTAAAAACCGCCGTGACCTACGACACGAATGCAGACGGCTCGACCAACACCGGAAGCATCACACTGGGTAATGGCACTACCGGCACTGCAATCCATAACGTGGCGGACGGTGTCGACGCAATGGACGCAGTCAACGTGCGTCAGTTGGATCAGGTGACCAACACCATCAACAACCTGTCGGTGAATGCAAATCCGATGTTTGCGGCAGATGGTGACCGCACGACGGAGGCCGCAGTTGCAAGCGGCACGCATTCCATCGCAGCAGGTGCGAACGCACAGGCAACCGGCACGAACGCGGTCGCCATGGGCGCAAGCGCGGTGGCGAGCGGTGCTAACGCCTCGGCAATCGGTACGAGCAGCCAGGCGACGGCGGACAACTCCGTTGCTCTGGGTTCGAACTCGGTGGCGGACCGTGCGAACACGGTGTCGGTCGGCGCTGCGGGTGGCGAGCGTCAGGTCACCAACGTGGCGGCTGGTACCGAGGGTACGGACGCGGCGAACGTCCAACAGTTGAACCAGGCTACGTCGCAAGCCAACAGCTACACGGATCTACGTGTGGGTCAGTTGCAGGGCGCCGTCACCGATGTTCAACGCAAGGCGTACTCCGGCGTTGCGGCGGCCACGGCTCTGTCGATGATTCCTGAAGTCGACAAGGACAAGGTCATCGCGGTTGGTGTTGGCGGGGCGGGCTACCAAGGCTACGGCGCATCGGCTCTTGGCGTGAATCTGCGAATTACGCAGAACGTCAAGATGAAGGCTGGTGTGGGTATCAGCGGAGCTGGCAACGTCTACGGCGCTGGCGCTGCGTACCAGTGGTAAGGAGATACTCCTGAGTTAAGACTCAGGAGGGCCTGGGTGACCGACTAGTCTTGCGGTCGCCCAGGCGCTCACCTCTCGATTGTCAATTAGACGAAAAGTTCAAGATGTCCAAGACTATTGTCGCAATGGTCGCAACAGTGCAGAGGACTGTCCGCTTGTGCGGCAGATAGCGAGCTACCTTTACGGCTTATTTGATAAGCACTGCGGGTCGGTGCGATGCTTACCGTGCGAGTTATGCGGGGCTGTTTCATTCCCAGTGTCATGCGTGGAAGCGGCCGCACGAGGTGTAAGCATAAGCAAATCGTCCCCGTGCAAAAAAATTGACTAGATTCGCGGCGCTTGGATTGTTAATTCGCGCACTTAACCTTCACTTGCGTTAGGCCTCCGTCGCCCATTGCCGAATTAACTCTGGTACGTATCGTTTCGCGGATCAAAGGAAAAGCCAGTTTTTGCACCGATGCCGATCCCCAATTTTTTCATGTCGTATTGCAGTGTCTTAGGCTTGACCACAATGGCGCGGCACTCGAACGCAGTGCCCGCACGCAGTCGAATCGCTCATTCTCGAAAAGCAACTACATAGGTTTCAGAAAACGGACATCTCCGCTTATGCATGTTGTCCGGAGCGCGCCACCTCGGACGCGAGTACTGTTCGAAAACTTCTGTCTGATCAAATCACGCGCGGCTTCGGGAGCGCCAACGCGGCAGTCAATTCTCCGGCTCAGGACTCATGCCGAAGTGGCGCATGGAAATTTATATGGCAGAAGAAAGATTCGTTGGACCATTTCAAGCAGCAAGAATTGCGAAAATTATGCCATTTTTAGAGAGTCGATTTTGTAGGAAAGCAAGACCATGTTGATCGGTGGGTAAAAATATGAACGGTTCCAGCTTTCTGATTCTGATGCTCTTAGTCGATCACGCTACCGCTTCAACGAATAAGCGCGGGCAGCGAAAGTCCCTGTCTGCGCGCTTGATCTCCCATTGCAAGGTTTTCAAATCGGAAGGTTCCGAAATACTGCTTTTGGGACTTTAGGATATGTCCGCTTCAGACGGCAAATGTACTGACATATTCTGTTGGCAGTCGAAGGTTTTTCTTTTTTCTTTCAGCAAGATTGTTTTGCTTGAAGTGGGTCAAATTGGTTTATGAATAAGTCATACCGCAGTATTTGGAACGAAAAGGTCGGAACGTTCGTCGCAGTCGCAGAAACCGCGAACGCGTGTGGCAAAAAAAAATCGCCCGGTGCCAATACGGCAGCGTCAGCTGAGAGCGCCACACCGTGGCGTGCAGCGTCGTCTTCGAACGATATGTTACGGCTGTTTAGCGGCGTTGGAGCGGCAGTTGCCCTCATGTGCATTGGGCCTTATGCCTCCGCTGCTAGCATTAGCGCTGCTGCCTGCAATGGCAGCAGTTGGGGGTTTATACCGACTGGGTCTAGCGGCTTTGGAACCTTGAGCTGTGGTAGTGGATTTTCGGACTTCGGGTTTAGTGCTACCAACCTGTTTAAAGGCGTTGGTTTGACGACCGATTGGACTTCTACCTCCGCCGCACATGTGCTTGCTGCTAATGGTTTAGTCGGGCTTGGTGGAACGGCCATCAGCGCCGGCCAATACATCAATATGTCGTCCAAAAGCATCACGGGCGTCACGGCTGTAACTCCAGTACCGAATGGCACCGTTGCTGTCAACGGAGGCCAACTTTTCAGTATGTCCGCATCGGTTTCGACTACGCTTAGTACGCAAGCAAGTCTGGTCAATTCCAGTAGTGTGTCGTTGTCGACAGCGGGCTCGTCGGTGTCAACGGCGTGGTCGTCAGCGTCGACTAGCGTATCGACTTCCGGTAACTCCTTGAGCAGTTCCTGGTCGACCGCAAGTGTTACTCTCGCTTCGGTATCGGGCTCATTATCGACGGCCTGGAGCTCTGCTTCTGCAAGTTTGTCCACAAGCTTCAGTTCTATGTCGACGTCGTCAAGTTCGATCGCGGGCTCGGTCAGTACCGCGACCGACTCGTTGAGCTCGGCCAACGCTTCAATGGATTCCGCGTCTCTCGGTCTTGTTTCATTGTCGGTATCCGCGTCAACGGGAATCGTGTCGCTCTCGGGTTCGGTATCGTCGAGTGCAAACTCTCTTTCAACCGGATTGAGCACCGCCAACACCGCAATGACCATTCTCTCGACTGGTTTGAGCTCGACGGGCGGCGCCATCAGTTCGGTTTCGACGGCGTTTGGCACCTTAAGTGGTTCGGTTACAAGTCTCTCGTCTGGGCTTGGTACAACTGGCAGCAAGGTCAACAGCTTGTCTACTGGAGTGAGCACTATCTCCGGTGCGACCAGCAGCCTCTCAACTGTGGCGGATTCACTTAGCCGTACAGTCACTAGCCTGTCCGCCGGCTTAGCTCCCCTCAACGGCTCGGTTAGCAGCTTGTCGTTCAGTCTCAGCACGACCAACAGCTCAGTCAACGACCTTTCGTCGAGCACGAGCACGTCCCGAAGCGCGGTTAACAGCCTGTCCACCGGGATGAGCACAACGAACGGCACGGTGAGCAGTCTGTCGTCCGGGTTGAGCACGACCAACGTTGGCGTGAGTAGCCTGTCCACGGGACTGAGCACGACCAACAGCACGGTAAACAACTTGTCGACCGGGCTGAGTACGGCAAACAGCAAGGTAAACACGCTGTCCACCGGGCTTGACGCAACCAACAGCACCGTAACAACGCTGTCGACGAATCTGAACTCGCTGTCGATATCATCTTCGACCGGCGTGAGTTCGCTTTCGACCGCGCTCAATACGACGAACAGCAATGTGAACACGCTGTCCGCAAGCTTTAGCACGACAAGCAGTGCCGTGATTAGCATGTCGACAGGGCTCAGCACGACCAACAGTTCGATCAACAGCATGTCCACCGGCTTGAGCACGACGAATAGCACGGTAAACACGCTGTCGACGGGCTTGAGTACGGCGAATAGCTCTGTCCCAACGCTCTCAACGGGCTTGAGCTCGCTCTCAACGTCCGCTTCCACAGGCATCAACTCGATCTCCACGGGCATGAGCACGGCTAACAGTCGCGTCGATAGCCTGTCTACGAGCCTGGACTCCGCGAACAGCACGATTGGTTCGGTTTCCACGGGCGTGGATTCGATCAGTACTTCGGTTGGAAGCCTGTCGACCGTTGTAAGCACGACGGTGAGCGCGGTGGGTAGCCTGTCCACCACGGTCAGCTCGATGTCCACGGGTTTGAGCACCACCAACAGTTCGGTCAACTCCCTCTCTACGACTCTCGGTAGCGCAAGTACGTCCGTCAATTCGATCTCGACAGGCGTGAGCACGGTCAAGAGCACAGTCTCCGTTTTGTCGACCGCCGTGAGTTCGTTGTCGACCGGCTTGAGTACGACTAACAGCACCGTCAACACGCTGTCGACGGGATTGAGCACGGCCGGCAGCCGCGTGGACTCTCTTTCCACCGGTCTGGATACCACGAACAGTTCTGTAAATACGCTTTCGACCGGTGTTGGATCGCTGTCGACGTCAATCTCCACGGGTACGAGCTCGTTGTCGACCGTTCTGAGTTCCACGACAAGCACGGTTAGCAGCCTGTCAACCGGCTTGAGCACGACCAATAGCGCGGTCAATAGTCTATCTACCGGGCTGAGCACCACCAACATCTCGGTCAACAGCCTTTCTTCCGGCTTCAGTACTGTCAATGGCAGTGTGAACTCGATGTCGTCGTCCGTGAGCTCGTTGTCGACCGGACTGAGCACGACGAATAGCGCGGTGACGAGCCTTTCCACCGGCGTCAGCACCGTAGGCAGCAAGGTTGACAGTATCTCCACCGGATTGAGCACCACGAGCAGTCGAGTGGATACGCTATCGACAGGCATGAGCTCGCTTTCGAGTTCCATCTCGACTGGCGCCAGCTCGTTGTCGACGGTTCTCGACACCACGAATAGTGCGGTGAGCAGCCTGTCTTCCGGCCTGAGCACCACGAACAGCTCGGTCGACAGCCTTTCGACAGGTTTCAGCACGACCTCCAGCGCGGTTAATGGTGTGGCGGCGACGGTCACTTCGATGTCGACCGGTTTGAGTACCACCAACGGCGCGGTGAGCAGCTTGTCCACTGGTCTCAGTTCGACCAATAGCTCGGTCAGCACGTTGTCGACAAGCCTGAGCACGCTGTCTGCCTCTGCATCGACGGGCATCGCCTCTTTGTCAACGGGTGTGAGCACTGCTGGCAGCCGTGTGGATAGTCTGTCCACTGGCATGGGTAATATCAGCACGACGGTCAGCAATCTGTCGGTGACAACCGGCTTGCTGTCGTCCAGCCTGAGCACCGTTAATAGTTCCGTTGGCACCATCTCGACGGGCTTGACGTCGGCCAATGGCAACGTTGCAAGCCTGTCAACTGTGATGAAGGACGCTGTCATGTACGACAGCTCGACTCACAGCCAGGTGACGTTGGGTAAGGTGGGTACGTCCACAGTACTCACCAACGTGGCGAACGGTACGAGCGCGCTCGACGCGGTGAACTTTGGTCAGTTGACCTCGTTGTCGTCTTCGGCGTCGACAGGCATTGATTCGTTGTCGACGACGATGTCGACTTCGGGCGCGAACGTCGTCAATTCGCTCTCCGCCTCGATTTCGACGAGCTTCAGTTCGCTGTCGACGGGCATGAGCACCGCGAATGGTTCGACGAGCAGTCTGTCGGGTTCGACTTCCACGAGCGTCAACTCGATGTCCACGGGCATCAATTCGATATCCACCTCGGTTTCAACAGGCGTCAGTTCGTTGTCGACGGGGATGAACTCGCTGTCGGCTTCGACGTCCACAGGCATTAGCTCGTTGTCCACCGGCATGAACTCGCTGTCGGCTTCAACCTCTACGGGCATCAGTTCGCTGTCCACGGGCGTGAGCTCGCTCTCCACGGGCGTCAGCTCGCTGTCCACGGCGCTGAACTCGCTGTCATCGTCGACCTCGACGGGCATCAATTCGCTGTCCACGGGCGTGAACTCGCTGTCGAGCTCGACCTCCACGGCCATCAACTCGCTGTCGGCTTCGAGCTCCACGGGCATCAGCTCGCTCTCCACGGGCATGAGCTCGCTGTCGGCGTCGACCTCCACGGGCATCAGCTCATTGTCGACAGGCATGAACTCGCTGTCGGCCTCGACCTCCACGAGCATCAGTTCATTGTCGACGGGCATGAGCTCGCTGTCGGCTTCGACCTCCACGAGCATCAGCTCATTGTCCACGGGCATGAGCTCGCTGTCGGCCTCGACTTCCACGGCCATCAGTTCGCTGTCTACAGGCGTCAGTTCGCTCTCCAGCGGCGTGAGTTCGCTCTCCACGGGCCTGAACTCGCTGTCGTCCTCGACCTCCACGGGCATCAGCTCGCTCTCGACGGGTCTGAACTCGCTGTCGTCCTCGACCTCCACGAGCATCAACTCGTTGTCGGCGTCGAGCTCGACCGGCATCAGCTCGCTCTCCACGGGCCTGAACTCGCTG
>NZ_JALQDD010000052.1:0-5418 GCF_023631405.1 Caballeronia sp. GAWG2-1
CGCGAGCGGTTCTGACCTTTCGGGGTTGGGACGTTTAGCGAAAGTTATCAAGTCTCACACAGTATTAGAGGAAGGTTTATCTGTCGAAAGACGGATTGATCATCGTCAGTACGTTGAGTGAGCGACCGGTTGGTAAAACAACCGAAAACAGTAACAGGCATTGAACTGAAGAGTTTGATCCTGGCTCAGATTGAACGCTGGCGGCATGCCTTACACATGCAAGTCGAACGGCAGCACGGGGGCAACCCTGGTGGCGAGTGGCGAACGGGTGAGTAATACATCGGAACGTGTCCTGTAGTGGGGGATAGCCCGGCGAAAGCCGGATTAATACCGCATACGATCTACGGAAGAAAGCGGGGGATCCTTCGGGACCTCGCGCTATAGGGGCGGCCGATGGCAGATTAGCTAGTTGGTGGGGTAAAGGCCTACCAAGGCGACGATCTGTAGCTGGTCTGAGAGGACGACCAGCCACACTGGGACTGAGACACGGCCCAGACTCCTACGGGAGGCAGCAGTGGGGAATTTTGGACAATGGGGGCAACCCTGATCCAGCAATGCCGCGTGTGTGAAGAAGGCCTTCGGGTTGTAAAGCACTTTTGTCCGGAAAGAAAACCTGCCTGTTAATACCGGGTGGGGATGACGGTACCGGAAGAATAAGCACCGGCTAACTACGTGCCAGCAGCCGCGGTAATACGTAGGGTGCGAGCGTTAATCGGAATTACTGGGCGTAAAGCGTGCGCAGGCGGTCTGTTAAGACCGATGTGAAATCCCCGGGCTTAACCTGGGAACTGCATTGGTGACTGGCAGGCTAGAGTATGGCAGAGGGGGGTAGAATTCCACGTGTAGCAGTGAAATGCGTAGAGATGTGGAGGAATACCGATGGCGAAGGCAGCCCCCTGGGCCAATACTGACGCTCATGCACGAAAGCGTGGGGAGCAAACAGGATTAGATACCCTGGTAGTCCACGCCCTAAACGATGTCAACTAGTTGTTGGGGATTCATTTCCTTAGTAACGTAGCTAACGCGTGAAGTTGACCGCCTGGGGAGTACGGTCGCAAGATTAAAACTCAAAGGAATTGACGGGGACCCGCACAAGCGGTGGATGATGTGGATTAATTCGATGCAACGCGAAAAACCTTACCTACCCTTGACATGGACGAAACCCGGGTGAGAGTCTGGGGTGCTCGAAAGAGAATCGTCGCACAGGTGCTGCATGGCTGTCGTCAGCTCGTGTCGTGAGATGTTGGGTTAAGTCCCGCAACGAGCGCAACCCTTGTCCTTAGTTGCTACGCAAGAGCACTCTAGGGAGACTGCCGGTGACAAACCGGAGGAAGGTGGGGATGACGTCAAGTCCTCATGGCCCTTATGGGTAGGGCTTCACACGTCATACAATGGTCGGAACAGAGGGTTGCCAAGCCGCGAGGTGGAGCCAATCCCAGAAAACCGATCGTAGTCCGGATCGCAGTCTGCAACTCGACTGCGTGAAGCTGGAATCGCTAGTAATCGCGGATCAGCATGCCGCGGTGAATACGTTCCCGGGTCTTGTACACACCGCCCGTCACACCATGGGAGTGGGTTTTACCAGAAGTGGCTAGTCTAACCGCAAGGAGGACGGTCACCACGGTAGGATTCATGACTGGGGTGAAGTCGTAACAAGGTAGCCGTATCGGAAGGTGCGGCTGGATCACCTCCTTTCTCGAGCTTAAACGCTCGCCCACTCAAGTGTTCACGCTTATCGGCTGTCAGAAAGACAGGCTAAGGGTCTGTAGCTCAGTCGGTTAGAGCACCGTCTTGATAAGGCGGGGGTCGTTGGTTCGAATCCAACCAGACCCACCACCCGGGCAAGCGGTGCTTGAAACGACCAAGCGAGCAGACTGAGTCAGGCACACACGGGGGGATTAGCTCAGCTGGGAGAGCACCTGCTTTGCAAGCAGGGGGTCGTCGGTTCGATCCCGTCATCCTCCACCAATCCTCAATGCACAGCGCTGAACGCGGGGTTCAACGTTGCGCATTGGCGATTGAGCCAGTCAGCGCGGGTAGGTGATTGAATTGATCACGCTATCGGCTGTCGTTCTTTAACAATCTGGAAGAAGTAGTAAAGAGATTATTCGAAAGCACTTAGAGATGGGTGTGAGTAGGGTAATCAGGGTTGTGATTGTATCAAGTATGAAAAGGTGATCGAAAGATTGCTTTGGAATACGGCACAACGCGAATACTCAACCTATGACGGTGGGCTTAAAGGCAGCAATGCTGGCAGACACACTCGTTATAGGGTCAAGCGAACAAGTGCATGTGGTGGATGCCTTGGCGATCACAGGCGATGAAGGACGCGGTAGCCTGCGAAAAGCGGTGGGGAGCTGGCAAACGAGCTTTGATCCACCGATATCCGAATGGGGAAACCCGGCCCGAATGGGTCATCCTAAGCTGAATCCATAGGCTTAGTGAAGCGAACGCGGTGAACTGAAACATCTAAGTAACCGCAGGAAAAGAAATCAACCGAGATTCCCAGAGTAGTGGCGAGCGAAATGGGATCAGCCTGTACTCTTTATCTGTGTTGTTAGCTGAACGCTCTGGAAAGTGCGGCCATAGCAGGTGATAGCCCTGTAAGCGAAAACAGCGTGGAAGAACTAGGGGTACGACAAGTAGGGCGGGACACGTGAAATCCTGTCTGAAGATGGGGGGACCATCCTCCAAGGCTAAATACTCGTGATCGACCGATAGTGAACCAGTACCGTGAGGGAAAGGCGAAAAGAACCCCGGGAGGGGAGTGAAATAGATCCTGAAACCGCATGCATACAAACAGTCGGAGCCTCGTAAGGGGTGACGGCGTACCTTTTGTATAATGGGTCAGCGACTTACGTTCAGTAGCGAGCTTAACTGATTAAGGCAGGCGTAGCGAAAGCGAGTCCGAATAGGGCGATCAGTTGCTGGGCGTAGACCCGAAACCAAGTGATCTATCCATGGCCAGGTTGAAGGTGCGGTAACACGTACTGGAGGACCGAACCCACTAACGTTGAAAAGTTAGGGGATGAGCTGTGGATAGGGGTGAAAGGCTAAACAAACTTGGAAATAGCTGGTTCTCTCCGAAAACTATTTAGGTAGTGCCTCGTGTATCACCTTCGGGGGTAGAGCACTGTCATGGTTGTGGGGTCCATTGCGGATTACTACGCCATAGCAAACTCCGAATACCGAAGAGTGCAATCACGGGAGACAGACATCGGGTGCTAACGTCCGGTGTCAAGAGGGAAACAACCCAGACCGCCAGCTAAGGTCCCAAAGATTGGCTAAGTGGGAAACGAAGTGGGAAGGCAAAAACAGTCAGGAGGTTGGCTTAGAAGCAGCCACCCTTTAAAGAAAGCGTAATAGCTCACTGATCGAGTCGTCCTGCGCGGAAGATGTAACGGGGCTCAAGCCAGTCACCGAAGCTGCGGATGCATATTTATATGCATGGTAGGAGAGCGTTCCGTAAGCCTGCGAAGGTGCGTTGAAAAGCGTGCTGGAGGTATCGGAAGTGCGAATGCTGACATGAGTAGCGATAAAGGGGGTGAAAAGCCCCCTCGCCGTAAGCCCAAGGTTTCCTACGCAACGTTCATCGGCGTAGGGTGAGTCGGCCCCTAAGGCGAGGCAGAAATGCGTAGCTGATGGGAAGCAGGTCAATATTCCTGCACCATTGTTAGATGCGATGGGGGGACGGATCGCGGAAGGTTGTCCGGGTGTTGGACGTCCCGGTCGCTGCATTGGAGAAGGTGCTCAGGCAAATCCGGGCACATAATTCAAGGGTGTGGCGCGAGCTTCCTCGGAAGCGAAGCAATTGGAAGTGGTTCCAAGAAAAGCCTCTAAGCTTCAGTCTAATAGTGACCGTACCGCAAACCGACACAGGTGGGCGAGATGAGTATTCTAAGGCGCTTGAGAGAACTCGGGAGAAGGAACTCGGCAAATTGGTACCGTAACTTCGGGATAAGGTACGCCTCTGTAGCTTAACCAGCCTGCGCTGGAAGGGTGAAGAGGTTGCAATAAACTGGTGGCTGCGACTGTTTAATAAAAACACAGCACTCTGCAAACACGAAAGTGGACGTATAGGGTGTGACGCCTGCCCGGTGCCGGAAGATTAAATGATGGGGTGCAAGCTCTTGATTGAAGTCCCGGTAAACGGCGGCCGTAACTATAACGGTCCTAAGGTAGCGAAATTCCTTGTCGGGTAAGTTCCGACCTGCACGAATGGCGTAACGATGGCCACACTGTCTCCTCCCGAGACTCAGCGAAGTTGAAGTGTTTGTGATGATGCAATCTCCCCGCGGCTAGACGGAAAGACCCCATGAACCTTTACTGTAGCTTTGCATTGGACTTTGAACCGATCTGTGTAGGATAGGTGGGAGGCTATGAAACCGGAACGCTAGTTTCGGTGGAGCCGTCCTTGAAATACCACCCTGGTTTGTTTGAGGTTCTAACCTTGGTCCATGATCTGGATCGGGGACAGTGCATGGTAGGCAGTTTGACTGGGGCGGTCTCCTCCCAAAGTGTAACGGAGGAGTACGAAGGTACGCTAGGTACGGTCGGAAATCGTGCTGATAGTGCAATGGCATAAGCGTGCTTAACTGCGAGACCGACAAGTCGAGCAGGTGCGAAAGCAGGTCATAGTGATCCGGTGGTTCTGTATGGAAGGGCCATCGCTCAACGGATAAAAGGTACTCTGGGGATAACAGGCTGATACCGCCCAAGAGTTCATATCGACGGCGGTGTTTGGCACCTCGATGTCGGCTCATCTCATCCTGGGGCTGTAGCCGGTCCCAAGGGTATGGCTGTTCGCCATTTAAAGAGGTACGTGAGCTGGGTTTAAAACGTCGTGAGACAGTTTGGTCCCTATCTGCCGTGGGCGTTGGATATTTGAAGGGGGCTGCTCCTAGTACGAGAGGACCGGAGTGGACGAACCTCTGGTGTACCGGTTGTCACGCCAGTGGCATCGCCGGGTAGCTATGTTCGGAAGAGATAACCGCTGAAAGCATCTAAGCGGGAAACTCGCCTTAAGATGAGATATCCCCGGGGCTTCGAGCCCCTTGAAGGGTCGTTCTAGACCAGGACGTTGATAGGTCAGGTGTGTAAGTGCAGTAATGCATTGAGCTAACTGATACTAATTGCCCGTAAGGCTTGATCCTATAACCAGTGTGTTTGAACCACTGGCGAGTTATGCGTGTGCGACAATCGCCACCCAACATTTACTGCTTCTTCCCGGATTGGTTGTGTGCCCACCCGGCGCACGACAACAAGTCATGCCTGATGACCACAGCGAGTTGGTACCACCCCTTCCCATCCCGAACAGGACCGTGAAACGACTCCACGCCGATGATAGTGCGGATCTCCCGTGTGAAAGTAGGTAATCGTCAGGCTCCTCATGCAGCAACAAAAACCCCACCCCCAAAC
>NZ_JALQDD010000053.1:0-4926 GCF_023631405.1 Caballeronia sp. GAWG2-1
GTGGCGCGTGACGGTCGAATACTGGCCCCGGTAATACGGGCGAACGTGCTGCTCTTCGGCGATCAGGTTGTCCGCGTCGTCGTAATGCAGGCGGGTCGTGCTGCCAGCGGCCGTGGCGGTCGTGAGCCGCCCGCGCGCGTCGTAATAAAAACTCTCGGTCGCTTGCTTGCCGATCGTGCGCGCGGTGAGCCGCCCGATCGGGTCGCGCTCGTAGCGCGTCTCGACGCCGGCTTCAGTCGATGCCGCCAGCCGCCCGGCATCGTCCCATGCATAAGCGACGCTGCGCCCGTCGAACCCCGTCTGCTCGATGACCTGACCGAGCGCGTCATAACGAAACTCGGTAGATTCGTGGTTCTCGTTGTTCAGCGTGGTTAGCCGCCCCTGCTTGTCGTAGCGGTACGCGACGCGGCCCCAATCGTCGCCTTTCACGTCGGTTTGGCGCACGCTCAACTGATTTAGCGCGTCGTACCAATACAGCGTTTCAACGCCCGCGCCATCGCGGTAAGCAACGAGGTTGCCGTTGCCGTCCCAGCGAAACTGTTCCTCGACACCATCGGCGCGTGTGATGGTCTTGATCTGCCCGCGCGCGTCACGCCGGTAGCGGGTTTCATGGCCTTCGGCGTCGGTTATGTGTGAGAGATAGCCGCGTTCGTCGTAGCCGTAATGCGTCGCGTTGTTCGAACAGTCCGTTGCTTGGGTCAGCCGTCCCGCAGCGTCATAGCTGAACTGCTTCACGCCGCCCTTGGGGTCGGTCAGCGCGGTCAGGCGCCCCTTGCTGTTCCAAGCGTATTGCGTGGTGCGGCCGGCCGGATCGGTGACGGACAGGGGCCGCCCGAGCGCGTCATAATCGGTCGTCGTCACGTCGCCGATGGCGTCGGTTACTTTGACCGGCAGACCAGCGGCGCTGTACTCGGTGCGCGTGGTCATCGAGAGCGCGTCGGTCATGGCCGTGACGCGCCCCTGACCGTCATACTCGAAGCGCTGAATTTGCCCCAGCGCGTTCTTCATGCTGACGAGCTGGTTGTTCTCGCTCCAGTTAAACGATTCACTCGTGCCATCGGGATGCTCGACCAGCACGATACGGTTATGTTGGTCGTAGCGGTGAATCGTGCTGTTGCCATCGCCGTCCGTGACCTTGGTGTACCAGTGCTCGCGGTGGTACTCGAAACGCGTGTCTTGCTTCGGTGCGAGCTCATGGATGTTTATCTCCCGGTCGATCACCTCGTCCTTGGCAATCCATGTGCGCACGCAGCGCGCTTGCGCGGACGTGTGCGCGTCTGCGCCACGGGCGTCCCATTCGAGGTTGGCCGGGTTGCCGTTGAAGTCGGTATAGCGCGTGAGCAGGTGATGCTGATAGACGTACTTGCGCACGTAGCCGAGCACGTCGCGGTGCTCGGTCAGGTCGCCCTCGGGACTATAGGCATAGCGGGCGATTGCTTCGTCCGCGCTCCCAAGCAACCCGATCCGGTAAATAACCGCGACGCGCCCGTTCTCGTAGTCGATGCGGATCGTGTTCTCCGCGCCGTCCGTCATGCCCGTCAGTTCGTCCTTAGAGTTGTAGGACAAGGTCAGACCGAGGCCATCGCGGCCTATGCGAGAGATAAGCCGATAACGTGAACCGGCAAGGGTGCGGCTCTGTTCGTAACGTTCGCGCGATCCGTCCGCATAGGCAAGCTCCACGCTGCGCGCATCTGGACGGCTCACCGTCAGCTGTTCCGTCGGCACCTCGACCGAATCGCCGATCGCAACTTTCGGCAAGGGCACGGCGCGCGCGTCCGGGTCGAAGAACGTAAGCACGCCGTCGCGCTGTTCGAGCGAGAGGTGATACGGACTCGTCCAGCGTGCGCCGAGCGCGCTGTCATCGTAAGCGGCAAGGCTTGACCGATAGCGCCGCGTCCACACGATCGGCGCGACGCCGTCGAGCGCAAAGTCGGTTTGTTCGAGGTTCTCGTCACCCATCACGAGGTCGACGGGTTTGCCGGTCTTGGTAACGGGGCAGCCGCAGCCGTCCTTAGCGGGCACGTCGCTCGCCTTCGCTCCTTTCTGCGTGTGCTCGGTATGCGTGCCGGGCTTGACGTGCGGTTCGTGCATCGTGCCGGGGGCGGCGTGCGCAACATGCGAGGGCGAGCTGCGTGCCTTGCGGAACTTGATCTCCTCGACAATCTGCGCGGCCATGAAGATCAACGAACCTGCCGTCGCCGCATCGCCGAACGCGCGCCTGAGCATGGCGTCGCGATTGCGGTCGAACTCATCGAGCCACTTAAGAATGGTCGTGCGCTGGCCGGATACCTTCAGCAACTGATCGATGCCGTGCAGCGCGATCGTCTCCCCGGACGGGACCCACGACAAAAAGCCCTCGTTGTGCTTGATGCGGCCCATTTGTTCAGCCGCCGAAACCGGATTCTCGACAAAGCGGCGCACCATGCGCGATGCGTCGGAGATGCCGCGCGAGATTTCTTCGCGCCACTGCGTGAGCTTCTGATCGAGTTTCTCCATGAACGCAACCGCGTCGCCGCCCGCCGTCGCCCAGAACAGGTCAACCAGCACGGAGGCCGCCGCGCCCTTGGCAAAGGCAAGGAGGACTTCCTTGACGACCGCGCGCATCGGCCGGCTGGCATTGCCAGCCGCCGGAATCACGCCGATAGCGTCAATGGCGAGAATGCCCCAGCTCGTCAGGCTACTGGCCTTCTCGGCGCTGCTGCAAATGCCATAGATGTCGGTCCCGACGTCGTACAGCGACATCGCGTTGCCGACCACCGGCAACATGTAGAGGCACTGAACGAATATCTCGTGGCTGTGATTCTCGACCGATTCGATGCCCAACTGCGTCAGGTTCGGCGTCGTCTTCGGCGCGGGATTCGCGGGCGTGATGTCGTAACTGATGCGCCGCCGTTCTTCAGCATTCTGTTTAATGCCTTGCGGTATTTGACGCGGGGCGGGTGCTGCGGGTGTGTCCGTTGCTGCCATGTTTCTGTTCGTTGTTGTTGTGTTGACTATGAGGTTGGGCGGCGGGTCAGGTCGAAGTCAGCGACTTGGCAAGACTCGGCATCGGCGCGTGCTCTGCCGAACTCGCCGCGGTGCGAACGGCCGTCTGCGCCGCCGCGCTTGCGCCGCCCGAGACGGCGGCACGCGCCAAGGCGGGCACCTGCGAGGCGAGCGCTTGAAGCGCTGGCGGAGCTGCTGCCTGAGTCAGCGCCTGCGCGGCGCTCGCCATGGCCGCGCCCGTCAAGCTTGGCGGTGCGGCTTCGGTCTCACCAGGCGTGCTCGGATCCGTTGGTGTTTGCGGCGCGTTCTTCGGCTGCGCCCACTTGCGCTTGTCGCTTTGCAAGCCGTAACCATCCTCGAAGTACTGGATATGACCGCCCCCGCGCGGGACGTCAGTCAGCATCCCACGCCCGTTTTCATCGAGCTTTCCTGTGCGCGACGAACCGTCCGGGAAGCCAACCCGATACCATGCGTTCTTCACTGGCTGGCCGTTGGGGTAGGCGTGCCATAACTGCATGCCGACCGGCTCCTGCTTGGGCATCAACGGCAACGCGTTCTGTTTGGTTGCCGACTTGCCGATACGCATCGGCCCCTTCAGCAGGATGTCGTGGGGGCTGCCTATCTCCACGCCCGTATTGGTCAGCTTGACGTATGAGCCACCGCAGTAGAGCGTCAGTGCGGTCTTGGCGGTGAGCGTGATGGCGTCCTCGGTGCTTGCGATCGTCACGCCCTTGAGTGCGGCGAGATTGAGTGCATCGCCTTGCGCCTGTACGTCCACCTTGCCTTCCGCGGCGGTGACTTTGACGCCCTGCGTGTTCGCGAAGAGCGACACCGCATTGCCCGCCGCGACCGTGTAATGCCGCCGATCGCCGCGTCGGCATTGCCGCCCGTGGTGGTAAACAGATGCCCGGCCGCCGAGAACTGCATGTGCTCGCCGCTCGTGAGCGCCACACCATGCGGAGCCGACGCCAGCAGGACCGCCTGCTGCAAGTCCTTGAGTTGCGTTTCAAGAAGCGTCTTCTGTGCCTCGCAGTCGGCGACCACGGCTTGTGCCTTCTTGACCGCTTCGGAAAGACTTTGCATGCGCGCTTGTGCTGACTGCAATTGCGCGAGCGCGGCCGACATATCGAGCGCCTGAGCGCCTGCACGCGGCTGTTTGTCAGCGCTCAGGAACAGACCCTTGCCGCCGCGCAACGAACCCCAATCGTCCGAGCGCAGTTCGAATCCCTCGCCGCGCTTCTTTCTCTCGGAATCGACCAGATAGCCCATGTTCAACTGGGTCTTGCCGCCGTACTCGGTGGAGAGCTTGATGCCTTCCTTGCCGCGTTCGTCTTCCAGCCTGAGCTTGTTATTGCTGCTTGTGCGCATGACGTTGCGCGTGTCCCAGCCGTCGCGCCCGATCACGAGGTCGGTTGCCTGACTGTGATGATGGACATGGGCGATGTAGGGGAACCGGGGGTCGCCTCCGATAAACGCGACGCCGGCCTCCGTCTCGCGCAACAGCGGAAAGTGAAAGCCCGTCTGGTTCGCCCCGGCGAACGGCTTGGCCAAGCGTAGCGGTACGCTTTCGCCACCTTGCGGCCAGTCATCGAAGTCGAAGTCAAAGCGCACCGTGTAATGGCCTTGCGCATTGGGCTGGGCGTACTCGGTTTCACTGCGCGTGGTAATGCGCGCCGAGAGCGTGCCCGCGATCTTGGGCCAGTTCGCTTCGTCAAGCGGTAGACGATAAGGCCGGTCGCACGGAATCGCCTTGAACGAGTTGAAGTAATCCCGCTCGCGGCTTGCTTCGTGAATGACCTCGGTCATCAGCAAGCCATGCGGCGCGTCCGGCAACGTCTCGTCAACCCGCACCACGAGCCCGGCATGCAGGTCGTGGTTGGTGCTTTTGCCGTCGAACCTGATTTGCTGCGAGAGCGCCGCCTCATGGCGCAAACGCGCTTC
>NZ_JALQDD010000054.1:0-3587 GCF_023631405.1 Caballeronia sp. GAWG2-1
GTCATCTTCGACAAGGAGAAGGAGCAGAACCGGCTGAAGGCGGCGCAGCTTATCGGGGAAATCGGGGCTCAGGCGGGAGATATTGCACGGACGCAGGGTGAGATCATCGCAACCCGGAAGGCGAACGATAAGATGTCCGGCGTCACGCAGACCGACCGCGACAGGGCGCTGGCTGAGCTGAAAGCACAGGATCCGACGAAGCAGTACAGCGCAAGCGATGTCAATAAACAGGTTTACAGCAACTATTATAACCAGGCGTTCGCGGAGAGCGGGTTTGGGACCGGCGGTAAGATGCAGCAGGCCATCAGCGCGGTGACGGCGGCAGTGCAGGGCCTGTCGGGCGGTAACGTGGCGCAGGCGGTAAGCGGCGCGGCCAGTCCTTATTTGGCGACGGAGATACACAGGCTGACGGAAGGCAACCCGGAGGCGCAGGCGATGGCGCACGCGGTACTGGGTGCGGTAACCTCTTACGCATCCGGCAACTCAGCGCTGACTGGTGCAGCCGGAGCGGTCAGCGGCGAACTGATGGCGCAGCTTGTTATGAAGCAGTTGTATCCGGGCAAAACGGTTAGTGACCTGTCGGAAACGGACAAGCAGACCATTAGTGTGCTGGGAACGCTGGCGGCGGGTCTGGCTGGAGGTATGACCGGAGACAGCACGGCCAATGTTATGGCGGGTGCGCAGGCAGGTAAGAACGCGGTTGAGAATAATTTTCTTGGTGACACATCCTCGGACAAGCTCAAAATAGCTGTTGAAAAAATTAAGAATGGTGATAAATCACTGGCTGCAGCTAATGAGCTTATTCAGTTGGAAAATGCAGACAAGCGCAGTGATGCTCTGGTGTCAAAATTCACTAAAGACCCTTCACAAATGACCAGCACAGAGCGTGCTGAGCTGTCCGGTTACCTGCGAGTTTATGCCTCGGAGATGGAGAAGAATTACGGTTCCGCCGTCTCGCAGGAACTTGTTAAAGGATTGCTGTCAGGGCAGGACTATATTAAACGCGCTCCTGACTCTGAAGCGATGTCTAAAGCTCAGAGCATTATGAATACCTGGGGCTACCATAAATCAAATGCCAGCATTGGTGATGCTCCTATTTTATTTGGGGGAAGTGTGTTAGGTCTGACCGTGAAAGGTATGGCAGCAAATGCGGCAATTGGTGTAGGGGTTAATACAGGTGTCCAGCTTGCTGGAAAAGATCCGTTCAGTTATGTGGATGCGATTCTGGCGGGAGTAACAGCGGCAGCGACAACAGGAAAAGGCATCATTGCTTCAGCTCCTGTCAATGTGGGCGGTGCAGCGATAGGAAGCGGAATTAAGGGAGAAGAACCGCTTAACTCTATGGCTGGTGCGGCTGCGGGTACTGTCATCGGTGGCGTAGGCGGTGAAATAATAAAAGGAGTCGGCTCAAAGCTTGGAAAAGATGCAGTGTCTGATTTAACAGGTACGGTTCTTGGTGGTTACATAGGTGAGAAAACAGGGAATGCTGTAAAAGATGAACTCGATAAGAAGGATAAAAAAGATGCTAAAAAATAATCTTTTTAGTTTGGTCAAACTGATATTGTGTTGCCTGATTTTATTTTTCATTGGCGATGTTATAGCTGAACTACTTGCATCTGTGATTTTTTATTTTAAAAAGGGCTTTTTCCCCTTTAGTTGGAGTGATGTTTTTTCATCTTTCTTTGAGTCTGGATATGTCGGTGGCCTCATTTTGGGGTTTGGGATCTGGATAAAAATCCGGTTAAAGGAGAGAAAAAGCCAGAAAGCTCCACCTGAATGAATGCCCGATTCCAATCCCAGTAGCTAGGCTTGTAATTGAGAATAATAACTTGCACATCTCAGAAGCCAGGGCGCTTGATAAAGAACTCTCGAACTGTAAAGCGTCGGGCAGCGACTGTCAGGCCGTAATTAAGAAATATATTAATATCAGCAATAAAAACAGTAAAGAACTGGCGGAAGCCTGCACCGGAGGAGGTGTTGCCTGTGTAAGCTGGGAAGAACTGGTTCAGGCGGAAACTAACATTGCTCTGGATGCTGATAAACATCAGGTAAGGCTGGGTGATAAACTGAAAGATCCGGATGCATCTGCGATAGTTAAATATCTTAACGGGTCTGATCTTAAATTCCGTAAGGATAATATCACGAAAAGTGATCGGTTTATGGATGTGGTAATGAACCCAGCTTCCTGGCCGGTAGTGATAATGGGTGGGAAAGCAATTATTACGAATATTGTGAATAACAGCAAGGAGCAATTAATTGCTGTTGGAGTTGCTGGGGCTGCAAATGTAGGTATTCAATATGGCACGACAGGTGAGGTAAAACTGTCTGATGTAATTGGATCTGTAATTGTTGGTGGGATTACTGCGGGTAAAGGTTATAACCCAACGGTTACATGGAATGCAGCAGGTGGGTATTATCAGGCAGAAATAAGTGGAGATGATCCGATTATGGCTGCACTTATGAGTACTACTAGTTCTGGGGCAGGATATAAAGCAGGAAATATTTTAAAAGTACCTTTTGATAAGGTCTTCAATCCTGTGTCAAAGCAATATGAATGGGTGTCGAGCGGGGTTTGGACAATATCAAAACCGGTCCCTCAAAGCTCAGTGCCATCTGTGGCGGGTAATGTCGCAGACTCTCTCACATCAGGTTTACTTAATTCACCGAATGGCAATAATTCGGGAGAGAAAAAATGATCCGTATAACTAAATGGAAGTTAATAATTTTATTCATATACTCATGCACCACTATTCCTGTGTTTATGTTTTTATTGAGTCTATTTTTTCTATGGCAGCCGTCTCCAGTAGGGGAGGGAGTTTTTGCTGAGAAAAATTTACATGTTGCATTAAATATGGCAGGAGTGGGGTTTTTATTGGGTATCATTTTATGGCTATTTTATTATTTACCATATAGAAAAAGAAATTTAAATAAAACAAAAAGTTAATGCAGTCTGGTAAAAATAGGGTTAAGTTTAGATATGATGAGTGATGCCATATGACTGAGAAAATTTTAAGTATTGATATCGGTGTTGATTCCTTTAAAAATATTCAGCTAAAGGATGTTAAGTATTTTTCTGGGGCGCTTGATCTGACTTTTTACTTATTTGATGAGGGTTTTAAAAGTAATGTTATGGTTACTTTTGAATGGATACACTCCTTTCGTGTAACAGATGAAGGTGACTTGCTAAAAATGCAAGATGATCTGAATGGTCAGATGATTACAGGAATTTATACAGTAGAAGGATCTCATTATTTATCATGGTTTAATGAGCAAAGCGCCAACATCCATGATGGGGGTTCTATAAATCATTACTTAATAGTTACAGGCGATGATGTTATTGAAGTACTGTCTTCTGTTAGTCCAACAATAACATCTTGTTAATAGAAAGCCCAGTTTTCACAGCTGGGTTTTTACTTTATAACCAGTGAGTTACCCGATAATGGCCGCTACTCAATAAACCTCATCACTGTCACCGACAGCACCAGCAGCAGCGCGGGCGGCAGCTTCACCTTCGGCTCAATGACCGGGTCGGCGAACGTGAACGTGAGCCGGGATAAGATGCACAGCACCTGGCAGAGCGTGGCGGA
>NZ_JALQDD010000055.1:0-3281 GCF_023631405.1 Caballeronia sp. GAWG2-1
TGGCTGAAGCCGTAAAAAAACCAAGGCCCGAGTTCCGGAACATCGGGCTTGGTCAACTCGCGAAGTATCGCTTGCCGCTCGCGGGGAAGGTGTCCATCCTGCATCGCATCAGCGGCTTGCTGCTTTTCGTGTCGCTGCCGTTCATTCTCTATCTGCTCGATCAGAGCCTGACCTCGGAACTCAGTTTCGACGCGTTCAAGGGCTTTCTGGCCAACCCCATCGTCAAGATCATCACGCTCGTGCTGTCGTGGGCGTATCTGCATCACTTCTGCGCGGGCATTCGCTTTCTGCTGCTCGACACGCACGTTGGCGTGAACAAGGAAGGCGGCAAGCAAAGCGCGTTGATCGTGCTCGTCGTCTCGCTGCTTCTCACGGCTGTGATGGCCCTTAAAATTTTCGGAGCCTTCTAAGACCATGGCAACCCAAAACAGAGTTGGCCCGAAGCGCCTGGTCGTGGGCGCGCACTACGGCCTGCGCGACTGGCTCGCGCAACGCATTACCGCCGTCGTGATGGCGGCGTACACCGTCGTTTTGCTGTTCTGGTTCTTCGCCGCACACAGCTTCTCCTATGAAGGCTGGGCGTCCATCTTCGCCATGCAGTGGATGAAGCTTGCCACGTTCGTGACTCTGCTTTGCCTGTTCTATCACGCGTGGGTCGGCATTCGCGATATCTGGATGGATTACGTGAAGCCCATGGCCGTGCGCCTGTTTCTTCAGGTGCTGACCATCCTCTGGCTCGTCGGATGCGCCGGCTACGCTGCACAGATTCTCTGGAGAGTTTAAAGAACATGGCTGCAATCAAGACTTCCCTGCCGCGTCGCCGTTTCGACGTGGTCATCGTGGGCGCGGGCGGCTCGGGCATGCGCGCATCGCTGCAGCTCGCGCGTGCGGGCCTGTCGGTCGCTGTTTTGTCGAAGGTGTTTCCCACGCGCTCGCATACGGTCGCCGCGCAAGGCGGCATCGGTGCCTCGCTTGGCAACATGAGCGAGGACAACTGGCACTATCACTTCTACGACACCATCAAGGGCTCCGACTGGCTCGGCGACCAGGATGCAATCGAATTCATGTGCCGTGAAGCGCCCAACGCCGTGTATGAGCTCGAACACATGGGCATGCCGTTCGACCGCAATCCGGATGGCACGATCTATCAGCGTCCGTTCGGCGGACACACGGCCAACTACGGCGAAAAGCCCGTGCAACGCGCCTGCGCCGCGGCCGACCGTACCGGCCACGCGTTGTTGCACACGCTGTATCAGCAGAACGTCGCGGCCAAAACGCACTTCTTCGTCGAATGGATGGCGCTGGACCTGATCCGCGACGCCGAAGGCGATGTGCTCGGCGTCACCGCGCTGGAGATGGAAACGGGCGACGTGTATATCCTCGAAGGCAAGACCACGCTGTTCGCCACGGGCGGCGCGGGACGTATCTTCGCGGCATCGACGAATGCGTTCATCAACACGGGCGATGGCTTGGGCATGGCCGCGCGCTCGGGCATCGCGTTGCAGGACATGGAGTTCTGGCAATTCCACCCGACCGGTGTCGCGGGCGCGGGCGTGCTGATTACCGAAGGCGTGCGCGGCGAAGGCGGCATCTTGCGCAATTCGAACGGCGACCGCTTCATGGAGCGCTACGCGCCGACGCTCAAGGACCTCGCGCCGCGCGACTTCGTTTCGCGTTCGATGGATCAGGAAATCAAGGAAGGCCGTGGCGTGGGTCCGAACAAGGACCACGTGTTGCTGGATCTGTCGCACATCGGCGCCGAGACGATCATGAAGCGCTTGCCGTCGATTCGCGAGATCGCGCTCAAGTTCGCCAACGTCGATTGCATCAAGGAGCCCATTCCCGTGGTGCCGACCATCCACTATCAAATGGGTGGCATACCGACGAACATGCACGGGCAGGTCGTGGGTACGTCCAATGGTTATAACGAGCCGGTCAACGGGTTCTACGCGGTGGGCGAATGCTCGTGCGTCTCGGTGCATGGCGCGAACCGTCTGGGCACGAACTCGCTGCTCGACCTGGTGGTGTTCGGCCGCGCGGCGGGCAATCACATCATCAAGCACGCGAAGGAGTTGAAAGAGCACAAGCCGCTGCCGGCCGATGCCGCCGACTTCGCGCTCGAACGCCTCGCGGTGCTGGAGAAGTCGACGTCGGGCGAATACACGCAGAACATCGCCAACGACATTCGTTCGACCATGCAGGCGCATGCGGGCGTGTTCCGCACATCGAAGCTGCTCGAAGAGGGCGTGAGCAAGATCGACGAACTGACCGCGCGCGTGAAGCACGTGCATCTGAAGGACAAATCGAAGGTGTTCAACACGGCGAAGGTCGAGGCGCTGGAGTTGGCGAACCTGATCGAAGTCGCGCGCGCGACCATGGTGTCGGCCGAAGCGCGCAAGGAAAGCCGTGGCGCGCACGCGCACAGCGACTTCGAGCATCGCGACGATGAGAACTGGATGCGCCATACGCTGTGGTTCAGCGAAGGCGATCGCCTCGACTACAAGCCGGTGCAGATGAAGCCGCTGACGGTCGAATCGGTGCCGCCGAAGGCACGGACCTTCTAAGGCACAAGGGAAAATCGAAATGGCAAAGAGAATCTTCGAAGTCTATCGCTACGATCCGGACAAGGACGCAGCCCCGCGCATGCAGACCTACGAGCTGGAGATCGACTCGCACGAACGCATGCTGCTCGATGCACTGCTCAAGCTGAAGTCGGTCGACGAGACGCTATCGTTTCGCCGTTCGTGCCGCGAAGGCGTGTGCGGCTCGGACGCGATGAACATCAACGGCAAGAACGGTCTTGCGTGTTTGCAGAACATGAACGATCTGCCGCAGCGCATTGTGCTGCGTCCGCTGCCGGGCTTGCCGGTGGTGCGCGATCTGATTTGCGACTTCACGCAATTTTTTAATCAGTATCATTCGATCAAGCCGTATCTGATCAACGACACGCCGCCGCCGGAAAAAGAGCGTCTGCAGTCGCCGGTCGAACGCGACGAGCTCGACGGGCTGTACGAGTGCATTCTGTGCGCGAGTTGCTCGACGTCGTGCCCGAGCTTCTGGTGGAATCCGGACAAGTTCGTCGGCCCGGCGGGCTTGCTGCAGGCGTATCGCTTCATTGCGGATAGCCGGGATGAAGCGACCGGCGAGCGTCTGGACAACCTGGAAGATCCGTATCGTCTGTTCCGTTGCCACACGATCATGAATTGCGTCGACGTGTGCCCGAAGGGGCTCAACCCGACCAAGGCGATCGGCAAGATCAAGGAATTGATGGTGCGCCGCGC
>NZ_JALQDD010000056.1:0-2759 GCF_023631405.1 Caballeronia sp. GAWG2-1
TCTTCGGCTTCGATGCCGTCCGGCTCGTAGGTCCACGTGATCTTTTCGTAGGTGAACGCGAGATCTTCCATGTGACCCATCTGTTTGTTGTTCGGGTCGAGGCAGTTCGGCGTCCAGGACTGCATGTGCGTGAGGATCGCGTTCTCGAGTTTGGCGGTGTAGTACTTCTCTTCCGTGCCCTTCGGCGAAATGCGATAGAACTCCAGCGTCACGGTCTTCATCTGCTCGCCGGAGGTGAGCGCCTGATAGAGCTTCGGGCTGGACTTGTCGATTTCCTTGGTCACCGACATCGCGCCATGCACGCGCTTGCCCGTGGGCAGACCCGTTTGCGGGCTCTTCGGGATCTCGATGGTGTGATCCACGGCCTGCACGAGGATCTTGCCTTCGTGGCCCTGAACCTTCGTGGAGCCTTCGATCTTTCCTTGATTCTGACCTTCGAGGGTCAGGTAGCATGGCATCGGCATGGTGGCCTCCAGTTGCCGTTATGGTTTGTCCGCGTGTCGCTTCTTGACTTGATGCATCGACTCGATGCGCCCATTTACGTGTAGGTGTCGGAGCGCATGAACACAGTGTGAGCGCGGGCGGTTACCGCCTCGTTGCAGGTGACCGCCCGCGTGTTACGGATGAAACCTGGCCGAAGCGCCGCTTATGTTCGCGGCTGCCTCGAACCCGATGCGCGCATCAGGCAGTTTCCAGCTTGCCGACGAGCGACAGCGTGAACGACGCGCCCATGTACTTGAAGTGCGGACGCACCTTCATGTCGACCTTGTACCAGCCCGGTTCGCCTTCCACGTCGAGCACGTTGATTTCGGCCTGACGCAACGGGCGGCGGCTGCGCACGCCCGGACTCGGGTTGTCCATGTCGGCGACGTACTGGCGAATCCAGTTGTTGAGTTCCTTCTCCAGATCGCCGCGCTCCTTCCACGTGCCGATGTTCTCGCGCTGCATCACCTTGATGTAGTGCGCCATGCGGCTCATGACGAACATGTACGGCAATTGCGTGCTGAGCTTGTAATTGAGCTCGGCTTCCTTGCCTTCTTTCGACTGGCCGAAGAACTTCGGTTTCTGCGCCGAGTTGGCGGAGAAGAACGCGGCGTTGTCGCTGTCCTTGCGCATGGTGAGCGCCATGAAACCTTGCTCGGCCAGCTCGAACTCGCGTCGTTCGGAAATCAGGATTTCGGTCGGAATCTTGTTCTGGATCTCGCCCATGGATTCGAACGAATACACCGGCAAGTCCTGCACCGTGCCGCCGCCTTGCGGGCCGATCACGTTGGCGCACCAGCGGTAGTCCGCGAAGCTTTCGGTGAGACGCGTGGCAAACGCGAAGGCCGCGTTGCCCCACAGGAACTGGTCGTTACCGCTCGACACGTCTTCCTTGTAGTTGAATTTCTTCGAAGGCGCCGTTTCCGGGCCATACGGCACGCGCAAGAGGAAATGCGGCGCGGTCAGGCCCACGTAGCGCGCATCTTCGCTTTCGCGGAAGGCGTTCCACTTGACGTACTTCGGACCTTCGAAGATGGACGACAGATCTTTCAGGTTCGGCAACTGATCGAACGAGTCGATGCCGAAGAAATCCGCGCCGGCGGCGGCGACGAAAGGCGTGTGACCCATCGCGGCGACGCTTGCCGAATATTGCAGCAGCTTGACATCGGGCGCGCTTGCATTGAACTCGTAGTTAGCGATGATCGCGCCGAACGGCTGGCCGCCGAACTGGCCGTATTCGGCCGTATAGACGTTCTTGTACAGCCCTGACTTGGTGATCTCGGGCGCGTCCTGGAAGTCGTCGAGCAGCTTCTGCTTGCTCACGCTCATCAACTGAATCTTGATGTTCTCGCGGAAGTTGGTGCGGTCCACGAGGAACTTGAGCGAGCGCCACGACGACTCCAGCTTCTGGAAGTCATCGTGATGCAGGATGGCATCGACCTGCGCGCACAGCTTGCGGTCGAGGCTCGCGATCATGTCGTCGACGGTCGCGGCGGTGACACGCTCCACCGAACGCTGCGGTTCGAGCAGTTGCGCGACGAACGCCTGAATACCCTGGCGCGTGATCGAGTACGCTTCGTCGCCCGGCTTGATGCGGGCCGACTCCACCAGTTGATCGAGCAGCGAGACTTCGCCCGCCGCGGCCTCTGCCGGCGCCGCTGCGCCGGATTGCTGTTGTTCGTCGCTCAATTCAATCTCCTTCATCTACGAAGTGCTGGTTCCGCGTTACTTGTCTTGTGCGCCGAGTTCGCCGAGCAGCCGCGCGCGCACGCCTTCGTCCTGGATCAGCTCTTGCAGACGCTTGCGGAAGTCGGGCAGATTGCCGATCGGGCTTTTCAGCGCCTTCAGGGCGTCGCGCAGTTCGAGCATCTGACGCAGCTCGGGAATGCGCTCCGCGAGCGCATCGGGCGTGAAGTCGTTGATCGAGTCGAACTTCAGGTCGAGCGAGAGCACGTCGTCGGGACCGGCTTTCTCGTCGAGCTTGTTCGGCACCGAGAGTTGCAGGCCGAGCTTTTGGCCTTTCAGCACTTCGTTGAAGTTGTCCTTGTCGACGTTGATCGGCTTCATGTCTTCGATCGGTACGTCGTCCTGACGCAACGTGAAGTCGCCGAGCACGAGCAACTTGAGCGGCAGTTCCACTTCTGCCTGCGCGTCTCCCGTGGCCGGGCGATAGACGATATTGACGCGTTCCTTCGGAGCAACCGAACCATCATTTGCCATTTCCATCTCCAGATTCACGGCGCCGCGCTGGCAGTGCGGACATCGATGAAAACGCG
>NZ_JALQDD010000057.1:0-1988 GCF_023631405.1 Caballeronia sp. GAWG2-1
GTGGCGCGTGACGGTCGAATACTGGCCCCGGTAATACGGGCGAACGTGCTGCTCTTCGGCGATCAGGTTGTCCGCATTGTCGTAATGCAGGCGGGTCGTGCTGCCAGCGGCCGTGGCGGTCGCGAGCCGCCCGCGCGCGTCGTAGTAAAAACTCTCGGTCGCTTGCTTGCCGATCGTGCGCGCGGTGAGCCGTCCGATCGGGTCGCGCTCGTAGACCGAGACAGAGGGCATCGTCGCGCTACGCGAGCTCGACGAAGGCGAGGATTCGAGAGCATAGAACAGACGACGCAGCCTTGAGGTGACACGCCGCCTCTGATTAAAGACGATCAATCAATCGAGCCATGATCGCCCAAGGCAATTATTCGACTGCCGCACGCTGTGAGATGGCCATCCAGCGCAACGTGTTCGCCGTTGGTGTCGGTTAGCATGTCCGAGCCTTGAATGATGGGATTGACGCCGTGTTCGGGACATGACACGAGATCGCCCACTCGCGCGCCTTTGCGTCCGTCGATGTCCATCGTGTCTGATCCAGTGATGATGCGGCCGCCGTGGGTGGTGCTGTCGCCTATGCAAGCAATTGATGTCATTTTGTCTCTAACTTAGATCAAGAAAATTGTTATGGTTGGCATAGTGATTGAGGCATCGAATCACTTACTCCGTGGTTGCCTTTGGCTTTTGCTTATGGGCTAAATCAACAGCCGCCTGAAAGTTCTCGCCAGGGTAAAGAAAAGCGAGGCTGCAGTCGTTCACTTGGTCTGGCAACGTCCCGAGCAGCCGCTTTATCCGTAGCTCAAGCTCGCCGGGCGATGGATCGAGCACGCCGGATTCAGAGCAGGGTAGCGCGTTAACATCAATGTTGAACACGGGCGGCTGACCATTACCGCCGAATGAACGAAGGGCCGCGTCAGCGGCCCTTCATTCACTTATAAACCCGTTTTCATTTATTGGCCTGTATCTTTCTCAATCCAATTCCTAGCTCTTTGAGATATGCTGTTTTCTGGATGGTAGCAACCCTCAAATCTTTTGAATCCCAGTCGCGCCAAACAAAGCGATGAGCCAAACCAGTTTGGTATAGAAACGCAAGTTCTCCATCAAAGGCTTCCACTCCTGTAGGTAACGCAATGCAATTTCGAGCATCCGCTACTGAATACTCTTGCCCCGAGACCTTACGAATTTGATTGACCTCTCCATTCCATGCAGCATCATACAAAGCAGAGAACACCACTTCGTGACTGTGCGAAGCATTTTCAATAGTGATTTCACTCTTCGAAAGCCTCGCTATTAAATCAAGAACCGATAGCTCAAGGCTTTCAAGAAGAACCACCTCTTCGAAGTTTCCGATGCTCGTGGTCTCAGACACGAGACGAGTATGCGCAAATTTACGTGACTCTATCGCCGATATCATCTGTATATCGAAACGAAAACGAACCATGTTATCCCTCTCCGCAGTTGCGTTCGCTTGATATGCCATCTTTTTTCATCGCTTCAAAACGTTTCTTCACCTCAGGCGGTATTTCGATGCCGCGCCCCTGCGAAGTATCACCATTCCAATGGACCTTTCCGTTGTTACTATTCCCAAATCGATGAATAACACCGTTTGCGTCCAAGGCATACCAATGCTTACCTTCTGAGTCTGGTATCGCATATTTGTAAAGCTGCTTCGCTTTACATGGCAATATCGAAGTCTTGCCTGCTCCGCCGCCCCTAAAAACACCGGAAGACGGATCATGATGGCCGGGATTTTCATAGTCCGGCTTAGGGCCATGATAGCGGCCAGATTCTCTAGCCAACCCAAGCGGATCAATCCAGCTTATCGGGTTGTTCGCGTACTGAAACGGATTCAGTCCACCCGCTAACCCAATCGGGTCCTTCGATATGAACCGTCCCGTCGCCGGATCGTAGTAACGGTTTCGATTGTAGTGCAGCCCCGTCTCTTCATCGACATACTGCCCCGGAAACCGGATCGCGTTATCCGTCTCAGCCGGGTC
>NZ_JALQDD010000058.1:0-1972 GCF_023631405.1 Caballeronia sp. GAWG2-1
GCCAGCATTCACCGTCGCCGACGTGAAATCGACATTGCCTGATGTCGTCAGCGACATCAGCCCGCCGCTTTGCAGCGCACCGAATGCATTGTCGATAGACTTGCCATCGATCGACAGCGTATTAGCCGCCTGCACCGTGCCGCTGTTGTTGAACGTCTGTGCGTCTTTGAGATTTAATTCAAGCCCGAGCGTTTCCCAACGCTTCATGCTCTGCGATGCCACCGTGCGTGAGTGCGACGCCAAAGCCGCTCACAATCGCGGCAAGTACGAACGGCCCATTCCCGTGCCGCATATCCGGCTCATGGGTAAGTGGCTGCAACAGGCCGGGTTCGAACCGCGTAGCCGCGTGTGCGTGCAGGTCGAAGATGGAAGGCTCATCATCACGCCCGTTTCAACAGCAAGCCCGGCCACAGCCGGGTTTGCTTTAGTTACTTTCCCCTAGAAAGTAACTTTTGAACGCTAGCGCTTTGATTCGGAAGGCTTTCACAACAGCGCTTATACGCTTACCCCCTTCCTACCCCCCTCACAGTTTTCTACTTCGACCTCGGCTCGGAACAGAACTGCACTACAAACAACAAACCCAGCGCGATGGCTGGGTTTGTTGTTACTGCGTCTTGTCTTTTCTTGCCTGCCAGAGCATGCGCGCCTCATTCAAACTGCTTCGGTTAGCGCCACCTGCAAACTCGGGATCATCTGACTGCACCGGATCGTCTTCCCACCCGCATACGTCGCAAATTTCATAATCTCCGCGACCACTAAGGGTCAAGCTATTACAACAAGGGCACGGGAGAAGGTCTTTTTGCATTACTATTTGTTCCAATATTCCATTCCAGCCGACGGCTTAAACATCGTTCTTGGAGCACCATCTTTAGTTTTTGATGCAAACGTGTTTGTCGCCGGATCGTAATACAGGGTATCGCCGTTCGGTCGCGTCTTGGTCAACGTGCCATCCGGCGGATTGTTCACGAAGTCCTGCGCCGCCTGCACATACTGCACTGAATTCTGATACTGCGGGAACTCGTCTCCGTGCTTGGTCGAATGGCCATAGGCATTTCGACTGGCGTTTTATCCTTAGTGGAGGACCAGAACGAACTCTTATCGTCATCCCCACCGTCCGCACCGCTATCTCCATTTCCGCTATTCAGTATGGCATTACTCGGCACACCGCCCGAAGGAGGCCAGCGGGTGAGAATCTAGGTCGAGCGCAGCAGGCTCGTCATCACACCGGATTGAACGACTCTACAAACGACAAGCCCGGCGGTGGCCGGCGGCGGCCGAGTTTGTCGTCATCAGCGAGTAGCTTTATCCAAACTCATGAGTCGATGGGCAACAGTTCTGGTATGTAATTCATCTCCATCGAGACCAATATGCTCGACCTCAATCCACCTGAGGTGAGAGTACAGTTCGTCGACTGTCTTTTCCTCTCGAAGCATACGGCTAATATCCTGGACATATGAGTCGTATTCATCGTCCGCCTCAGGTGAAGCGCCAACACCAATTGGATCCCATTCCTTGAGCAAGATTTCTTTTACATCCAGATCCAGACCAATAAACGTTCTCTTCATTTTAAGGTGCTCCAGGGATAACCGTGACGACAAGCCCGGTTTTTGAATTCGTGACGACCCGAACGTTGTTCACCGGATCATAGTATCCCGTTGTTCCAGGACGCGTAGGGTAGTTAACGCCATTATCAATGGTGTTTTTCACCACTGAGGGTGGCACACCCCGACCCTGCATTTGGTCTATAGCATGAGCTGAGTAATAAACTCCTCCAATGGTCGCCGGGGCATTAGTACCCCGTGGCACATCCATTGGACTACCGCTGACCCCCACCGGCGTACTTGCATCCTGCGACCCAGAATTGTCGCCACTATTAAACGTCGCATTACCCGGCCCATACCCCGGTGTCCCAGGAACAGCGTTTGCCGCCGTGGAATCCGCGAGCACCACTCCTGGACTGGCAGCAGGCGGC
>NZ_JALQDD010000059.1:0-1792 GCF_023631405.1 Caballeronia sp. GAWG2-1
TGGAAGGAAGGGGGCGCGTACCGGATCGCGATGCACATCGCGGGCGGGGCGGCGGTGGCGGGCTTGGGTGGTGGGAGTGTGGCGGGCGGTGCGGCTGGTGCGGGTGTATCGGCGGCGCTTGCAGGCAATCTGAACGATTTGAGCGAAGCTATAGCCACTTCGAGCACGACGGGTAACGCAGATGCGGACAAGGCACTCGGGAATATTATTGCGAATGTGATTGCGACAGGCGCGGGTGCTGCCGTTGGCGGCGGCTCGGGGGCGATGATGGCGTCGAACGCTGACTTGTACAACCGGCAGTTGCATCCGGATGAGAAGCAGAAAATCACGGACAAGGCGAACGGAGACAAGGCCGAAGAGGATCGGCTGACCAAAGCGGCGTGTTACGCGGTGAAGTGTTGGGCGGAATATGCTCCGGGCAGTGCGGCGTACAACGCGAACTATGTGAGTGAGGTTGAAGCGGCGCAACTCGGGCCGGAACTGACGTGGGTGAACAACCAGAAGGAAGCGGGGTTGTTCAATTACACACCGAGGCAGAAGATCGCGGACATGGCAAAGAGTGATCCGCTGGGCATGGCGAAAGACGCGGCGAAAATCATAACGGGTGGTTTGACTGCCAAGACAGGCGCGGCACTTTGTACAAGCGGTCTTGGATGTACTGCTGGCGGATGGATGGTTGCCTTTGGACTGAGCGATGTTGCTGAAGGCGCAGACGGCCTATACAACCGGTACGATGGTATTGGCTTGCATGGTACAAATCCATTGCGGTATGGATTTAATCAGCTTAACTCAACGTGGGGCGATGCTGTCTACGACGGTCTGAATCTTATAGCCGCAGCTATGGCGCTTAAGGCCCCTGTTCCATTGAAAATGGGGACGGCAGACGGCTTGAACCGATCGGGTTCAATGTTCGACGTCGCGGTGCCGCGAATCAACAACAATACGTTGACTCCGATCACTGGCCAAGTGGCGCCGTATGGTACGACGCAGGCCATCCTGCTCTATGGGGTGGGAACGAAAGGTCTAACAGTAATTAACGACATTCGAAATGCTGGTGATAAAAAATGAACTGGAGAAGACTTTACGCTACGCTCCAAATTTGTTTCATGCTAGGTCTAACATCTGCGTTTAGTGCGGGATGTTGGTCGTTTCTTATTGCAGGGCTTTGCAGAATAGCATTCAAACTAGAGGACAATGAATCAATGTTCGTAATTGGTTTTCCTTCGTTTGTAATTCTATCTCTAGTACTTGCCAAGTACTTGCCGACGCCGTTACGCAAGGCTGGAATGTTGAGCGATGATCCAGAGAGATTCGGTCCTTGGTTCAAGAACTGACCAAGCAAAAGCAGCAAACCCGGCCGCGCCGGGTTTGTACGGCAGACGGGCTGAACCGCTCTAAATTAATGTTTGACGGGGCAGCGCGGCGTATGAAAGGAATTCTCTCGTTTGGAATTGGAGCAAAAGGATCAAGCGTACTGGCTATCCCTTCACTGAACCAAAATCTTAGGACGCGGGAATGAGTAGGCGAGTTGCAATTTATGCCTTAGAACTATTGATGTTCTATGTGCTTGATCTTGCAGTCGTGTATATGTTGGAATCAGCAAAGGCGCCGTTTCAAGCCGGTTTGGCGCTATTCTTCGTTGTTTTAGGATGCGTGATTGGTCGGCCGACATTGCCGCACAATTTGGCGAAGTTGTTCGCGCGTCCGACAGTGTTAGCGTGGGCTCGTCGAGCAGCAAGTCGACCTTTACCGAAGACAGTACCCAACGTAACGGTTCGAGCATCACGGCGGG
>NZ_JALQDD010000060.1:0-1695 GCF_023631405.1 Caballeronia sp. GAWG2-1
GGCAATTATGCGGATCGGCAGAAGCAGGCAGCGGAGGCGGCGGGCGATCAGGACACGGCCGATAAGTGGAAGGAAGGAGGCGCGTACCGCATCGCGATGCACATCGCGGGCGGGGCGGCGGTCGCCGGTCTTGGTGGTGGTAGTATCGCGGGCGGCGCTGCGGGCGCGGGTATCTCAGCGGCCGCAGCGGGCAAGTTGAACGAGTTGAGCGAAGCTATCGCCACTTCGAGCGCGACGGGTAACGCAGATGCGGACAAGGCACTCGGGAATATTATTGCGAATGTAATTGCGACAGGCGCGGGTGCTGCCGTTGGCGGCGGCTCCGGGGCGATGACGGCGTCGAATGCTGATCTTTACAATCGGCAGTTGCATCCGGGTGAGAAGCAGAAAATCGCGGACAAGGCGAACGGAGACAAGGCCGAAGAGGATCGGCTGACCAAAGCGGCATGTTACGCGGTGAAGTGCTGGGCTGAATATGCGCCGGGCAGTGCGGCGTACAACGCGAACTATGTGAGTCAGGTTGAAGCGGCGCAACTCGGGCCGGAACTGACGTGGGTGAACAACCAGAAGGAAGCGGGGTTTTTCAATTACACACCGGAACAGAAGATCGCGGATATGGTAATGAGTGATCCGCTCGGCGTGGGAAAGGATGCGGCCAAGGCCGGCCTCGGTGCACTAGTCACTGCAGCTGGCGTGAGATATTGCGCGACGGGGGTTGCGTGCGGTGTTGGCAGCGTGATGGCCGTGTCCGGAGCCAACGATGTGGCCACGGGAATGAGCGGCCTGTATAACCGGTACAACGGGATACCCGAATCGGGCACAAATCCGCTGCAGATGGCATTTAATTACGCCTCGCCAACATGGGGCAACACGCTTTATGACGTGGCATCGCTCGGTGTGGGGATCGCCGCGTTGACTGCTCCTGTTCCACTAAAGATGGGCTGGTCAGATGGGCTTAACCGTCCCCGCAGCATGTTCGACGTGACTGTCCCTAAGTTTGGCAGCACAACTACGATTCCGGTCGTGAATTGGGTAATTCCAGGTGACGTGAACGCGGCGATCCAAACGATCAATGCTGGCACGAAGGGGGCAAAAGTTGTGAACGACGCCCGCGAAGCAGGGAAGCAAAAATGAACTGGAAACGTTTTTATGCGACCGCGCAGACCATTTGCGTAGTGTGGGGCTCGGCTATTGGCGCCGGAATAATTATTGCGATGCTTGCGACGGCGTTTTGCCGATTTGCGTTCAATCTCGATGAAAAACCTGCAATGCTTTTCGTTTTTTGTCCGCTGTGTTTGGCGCTTGTGATCTATTGGGTTAGGAGGTTGCCGTCTCGTCTGCGAAAAGCCGGAATGATCAGTGATGAACCGGACAAGTTCGGTCCTTGGTTCAAGAACTGAACGAGTAGAACAACAAACCCAGGCATCGAGCTGGGTTCGTTGTTTATGGTTCCGTTCACGCGGGTGTCTAACGAGCCTTCCGTCCTCAACCTAAACACGCACGCGGCTATGCGGTTTGAACCCGGCCTGTTCGAGCCATCGTCCTACAAGCCGAATACGCGGCACGGACTGCGGCAGTGTGTAGAGTTCGCGCTTCTTCCTGTAGTCGCACTCGCGCAGTGTGGGCAGTACGGTGTCGGGCGATTCGGTGAACATCAACGCCGGGCATGACGTGTCGATTGCCGGTTCGACGGTG
>NZ_JALQDD010000061.1:0-1407 GCF_023631405.1 Caballeronia sp. GAWG2-1
TGTAGGTCCCAAGTTCAAATGTCGTGTTTCTGCCAAGTAGAGATGTCGCCTTTTGGCTTAAGTTCATTGCCGGACAAGCGTGTCAGGAGCGCGGGCAATGAACACGATCGGGACCATCACCATGACGATGCGCGAGCTGGACCGACTGAGAGTTATTCAGGCAGTCGCCGAACGCCAACTCAAGCCAGGCCGTGCCGCCGAGCGGCTGCGTCTGAGCGTGCGGCAGATCGAGCGGCTCGTCTTGCGTTACCGTGCGGACGGTGCGCGTGGTCTGGTGTCCGGCAAGCGCGCTCGCACGAGTAATCACCGGTTGCCGGACGGCGTGGCGCAGCGTGCGCTCGCGCTGATCTGCGAGCGTTACGCCGATTTTGGTCCGACGCTGGCGTGTGAGAAGCTGCGGGAATGCCACGGCATTGCGCTGGCCGTCGAGACGATTCGTTCTCTGATGACGGCAGCGGGTCTTTGGGTGCCTCGCCGCCAACGCCCGCCGCGGATTCACCAGCCGCGCAACCGCCGCGCGTGTCTGGGCGAACTGATCCAGATCGATGGTAGCGATCACCGCTGGTTCGAGGAGCGGGCGCCGGCATGCACGCTGCTGGTATTCATTGACGATGCGACGGGTCGGCTGATGGCGCTGCATTTCACGGCCACCGAGTCGACCTTCAGCTATTTCGAGGCGCTGTCGAAGTATCTGCAAGCGCATGGCAAGCCGATGGCGTTCTACAGCGACAAAGCTAGCGTCTTCTACGTCAAGAACCGCTCGCAGACCGCTGGTAAAGGCGTGACGCAGTTCGGCCAAGCCTTGTACGAACTGAACATTGAGGCGTTCTGCGCGAATTCGAGTCAGGCCAAAGGGCGTGTCGAGCGCGCCAACCTGACCCTGCAGGACCGGCTCGTCAAGGAGTTGCGCTTGCGCGGGATCAGCACCGGGGAGGCGGCCAACGCTTATGCGCCCTCCTTCATCGCCGATTTCAATCAGCGCTTTGGCAAGACGCCGCGTAGCGACCATGATGCCCATCGGCCTCTGCGCGCCGACGACGATTTGACACAACTGCTGGCCTATCGCGTCTGGCGCAAGGTCACGCACGCGCTGACGGTGCAATATGACCGGGTGATGTATCTGCTGGAAGACACGCCCGCCAATCGCCTCTTGATTCACCAGCAAGTCGAGGTGGTCGAATACCCGAATGGCTGCGTCGAGGTGCAGGCGGACGGCAAGGTGCTTTGCTGCGGCAAGTACGACCGTATTGCGCGGATTGATCAGGGCGCTGAAGTTGAGAACAAGCGGCTGGCGCATGCACTCGAAGCCGCACGCTTGTTGCAAGCCAAACGAGACGATCGTCGTGCGTGTGATGCGCCGTCACGCACGCATCGCGGTGAACAGGTTCGGGCCAAGAAGGCGCTTGA
>NZ_JALQDD010000062.1:0-1330 GCF_023631405.1 Caballeronia sp. GAWG2-1
GAACCTGTCCGCATTTTTGTGTGCGAGGCGGTTAGCGGAGTCACCCGCGTGCGTTGGTAAAACGCTCTCCAAACAGGATGGCAAACTGGTTCATCGCGGACGACCAGTCGAACGCCGCGCGTACTGACTTTGCCAGCACGTTGCGCAATGCCAGCCACAGCAGCTTGATGGCGGCCTCGTCATTAGGAAAGTGGCCGCGTGTCTTGATGATCTTGCGTAGTTGCATGTTCAGACTCTCGATGGCGTTTGTGGTGTAGACGACACGGCGTATGTCCGGCGGAAACACGAAGAACGGTGTGACGTTCTCCCACGCCCGTCGCCACGACTGCACGATAGTCGGATACTTCGCACCCCACGGGCCTTCGGCAAAGGCCTCCAGGGCCTGCTGAGCGGCCTGTTCACTCGCGGCGGCATAGACCGGGCGCAGCGCTGCGGCCACGCTCTTGCGGTCCTTGTAGCTGGCGTACTCCAGACTGTTGCGGATCAGATGCACGATGCAGGTCTGCACGGCCGTACGCGGGTACGCCGTGCCAATCGCCTCAGCCAGTCCCTTCAGGCCGTCGACCACCGCGATCAGGATGTCCTGGCAGCCCCGGGTCTTCAGTTCGTTGAACACTTTCAGCCAGAACTTCGCACCTTCGGTCTGTTCGATCCACAGGCCGAGCACATCGCGCTGGCCGTCGGCCTGAATGCCCAGCGCCAGATACACCGCCTTGTTGCTCACCACGCCGTCGCCACGGATCTTCACACGCAGCGCGTCGAAGAACACCACCGGGTACATCGGCTCAAGCGGACGGCTTTGCCAGGCGAGCGCTTCAGCCATGACTTCGTCGGTGACCGAGCTGATGAAATCGGGCGAAACCTCGGTGCCATAGGCTTCGGCCAGAAACGCCTGGATCTCGCGCACACTCATGCCGCGCGCGTACATGGCGATGATGCGCTCGTCGAAACCGGTAAAACGGCGCTCGTGTTTCGGAATCAGGATGGGTTCAAAACTGCCGTCACGATCACGCGGCAGATCGACCCTGAGCGGGCCATAATCGGTGATGAGCGTCTTGCCGCTGGCGCCGTTACGTTCGTTGTCCTGGCCGTCGGGTTTCGGCTGCCCCGCCAGGTAGCCCAGATGCATCTTCATCTCGGCGCCCATCGCGCGCTCGATGAGTGCCTTGTTGAACGCCAGCATCAGGTCCTGGACCTCGGTGGGCGTCATCGGGCCTTTGACCAGGTCATCCAGCAGACCTTCCGGAAGGGCAGGCAGCGGCCCTCGGGCCGCTGCCTGAGAAGCGACGGTGCGTTTCTTCTTCATCGGCATATCCATGACTTTTACCTC
>NZ_JALQDD010000063.1:0-994 GCF_023631405.1 Caballeronia sp. GAWG2-1
TTCACCCAGAGGGCCGCAAGGAGATACGGTCCTCTCGTTGAGGCTCGGACGTTATCGGCAAGAATCAACGAGAGAAGAAGGCACGTGGTCCTTCCCTCTCTGAGCCTGCGAGCCCTCAGACCTTCATACCGACGAACATGCTGCCGAGCGCATCGACCGACTTGGTGATGCTCTTGACGTCTACGTTCGTGTGTTGCGAGGCATCGACCTGCGTGACCGGTGCGACGTTGATTTGCGGGCTCGCGAAAGACACGCCGCCTGCCTGATAGTTCGAGTTGACGCCGGTGTTCGAGAAGATCGAGAAGCCGCCCGCGATGGAGCCCATTGCAGCGCGATCGAGTTCTTTCTCAGCAGCAAGGTTCTTGATGGTCAACATGATAAATCCCCTAAGAAATGTGTTTGGATGGTGTGAATTAAAGCGCCATGCCGCCGAGCAGGCTGCCCACGGCGGTGATCGACTTGTTGACGGTCTTGAGATCGACGTTGGTGGTGGTCGATGCATCGACTTGCGAAACAGGTGCAATGTTCGCTTGCGGCGAAGCGAACGACACGCCGCCAGCTTGCACGTTGCTGTTGATACCGGCGTTCGAGAAGAGCGAATTACCGCCCGTGATGGCGCCCATTTCAGCGCGGTCGAGTTCCTTGGAAGCAACGAGGTTCTTGATGGTCAGCATGATAAATCTCCTAAACAATGTGGTTGGATTGAGTGAATTAAAGCGCCATGCCGCCGAGCAGGCTGCCCACGGCGGTAATCGACTTGTTGACGGTCTTGAGATCGACGTTGGTGGTGGTCGATGCATCGACTTGCGTGACAGGTGCGATGTTCGCTTGCGGCGAAGCGAAGGACACGCCGCCTGCTTGAACGTTGCTGTTGAAACCGGCGTTCGAGAAGAACGAGCTACCGCCCGTGATAGCGCCCATTTCAGCACGGCCGAGTTCTTTGGAAGCGGCGAGGTCTTTGATCGTCAGCATGGTGAATCTCCTAAGTGGTTGG
>NZ_JALQDD010000064.1:0-974 GCF_023631405.1 Caballeronia sp. GAWG2-1
TCCTGCTTCTGGTTCGCACCATCCGTGATCGTGATCGTTCCCGCGCCGATCGCGCTCTTCGTCGTCGCCGTCTCGTTGCCGCTGTCGTGTTGCGAGAGCATCGGCGACACACCGCCACCATCGGACAGCGACGTCACACCGTTAGCCTTCGCGCTGCTGGATCCGCCCATCGACCCACCCGCGCTAAACCCGCTGCTCTTCGCGTTGTAGTTCGACGCGTTCGTGATGTCGCTGAACGTCAGCGTGCCTGTCGTCAATGCGTTCTTGCTTGCATCCGCATCGCTGGCGATATAGCCGCCCTTCAGATCCGTATTGCCCTTCACGTTCAGATCAAAGCCGCCCGCGCGCGCATGAATGCCAGACTGCTCCTCAACTCCCGCGTAGTCGCCATGCGCATCGCCGTGCTGCGAACTGTAGCTCGCGCTGCCGCCTGCCTGACTGATGCTCACCCCCGCGCTCTGGCTGTCCTGATGCGCCACGCTATGGCTCGTGTCCTGCACACTCGCGATGTTCAGGTCGCCACCGATGAGCGCCGACACTTGACCACCATCGACCGTTGCGCCCTTGATGTTCGTGTCGCCTCCCGACACGATGCTCACGCTATTCGTGCCGCTGATATGCGTGTTGGTCTGCGCGGTCGAGTCCGAGTTCGCATCGCCGTGCGCCTTACTGCCCGCCGCCTCGATCCCGTAGCCCGATGACCCGTACGACACCCCGATGCTGCCGCCCTTCGATTCGTTGTTGCTGCGCGTGCTGTCGGTATCGGTCGAGTTGAGCAGGTTGACCTGATTGTTCGCGGCCAGCACCACATCGCTAGCGTTGACGTTCGAGCCCGCGATCGTCACGTTGCCGCTGCCTGGCGTGCCGTTACCCGTTGCCACGAACGTCGCGGTACCGCCCGCCGTGATGCTCGAACCGTTACGTTGGGTACTGTCTTCGGTAAAGGTCGACTTGCTGCTCGACGAGCCCACGCT
>NZ_JALQDD010000065.1:0-906 GCF_023631405.1 Caballeronia sp. GAWG2-1
CGTCGACAGCGAGCTGATACCTGTGGACAGCGAGCTGATGCCCGTGGACAGCGAACTCACTCCCGTGGACAGCGAGCTGACGGCCGTCGAAGACGACGTGGACAGCGAGCTCACGCCCGTGGACAGCGAATCCACACCGGTGGACAACGAACTGATGCCCGTCGAGGACGACGTGGACAGCGAACTGACACCGGTCGACAGCGAATCAACACCGGTCGACAGCGAACTGATCGCCGTCGAGGACGACGTGGACAGCGAACTCACACCCGTGGACAGCGAGCTGATGGCCGTCGAGCTCGATGTGGACAGCGAGCTGACACCCGTGGACAGCGAATCCACACCCGTGGACAGCGAACTGATGGCCGTCGAAGACGACGTGGACAGCGAGCTGATACCCGTGGACAACGAGCTCACACCCGTCGAGAGCGAATCAACACCCGTGGACAGCGAACTGATCGCGGTCGAAGTCGAGGTGGACAGCGAACTGACGCCGGTCGACAGCGAACTCACACCCGTGGACAGCGAACTGATGCCCGTCGAGAGCGAATCCACGCCCGTGGACAGCGAACTGATCGCCGTCGAGGTCGAGGTGGACAGCGAACTGACACCCGTCGAGAGCGAACTCACACCCGTGGACAGCGAACTGATGCCCGTCGAGAGCGAGTCCACACCTGTGGACAGCGAGCTGATCGCCGTCGAGGTCGAGGTGGACAGCGAGCTCACACCCGTGGACAGCGAACTCACGCCCGTCGAGAGCGAGCTGATCGCCGTCGAGGTCGACGTGGACAGGGAACTCACGCCCGTGGACAGGGAGTTCACCGCCGTCGAGCTCGAGGTGGACAGCGAGCTGATACCCGTGGACAGCGAGTTGATCGCGGCCGAGTTCGAGCTCGACAGCGAGCTCAA
>NZ_JALQDD010000066.1:0-867 GCF_023631405.1 Caballeronia sp. GAWG2-1
TTGGAGTCTTGTGTGGCCCACACCATTGGAGATTAATATTGGGCTGTACGTAGCCCCCTATATATAGGGGGCGCCCCCTCACCCGGGGGCGGGCGCCCCCCCCCCCCCCACCGCAGTGCTTTGACGAGTTGATCTCGGTCGCCGTTAGCCTTGCGGAAGGCTTCGAATATGTACGCGTAGATCTTTACGCTCCGGACGATCGAATCCTCTTCGGCGAGTTGACCTTCACGCCGGGTGCAGGCGTGTTTCCCATGCATCCGGATATCGTCGATTATGAGTGGGGGAGGTTGATGGAGGTTAAGGGGGTTGGTTAGATCGGTCGCTTATGCCTTTGCCCGGACGTCGGGCGAAGGCTATGCGCCGCCTGCTTGTGCCGCAGCACCGATCAATTCATTGAGGCCGTTGACTCGTACATTCGCTGGTACAACGAGAAGCGGATCGAGATCTCGCTTGGCGCACTCACTCCGATTGAATACCGGGCGAGCCTCGGGCTGACGATATAAGGCAGTCCAAGAATTCCGCCGCATCCCCAAAGCGGACATTACGGCTTAGCCGCTACAACAAATGTCGAGGCTATTTTGAAACGTCGGGTGTCTGGCTCATTAGAGAAGTCTGGTTTTTGGACTTCCCGATCTTTCCATCTGATTCTCCTTTGCGGCGGATGTGCCGAACCAGCAATGTCGCACGCTCCCGTCAATGGAGCTCGGGCGACGGATGAACCGTTAAGGCGGGAGGCGACCATTCCATCTAAAAAGCTCTGACACAGTCAGTGTTGCTGCTAAGTTCAAACGTCGGGGTTGCCGCTAAGTAGAGATGTCGGGTTTTGAACGGATGTTTCTGTTCAGGTTGTGGGGTTGGGGCGGCGCA
>NZ_JALQDD010000067.1:0-420 GCF_023631405.1 Caballeronia sp. GAWG2-1
CAACTCGCAGGAAACGCATAGCCACAGCAATGTGGTGAGCGGTAAGGAGGTGGCGAGTTCGTCTAATTCGACGGCGATCCTTTCGCAAGGCAGCATGATTTCCGCCGATGCGGTGACGATCACCAGCGGCAAGGATATCAACGTACGAGGCAGCACGATTGTCGGCACGAACGATGTGTCGCTCAATGCCACGCACGACGTGAATATCACCACGACGGAGAACACCGTACACTCGTCTTCGTCTTATGAGGAGAAGAGAACGGGCTTTGGCACGGCCGGCATTGGCATCTCATATGGCACGCAAGACCAGAAGGATACGGTCAACGATGCAAACAAGAGCGCACAAGGCAGCCTGATTGGCAGCACCACGGGCAACGTGACGATGCAGGCGGGCAACACGCTGCACATCACGGGTTCGGA
>NZ_JALQDD010000068.1:0-348 GCF_023631405.1 Caballeronia sp. GAWG2-1
GGAAACCGGATCGCGTTATCCGTCTCAGCCGGGTCTTCCTTACCATAGGGCGCATCCTTTCGCCCGCCCCACGCCTTGTAGCGCGCAAGCCAAACCACCTTGCCAGACTCATCGAGCAACTCCTGCGGCGTGCCCAGATGATCGTTCTGATAGAACACCGTCGCATGCTTCGACTTCGCGGGCACCTGCACAAAACGCCCGTCCGTGCCAGTGGCGAGGAACGCCGGTTCGACCAGTTTCTCATCGAGCCGCGCCAGCGGCACGAACGTCCCCGGCTCATGCAGATAGAGCGAGGCGCGCGTCCACTGGTACTCCGCGTCGAGCGTGTGCATGCGCTGCGCGACCGGT
>NZ_JALQDD010000069.1:0-301 GCF_023631405.1 Caballeronia sp. GAWG2-1
GCCCAGGTGGCGGAATTGGTAGACGCACTAGGTTCAGGTCCTAGCGGTGGCAACACCGTGGAGGTTCGAGTCCTCTCTTGGGCACCAAGATGTTTGAAAAAGCCACCTTCGGGTGGCTTTTTCTTTTTATGCGGAAGTCCTGCTTCCGGCGGCGCTCCATAAAAGCGCAGTTGGTTGACACGGCGACCGTTACCGCTAGAATAGCGGGCTCGCTGTACCCCTTGGCCCAGGTGGCGGAATTGGTAGACGCACTAGGTTCAGGTCCTAGCGGTGGCAACACCGTGGAGGTTCGAGTCCTCTC
>NZ_JALQDD010000070.1:0-240 GCF_023631405.1 Caballeronia sp. GAWG2-1
GTATCACCTAATTGAACACCACCTACCACCGAAACTGCCGTCTTGGAATCCTCCCATGATTCACCTGCCGCCGACTCCGCTCTCTAGTAGCGACAAACTCGCCAAGGTCTTACATAAGGATTGGCAAGCTCACATACAGCGAGTTTTCATCGAAGCTATTCATAGAGAAAACGATGGTGTGATGCCACCTAACGAAGAACTGTATAAGTGGGCGAAGTGCTACCTGATGCCCGATGGAAC
>NZ_JALQDD010000071.1:0-239 GCF_023631405.1 Caballeronia sp. GAWG2-1
CTGGCGTCCCCTAGGGGATTCGAACCCCTGTACTCACCGTGAAAGGGTGATGTCCTAGGCCTCTAGACGAAGGGGACTTCAACCTACTAAACTAAACTATCGACACAGCGTAGCGAAAAAAAATCCGGCTTATCAGCCGGAGTCTTCCTGCTTGCAATGCGTTGGCGGAGCGGACGGGACTCGAACCCGCGACCCCCGGCGTGACAGGCCGGTATTCTAACCAACTGAACTACCGCTCC
>NZ_JALQDD010000072.1:0-220 GCF_023631405.1 Caballeronia sp. GAWG2-1
TACGACACGCGCAGTTGTTCCGAAAGCACGACAACAGAATGTGACAATCGATTAGATGAGCCGATCATCAGGAATTTGGAAGCGTCGATTGCTCACACACAACTGATGCGAGTACGTATCTTCTTGGGGCTTCGTGAATGCGTGAACCTGTCCGCATTTTTGTGTGCGAGGCGGTTAGCGGAGTCACCCGCGTGCGTTGGTAAAACGCTCTCCAAACAGG
>NZ_JALQDD010000073.1:0-206 GCF_023631405.1 Caballeronia sp. GAWG2-1
GTCGTGAAGCCGGCCGACCTTGGCGTGGACGTCGCGCCGCGACTGAAGACGCTGAAGGTCGTCGAGCCGCCCAAGCGTTCGGCGGGTGTGGTGGTGCCCGATGTCAAGACGCTGGTCGAGAAGTTGCAGAACGAAGCGAAGGTGATCTGATGACGATTCTGGTAATTGCGGAACACGACAACGCGTCCATCAAGGCCGCGACGTTG